>JAJDTN010000157.1 GCA_022827165.1 Candidatus Latescibacterota bacterium
TCTCCCAAGCAGTGGATTGCCTCTCTCGGCAAGGTAGCCCCAAATCTCGGATGGCGGCAGCTCCTGAGGGTAGAGTTGGGTCAGCAACGTACCGAGGAGCTCGTTGTCGGAGTCGGCGACAGTGCTGGCCTGTATGTCAGACAGTAGTGACAGCAGCCTTCTCGAACTGTCCTGTCTGCAGCAGTGAATGAATGCATCCAGAGCAGCCTTGGTGACGCGTGGCCACCGTGTGTCGTCGCGGACGGTTCTGAGCAGGAGTTCGCTGAGGTCTACCAAGGGGATGCCTTGCTTTAGAACTCGCAAGACGAAATCTGTGAACACTTGGTGGTCCCGCCCTCGGTCACCGTCCTTCAAGATTTCTCTGATCACGGGTTCCATGGCTGGCGTAGCAAGGGCGCCAAAGGCCTCTGCAGATCCCCCTAGCGCATGGAGTCGAATCCCCTCGTGGTTCAGTGATTCCAGCAGCGCCCGCTTCTCCTCGTTGGAGAACGCGCCGATATCGCCGTACAGCCCGGTGCCGATGGGGTCGCGTTCGATGAGGTCCGCCCGGGCCTCCCTGGAGTGAGCCGCGAGCCAGGCGGACAGGCCCCTCATCTCCGTGACCACGGCGCCGTCCTCCCCCGTCATCATGGAGATGACCCTGCGGGCCGGGAGCCGGTTGTGGATGACCCCGGCGAGATACCGGCCGCCGAGGAATTCGGCGACATGGCGGTGAACGGGGGTGAAGCGGTTGCTGGAAGCGGCGCCCTTGAACAGCTTCGTGAAGAGTGCGGAACGGAGCGCTTCGGGGTTGTCGGGGTCGCACTGGTCCGGCGCGGGGTACTCGTCTTCCGGCTCGCCACGCAATGTGTACCCACCACGGCCCGAGATCAGTTGAAGTGCGCAGAGACGCCCTGCAGCATCGAGAAGCTGATTGGGACCAGGAAGGCTTCTCCCCTCTTGCGCCGCCTGATGCCCGTCGTTGTGCTCCCGGACCATCTGGCCGCAGGCCATCTCGAAGGTCTCTTTGCGGCTCCTCGGCCATTCATCTCTCGGTGCCACAGCAACGGCCAGCATCTCCAGGGTCTGCGGGTTCTCCAGCAGGCCCTCGACGCCCCGCTGCCTCGCTTCCTCGACAAAGGCCCGGGCATCGGGGATGTCCGACTTGGCCCCCAGGATCGAGGCGATGTCCGCATCTGTCAGGGGATCGAGGCGCAGCACCTTCACCTGGGAGTCCGGCGACACGGATTCCAGGTGCTTCCGGTCATTCTCCCCTAACCAGTCCGCCTCCCGGCACGACAGCCGGAAGCGCGGCTTGCCCAGCGCGTCGAGCCTGGCGCGGACTTGGTCGAAGGGCGTGCGCACATCTGACGACCCGGCGCGCACCTCATCCAGTCCGTCGATGAACAGGACCTTGCCGCCCCACTCCGGGTGGTCCTGCGGCTCGAAGGTCAGAAAGTCGCGGGCCGTCACCAGGCAGGCATCATCCCCCAGCGCCTCGCGCTCCGTCTCGAAGGCGGTCGTCTTGCCGGCGCCGGGGTCGCCAACCAGCACATAGGCCGGCGCCTCCCGGTACTCCTTCAGAGGCCGGGACCGCCTCTCGCCGTGCGCATGCCGGTCCCCGTCCCCTGCCGGGATCTCGGTGCAGTTTCGCGGTACTCTCACCCCCATGCCTCCTCGAACCATTCGCCAGCCGTCCCCGTCAGAAACTCGTTGAGCGGGATCCCGCCCTCGCCCACAAGCAGGCGGCGGCAGTGATCAAACCGCCGCTCGAACTCGTCCATGCCCCGCAGTGGCCTCCGCCCTCGCGCCGGCCTCCCCTCCTCCCCGCTCTTCACCTCGATGGCAACAACCCGGCTCCCCCGTCTCAGCACGAAGTCGACCTCGTCGTCCCCGTCCCGCCAGTAGTGCAGGCGCATATCGGACTCGGCTGTGTTGAACAGGTGCGCGCCCACCGCGCTCTCGACGATGCGGCCCCAGAACGTGCGGTCCGCTTGCGCCTCCTCGAAGGAGTACCCCGAGCCGGCCGTCATCAGGGCGGTGTTGAGCACGTTGAGCTTGGGGATGGACCCCCGCCGTGAGGCGCGGCTGCCAGTGTACTTCTGCAGGCCGGCGAGGAAGCCGACCTTGGCCAGCAGGTTGAGGTAGCGCGCCAGGGTGGTCGTGTTCCCGGCGTCGTGGAGCTGGCCCAGCATCTTGGTGTAGGACAGGATCTGCCCGGAGCAGTCGGCGCCCAGCTCGAAGAGCCGCTTGAGCAGGGCCGGTTTGTCCACCCGCGTCATGGCCAGCAGGTCGCGCTCGATGTTGGGCTCCACGAGGCCGCCGAGGATGAAGGCGCGCCACCGGTCGGGCTCCCGGACGAGAGGGGCCGCGCCCGGATACCCGCCGAAGTAGAGGTACCTCGGCAGGTCGAAACCGAAGGCCGCAGACATCTCGGCGAAGGACCAGTGAGTGACGCGGATGGTCTCGAAGCGGCCGGCGAGGCTCTCGCTCAGCCCCGACTGCATGAGCAGCGGTGCCGAGCCCAGGATGACCACGCGCAAGGGGCAGTCGCGGAGGCGGTCGGCGTCCCAGAGCCCCTTCACGGTCTCCGACCACCCCTCGATCTTCTGGATCTCGTCGAGGACCAGCACGGACCCGTGCGGCGATCGTTGCGCATCGAGCCGGGCCTCTTCCCACTGGCGCACCAGCCATTCCGAGTCCCGCCGCGGGTGCAGCCGGAAGGTCGCCGCAGTCTCGTCGTACGGGGTGGGGAATCCGGGAGCCTCGGGCTCGTCGACCGGGAGGTAGCGGCTCGGCAGATCGGTCCGCGCCAGGGCCTGGAGGGCGATGGTGGTCTTGCCGGTCTGACGCGGGCCGAAGAGGGCAGTGATGTAGCGGGCGGGCTCGGCCAGCCGCTCGACGAGGGTGTCGACCTGGGGGCGCTGGAAGGACTCCATGCCCGGGAAATTACGCTACTGAGTAAATTTACTCAATGGAGACATTCAGGCTGCTGCATGCCAAGCCGGGTGGGCTGACAGAGCTGCCGGATGGAAGAGGGAATCCTTCACGGACAGCCGTCGTGGAGCTGCCCCAGCACGCCCTTGAACTCCTGCATTTGCTGCTTCAGGAGCGGCCACACCTCATCCGCCTCTGCAAGAAGCTCGGTGCTGCGCTCCCAGCGCAGTTGTCCGCCGCCGATGTCCCGGAACAGGTGCCGGAAACGCAGGAACGGCCGCAGCCGTTCCGCGAGGTCGGAGGTCAGGACCCGGGGGCGGACGCCCTCGACTGTGCCAGTCGCCGCCCCGAGGCAGCTCCCCGTCCAGCTCCACCGCGATGCGCTCGAAGACGCGCTCGACCCCCGAGTAGAAGTCTTGCAGTACGCTCGCCACGCCGCGCACTTCCAGGCGGCTCGGCACTCCGCCCGCGCCCTTCAGGTCGCTTCGGGTTTCCTCGAGCAGGCCCCCGACCTGCGCCAGTTCCCGGTCGATGTCAGCCTTGAGAAGGCTGCTCGTGTTCCGGCCCATAGGGTATCAGGCTTCGACCGCCCTCCGCGGCTCCACCTCCCGCTCGATCTGGCGCAGGGTCGTGCGCTCCGCGACCTCGAGATCGTAGCGGGTCTGGAGACGGATCCAGAACTGGGGCGTCGTGCCGAAGTAGCGGGCCAGGCGCAGGGCGGTGTCCGTCGTCACGCCGCGCCGGCCGAGCACGATGTCCTTCAGTCTCGCCCGCGAAACCTTGAGCGCCTGGGCCAACCGGTACACGCCGATCCCCAGCGGTTCCAGGAACTCCTCGCGCAGGATCTCTCCCGGGTGCACCGGGGGCAGCCGCCGGCCGGAGGCGACGTCTTCTCGTCTGATGGTCATGCTCATCCAACCTCCTCACCGGCCGCAACAATCGCCAGAGCTTTCTCGCCTCACCGCACCACCACCGTCCCCCCGCCCGGCGGGGCCCGGGAAGGCGCGGTGGCCTCCACGTGGGTCGGCGGCCGGGCGAAGATCCCGCGGGGACGCGCGGTGGGCTTGAGGGGTCGAGGGCCCGGCCCTTCGGGCAGGTCGAAGAGGCCGAGCAGGGTCCGCGCTCCGGCGGCGACCGCCCGGCCGGCGACCGCCGGCCCCTCAGACGAAGCGGTACCCATAGAGGCGCGCCGCCCCGTAGAGCCAGAACCGCAGCTTGAAGCGGTCCCGCCCCACCTCGGCCAGACCCCTCCCCGCCCACTCCACCGGCCGGCGCAGTCCGTCGACGAAGATGTCGCCGCAGTCCTCGCACCCGTACCCGGGGAGGGGCTCGCCGGTGTCGGCGTCGAGGACCTCCACCTCCACCCAGCTGCGGTGCTGGCGCACGCCGCCCACGTTCACCGTGAGGCGGGTCGAGCGGTCGGTGAGTTGCATCGGCGTGGTGGTGGCGTGGCCCGGGGTCTCGCGGTCGGGCGTCTCCAGGCAGGTGAAGCCGTCCTCGCGCAGGGTGGCCAGACCCATGCGCATGACGCGGGCGCCGCCGCTGCCCAGCTCGTGGCGGAACTCGGGGCTTTGGTTCTCCGGCGGCCAGCTGGTGAAGTCCTCCCCCGCGCCGCCGTAGAACAGGTGGATCGTCCCGTCCTTGACGACCGGCTTGTCGGTGATCACCAGGAGACCGCCGTCCCACTCGTTGTGGGCGCCGCGGGGGATCACCTTCTGGTGGGGGTTCACGCGGGCGAAGCGGAGGCCGTCGCCGCTGACGGCCAGACGGATGTCGGCGGCGTACATGCCGTAGAGGCCGTAGCGGTTGGGCACGTACCAGCCGTACTCGTAGGCCATGATCCACGC
The DNA here is from genome assembly GCA_022827165.1 of Candidatus Latescibacterota bacterium. The sequence goes on from JAJDTN010000157.1 coordinate 4,764, forward strand.
GCCGCCGTAGGGCGACATCATGATGTGGTGGTCCTCGTACTCCAGGCCGTCCGCCGGTGACAACAGGGGATTCTCTTCGGCCCGGCGGAAGTGCTCGATGTCGGGGCCGTACGCCAGCAGCTTGGCCCGCCCCAGGCCATGGTACTTCCTGGCGCGGCGCTTGATGTCCGGCTTGCCGAAGGGGACGACCTCCTGGAAGACGGCCTTGTAGCGCCGCGAGGGGTCGGGGTCCTGGTCGTCGCGCACGAGGACGCCGATGTCGGGCGGTCCGTCCTTCACCCACTCCGGCAGGTCGATCCGCGGGCCCTCGGTCCAGTGGATGCCGTCGGGCGAGTAGTTGGCCCGGGCGCCGATGGCCACGTACTCGGGGTCGCGCTGGCCGACGGGCATCGGCTTGGAGAACGGCCGCTTGATCCCCTTGAAACGCTTCGCCGGGTCCGGCTCGGCGTCGTCCTTGATGATCGGTCCCCGCCCGTCGAGGACGATGTTGTTTTGTTTGCTGCCGTTGTACTCGTGCAGGCCGAGGACGGGCTTGTGCCAGTTGACGCCGTCCTCGCTCTCGGCGTAGCCCATGGCCCACCAGCGCCGGGTGGTGATGTCCGAGCCGGCGTACCACGCCTTGAAGAGCCCGTCCTCCTCGTCGTAGAGCACCGTCGGCGAGGACCAGGGCCCGCAGTGGCTGGAGTCCCACTCGTGCACGTCGCCCAGGGGCAGGACCGGGTTGAGGGGATGCTTCTCCGCCTCGCAGACGGTCTGCGCCACGTGATGGGTGGACTCGACTCCGTCCATGAGCAGGAATCCGTCGCCGCGGCCTCGGTTGGTGTTCATCGCAATGCCATTTCGGTGTAGTCCATCCCGTGGGAGGTGGCCGAGTTGCCGATGTTGCGCTCCGGCATCTGCAGGATGCGCCCCGGCGCGTGCACGTCGAAGGAGAAGTCCACCAGCTCCTGCATGGTGCGCAGGCCGCGGGCACCCGGCTCTCGACCTGGGCCTCTCCTGTCATGTGGGACAAGCCGGCGGAGCTACTGCCCCCGGGGCCGGTACCTGGGGGTGAAGGCGCGTCCGTGGAAGAGGGGCATGAGGTCGTGGGGCACGTCATCGGTCCACCCCAGCCACTCGGTGTTGCCGAACTCGTAGTCGGAGTGGACCATGCGGCAGAGCATGATGAGGCGCTCCCGGTCGCTGCGGATCGGGATCGTCCGGTGCATGAGGGGGCCGTCGGCGAAGAGCAGCACCGAGCCGCGGCGGGCGGTGATCTGGTGGAAGAACTCCGAGTCCGGGTTGTCGGTGATGTAGCGCTTCAGATCGTCGAAGGGGAGATGGATGCGGTGGCTCCCGGCGAAGATGCCGGTGCCCCCGTCCTCGGGGCCCACGTCGGTGAGATAGAGGATCAGCCCGAGGATCTGCGTGTGGAACCAGCCGTTGACGCAGACGGCCCGGTCCTTGTGGCGGCTCACGCCTCCGTGCCAGCCGAGGACGGGATTGTCCGAGCGCCGGCTGAAACGCACGGCGAGGGAGTGGTACCGGTAGGTCCCGCCGAGCAGCTCGGTGGCGATGCCCAGGAGGCGGGCCTTCGTGAGGACCGAGAGAAAGACGGGATCGAGGCCGAGGACACTCTCGATCTCCAGGCGGTCCAGGTGAAGCCCGCCCTCGGCGGTCCTCGTCCGGTTGCCGCGCCACTTCGCGCCGTCCCGGAATGGGTGGTACTTCTCCGGCGGCGGCAGCGGCTCGAAGGGGGCGTCGCCCGCGGCTTCGAGCAGCTCCCCCTTCAGCCCCCCGGCCGCGGCCTCAATGCAGCCCAACTCCTCCTCGCTGAACAGGTCCTCGACGACGGTGTACCCGTACAGCTCGAAGCGCATCCTCTGTTCGAGAGTCAGCGCCGGAAAGGGATAGTCGAACTCCTCCGCGGGGACATCCGTGAACCCGAAGCCCGGGTTCGGCGGGTTGTATGGAACCTTCGGCTGTGCCTGGGTCGCCATCGCGCCTCCCTGGGAGGTGGCCCCGGCAAGAGGGGGTTTCGGGCTCCTGCGTCGCGGGGCCGGGAGTATAGACGGGCCTTCAAACCCCGGTCAACGGAGCGGCTGCCTGCGCGCGCGGCGCACCAAGTGCCGCTTGACCTGCCCCTTCCCGTCCGATGAATTCCGGGTCTCTGCGATCCCCTTCTCCACGAGAAACCCCATGGCGATCCCCCTGCGCGAGATCACCGGCATGCCGGCCTTCTCCTCCTGCTACCCCATGCCGCCGTGCCGCTACCGCCAAGCCCGGTTCCAGCTCGTCTTCTTCCGCGCCGATCCGGCGGCCGTCGACCGGGTCCTTCCCGAGTGCTTCACCCCGGAGGACGGCTGGTGCGTGGCCATGGGCCTGGCCGTTCCCTGGAGCTCCAGCTACGGCGCCTTCGAGGAGAGCGCCCTTTCCGTGCCCTGCGCCTTCGAGGGGCGGTCCGGCTACTTCTGCGCCGTGGCCTTCCTCAACTCGCGCTCCAGCATTCCCGCCGGCCGCGAGATCTACGGGACCCCGAAGGTCCACGCGCAGATCGCCGTCTCCATGGACGAGCGCGTCATGTGCACCGACACGGTGGCGGGCGGCGGTTCCGTCATGAGCATCCGGTCCACCATGCACCGGGAGGCCCGCCCCGAGGACGTGCCCTCCACCAGCCCCAACTGGCGCCTCAAGGTGATCCCCCGGGCCGACGGCCGCGGCCCCGAGGTGATGCAGGTCATCGACACCGACGAGGTCAGCACCGACCGGCAGGTCCATCTCTGCCGCGCCGGCGACGGCGTCGTCCAGTTCAACCCGACCCCCGTCTTCGACCTCTCCGACTTCGCCCCCCTCTCCATCCACGGCGCCTGGTACCTGGAGATGGACTACACCGAGGGCTACGGCCAGGTCGTGCGCGACTTCTCGGGCGAGTAGCCGCCGGACCGGCCGTACGGGGCCCTCCACCCCTCCGACGCGGGCCTGACGATGCGCTCGGCCGCCGGGCCTTTCCGCGGGGCTGGCCAAGGCAAAGGCCCCTTCCGTCCCTCAGTGCAGCAGCGTCAGCTTGTGGCTCTCATCCGTCCCATCGACCGACACCACCAGGAAGTAGGTGCCGGAGGCCTGCAGCCGCCCCTCCTGGTCGAGCCCGTCCCAGACGAACTGGTAGGAGCCCGCCGGGCGCTCGGCCGCCGCCGCCAGCACCCGCACCCGCTGCCCCAACTCGTCGTAGATCCGTACCGAGACGGAGGCCGCCTGGTCCAACTCGAAGGCGATGGTGACAGCGGCATTGAAGGGATTCGGCCACAGGCGCACAGAGGGTAGCGCTCCTTCGGTACGGCCTGCCGGCACCTCCTCCTCGACCGCCTCCACCGCCGTGGCCACCCTCCACTCCCTTACCCGGCAGATGCGGCGCAACTGGGAGAACTCCTCTCCCCCCCAATAGATGCCCCGAAAGTCATTCAGCATCGAGACGAGGAGATCACCTTCGGACGTCAGCAACTGGCGAAAGGGCCACCAGATCGGGGCCTCCAGCGCCGGACCGCCGTTGCCGATATTGTCCTGGCAGCGGTGCTCCGAGACTCGCTTGCCGGCGACCGCCCGTTTCTCCACGGCAGCGCAGCCCCGTGCAACGTAGTCCAGTCCGTTACCGGCGACGGTCTCGATGACACCGTCCGGCCAGATGCGATGAATGCGGTGAAAGCCCTGATCGAGAATGTACAGCGCCCCCTGTTCGTCGATCGTGATCTCCCATGGTTGGTAGAGAGGAACTTCTGTCGCCAGACGGCCCTCGCCGACAGAGTAACTTCTGTTGTCCTGCACGGAGGGCGGGTGGTCTCCATACACCCGGGAGCCGGCCACGATCTCGATGACGCCATCGGCGGACCGGCGGAAGACCTGGTTGCCCTGCGAGAAGAACACCACTCCCTGGCCATCCACGAGCACCCCGGTTACCAAGTCGGTTTCCACCAGCGTGGTGACCACGCCCTGGCCATCGATCTGCCGGATCCCGTCCGTGCCGGCGACCAGCAGGCGGCCCTCCCGATCAAACGCCAGCGCGGCCATCACGCCAAACCGGGCTTCCTTGGCCGGCCCGCCGTCGCCGCTGGACCCATACTCCCCTCCCGCGACGGTGACCACCTGACCATCCGGGTCCAGCCTGGCTATGCGGGACAGCTTCCGCCCCCAGTCGGGCCACGAGCGGTTGACATAGTCCACGAAGTAGAGCCGGCCCTGCCGGTCAAAGGCCAATCGCTCAGGTCCGATGCGGGCCTCCAGGGCCGCGACGCTGTCCTGCAAGACATTGGCCGCCCGTTCCTCGCGGGTCTGCGGCACCCCCACGATGCGCGTGGCCGAGCCGTCGGATTCGAGGCGGTAGATGACGGAGCCATCGGACACATGGACCTGCCCTGCCGGGTCCAAGGCCAAGCCCAAGGGCAGGTAGCTCCTATGCTCGCCGAAGGCCGCCAGGTAGTCCCCGCCGTCGGGGGCGGTCACGCTGCTGATGGTGCCCGGCTCGCCGCACGGCGGCAGCGCCCCCACCGGGGCCGTCAAGGCAAGCCACGACAGGCAGAGGAGCCGGGTTGCCATGTCCCTCAGTGCAGCAGCGTCAGCTTGTGGCTCTCGGTCGTCCCATCGACCGAGATCACCAATAGGTACGTGCCCGAGGCTTGGGATCGCCCCTCCTGGTCGAGCCCGTCCCAGACGAACCGGTAGGAGCCCCCCGGGCGCTCGGCCTCCGCCGCCAGCACCCGCACCCGCTGCCCCAGCTCGTCGTAGACCCGCACCGAGACGGTGGCCGAGTGGTCCAGCTCGAAGGCGACGGTGACTGAGGCATTGGAGGGATTCGGGTACAGGCGAAGTGAGAGTCTCCCTGCCTCGGCGCCACTCGCAGGCAGCTCCTCCTCTTCGACCGCCTCGACGCCCGTGGCGACCATCCACTCGCGGACCCGGCAGATGCGGCGCAGGTGGGAGATGTCGCCCCCCGCCCACATCATGCCCCCCGGCCACATCCCCACGAGAAGATCGCCCTCCGGCGTCATCTGCAGCAGATGGGGAGACCAGACCGGGGCCTCCAGCGCCGGCCCGCCGTCGCCGATGTTGTCCAGGCATGGGGGAATGGGGATGCCCCCGGCCACCCGCTTCTCGGACGCCGCACAGCCGGGTGACCAACCGAAGTCCAGACCGTTGCCAGCGACGGTCTCGATGGCGCCGTCGGGACGGACCCGATGGATTCGGTGGAAGTAGTAGTTGGCTATATACAGGGACCCGTCCGAGTCGAGAGCGAGGGCCGACACAAAGTTGAAGGGAGCCTCGGTCGCCGACCCGCCGTTGGCGACATAGTACCCCCCCCGGCGCTCTTCCGACCCCTCTCCTTCCAACGCGGCCTCACGCATGGCCCTGAGACCATCCCAAGTCGACCCGGCGAGGTGCTCGATCGTGCCGTCGCCATTGCGGCGGAAGACCTGGTTGCCCGACGCAAAGTACAGTCTCCCCTGGTCATCCACTTGCGCTCGGTGGGCTGACTCCATGGGCCCGGAGGGTGCGGAGACATCTCCCTGGTCATCGATGCGCCAGACCCCTCCATGGCCCGACAACAGCAGATGTCCCTCCAGATCGAAAACCAGCGAGCTTGCCCAACCGAACGCCTCCGGGCCGGCGAAGGTGACGACCCGCCCATCGGTCTCCACGCGCGCAATGCGTGACACCGCCGTCGGGCCTTCGACCCTGATCGCCTGCCACGCGTCGACATAGTCGACGAAGTAGAGCCGGCCCTGCCGGTCGAAGGCCATCGGACCCGGCGCAATACGGGCTTCCAGAGCCGCGACCGTGTCCACCAGGACATTCACCCTCTGCAAACGGGGTGGGTCGTACCCGTCGTTGCCTATGCCGGCGGCATCAGCCCGATACTGAGGCACACCGACGATGCGGGTAGCGCTGCCATCGGCCTCCAAACGGTAGATGATCGTCCAGTCGGCGACATGGACGCGCCCCTGGGGACCGACGGCCAGGAACTGCGGATAGTGACTGCGGTACTCCGGCGCGGCCTCGACGGCCCACTCCCGGAAGCCGGGTACGACCTGCGGCGGGTAGACCTTGTAGCCACTGAAGGCGGCTATGTAGTCCCCGCCGTCGGGAGCGGTCACGGTGCTGATCGTGCCCGGCTCCCCGCACGGCGGCAGCGCCCCCACCGGGGCCGCCGAGACAAGCCACCACAAGGCGAGGAGGCCATGAAGACGGGTTGGCACAACCCCTCCTCCCTTAGTGCAGCAGGGTCAACTTCAGCCGGCCTCGATCTGCGCCTGCAGAAAGTCCAGGGCCGCCTGGTTGACCCAGCGCTCCTCGTGGAAGGCCCGCCCGTACTCCAAGGCCGTCACCTCGCGGTACTCATGGGCCTCGTCGTCGATGAACATCAGCTGCTTGCGGATGGAAGCTCGAACCGAGGGATCGGCGCCGCGCTCGAGCAGCGCTCTGACGAAGTAATCGGCCTCCAGCCCCCTCACCGTCGCGGGCTGGACCACCACGGCGCTGAACAACGGCGTGTGTCCGCCGAAGCCGTCGGCATCGACCGCCGCGCGGGCGTCCGGGTCGGCGCCGTGGTCCAGGAGCCAGTCGAAGATCTCGCGCTCGTAGTAGTCGATCGCCATGTGCAGCAGTGTGGCGCCTTGCAGCGGCGTCCCGTGCAGCCCGTAGCCGTCGTCTCCGCCGCAGCCGCACGCCCGAGGGAAGATGTCCTCGCCGGTCAGGGGCCTCCCGACGAAGCCGGGGTCGCGCTCGTACAGACCCTCCAGCAGGTCGACTCGTCCCCGGTGCACCGCCATGGCGGGCGTGTCGGGGTAGTCGACGTTTGCCTCGAGGATCCGCAGGACCTCGTGCTTGCCGGCCGGGTTGCGGGAGTAGGTGCTCAGCGCCATGGCGACGGGGGCCAGGCGGTCGCCCTCGGAGTCGCACAGCTCGGCGCCGACCTCGACCAGCTCCCTCAGGCCGTCCCCGTTCACCGTCTCGCAGCAGCCGATGATGATGCCGCGCGGGACCGGCGCGCCGAGGGCGGCCAGCTTGCGCATGGTGCTCACCTTGCCCTGCAGGGCCGCGCGTGAGAAGGCCCTTTCGAGGTCCCTGGCGCCGAGGGCGGCGAGCATTTCCACGATCTCATCCCGGCCGAGGTTGGCGGCCTGCGACATGGGCGGGCCCCAGTCCTCGTTGCGCACGTTCTCGCCCAGCAGGTCGGGGTGCTCCGTGACGATGTCGCGGACCCGCTGCACGTCGTCGCGCCAGATGGCGCGCAGCAGCGCCACCTTGACGCGGAGGCGGGGCCAGCTCGCCTGCTGGTAGGCCCTCGCCAGCGTGAGCTGCGCGTCGGCGAGCTTCGCCTCGGCGGGCTCCACCCCGCGGGGATGGAACTCCTCGAAGTCGGACCGGGCGTCGGGGTCGCCGGAGCGGTACGCGGCCAGAAGCGACTTGGCCTGGCCCCTGAGGTGGTCCAGGTAGGGATCGTTGGGCAGATGGCGAATCGGCATCACTCCACCTCCCCGTCGAGCAGCGCCCGCCCGTACAGAATGTGGGGGATGTCCAGCCCGGGCCGCTCGAGGCGGTTGAACCGGGCCCACTGGATCTCCCAGATCCGCGGGTCCCAGCGGCACAGCTCCATCCAGCCGCGGATGATCTTGCTGTCGCCGTCGGGGCCGTCCACGCGGCCGCCGATGCGCGGCTCCTCCAGCGACCCGTTCCACATCTGGTCCGTAAAGGTGCGCGTGAACCGCAGCATGTCCTCCTTCGTGAAGACCACCCCCCGGCGGAAGGCCTCGACGGCGAAGGTCACGTCGATCTGCCCGTGGCTGGTGTCCTCGGGCCGGCTGTTGTCCGGCTCTCCGGCCTCGGTCCAGTCCCAGTAGTTCCAGGTCCAGGCATTTCCCGTCTTTTGGAGGAAGTGCTTGAAATGGGCGGCCATCTGGGTGGCGCGCTCCAGGTAGAGGGGGTTGTCCGAGACGTCCTTCAGCACCAGCCAGACCCGCGCCGGGGCGAGGTACTGGTTGTGGGGCATGACGCGGTTGGGGAAGCGCTCGGAGGGGGACTCGGTGAACCGGTAGGCCCCCATGCCCGGCCCCACCTCCTGCCAGTGGCGCTCCTGCTTCTCGAGGACGCGTTCCTCGATCAGTTGCAGATAGGACCGCGCCTTCTCCTCGTAGCGGCCCTGCAGGCGCGGGTCCTTCAGGGCCAGCTCGATGAGCTGGGCCACGGGGTAGAGGATCATGCCCTCGTGCACGGCGTACTCCAGCGGCGCCGGTCCCCGGGTCTCGACGCGGAAGCGGTCGCCGATCTCGGGCTTACCCTCCAGCCGCACCTCGAAGCCGGCGATGCCGGGGATCGGCTCTCCCTCGGCGTGCGGACCGTCGTGGACCACTTCCCACGGGCCGCCGCTCCTCTGCCGCACCGTGAAGCGGTCCGCCCCGGTGCGCTCGACGATGTACTCCGCGTCGACCGCTTCGTGGGCCTGCTGGATGTTCGTCTCCACTTTCGCCTCGGGCAGCATCCGCGCCGTCCCCCGGTTGTGCAGTTCCTCGGCGCGCATGCGGGAGACGGAGTAGCGGTCCGCCTGCCACCCCGGGATGCCGTCGCCGTCGTGGTCGCTCATGTTCGCCGCCATGCGGTCGAAGTGGTCCACCACTTTGTCCAGCCAGCGCGGGTCCCCGGTGACGCGGTACATCTTGATGTAGCCGTTCAGGTAGTAGCTCTCGCCCCAGGCCAGGGCCGACGAGGTCTTCTGGTCCGAGTACGCCCTCCCCTCGTTCCGCGAGTTGTCGAAGGCGACGAACTCGGCGATGAGGGCTTCCCGGTCGAATCCGGTCACTTGCGCCCGTCCTTCCTGAAAGGTGAGCAGCACGAGGCCGGCGGCGGCGGCCAGCCATGCGGGGATCGGTCTCATCCGGTTGCCTCCTCGAGTCGGTCTTCCAGCCTCGGCAAGGTAGGCCCACCCGAAAGACGGGACCAATCGCCCCGCCATTGGCCAAGGTTTCCGGCTGCGTGGCCGTCCCTCGCCACCTTCACTCCTGATCGCCCGGGCGGCCGAACCCTTGACGCTGCCCGCGCCCTCGCGGAACCTATGCCGCCCCGGCAGCACCCCCGATCCGCACCCCGTACCCGACCCGAGGCCCCATGGATCCCCTTCGCGTCGCCGCCATCTGCACCATCTACTACCCCAAGTCGCACGCCGACGTGATCGTCACCAAGTTCCTGGAGGGGGCCTCCACCGACGAGGGCTTCCGGCCCTTCGACGACGTGCGCGTCACCTCCGTGTACATCGACCACGTGCTGGAGAACGATGTCGGCCTCGGCCGCCTGGCGAAGCACGGGGTCCCCCATCACCCCAGCATCCGCCGCGCCCTGCACGCCGGGTCCAACGAGTTGGACGTGGACGCCGTGCTCCTCGTGGGCGAGCACGGGGACTACCCGTGGAACGAGCGCGGCCGGCACATGTACCCGCGGCGCTACTTCTTCGAGCAGATCGCCGGCGTCTTCGCCGAGAGCGGCCGCGTGGCGCCGGTCTTCAGCGACAAGCACCTGGCCTACAGCTGGGACGACGCCGCCTGGATGTGGGCCCGCAAGCAGGAGCTGGGCATCCCCCTCATGGCCGGGTCCTCCCTGCCCCTGTGCTGGCGCCGGCCGTGGCTGGAGTACGACAAGGGCGTCGAGCTGGAGGAGGTCATGGCCCTCAGCTACGGATCGGTGGAGGCCTACGGCTACCACGCCCTGGAGACCATGCAGTGCATGGCGGAACGGCGCGCCGGCGGCGAGACCGGCGTCGTCTCCGTGCAGTGCCTGGAGGGCGACGATGTGTGGCGGGCCCGGGACCGCGGCGAGTGGTCCCAGGATCTGGCCGCGGCCATGCTGTCCGCCACGGAGAAGGCCCGCAGCAACGACCCGGAGGAGTACGACGATCCCACCCTCTTCCTGGTGCGCTACGCCGACGGGCTGAAGGCATCGGTCCTGCATCTCAACGGCGTGGGCACCTTCGCCTACGCCGCGCGCCGGCGGGACGGCACCGTCGACGCCTGCGAGGCCCACACCCAGGAAGGAGGGCCCTTCGCTCACTTCGGCTACCTCACCCGCAACATCGAGCAGTTCTTCCGCACCGGCGTGCCGCCGTACCCCTGCGAGCGCACCCTGCTCATCACCGGTGTCATCGACGCCGTCATGATCTCCCGCAGCGAGGGGTGCCGCGTCGTCGACACGCCCTACCTCGACATCCACTACGAGTCCTACGACGAGATGCCCCTGCGCCCGCGGGGTCCGCGCCCGGTGGGCGCCTGTCTCGATCCGAACGCCCCCGACATGCCAGCCTGAGAGCCATGGACCCCTACCCGACCTATCTCTTCGTCAACCCGCGGGCCTACCCCCCGCCGGAGTACGGTCCGGCGCAGCAGGCGTTGCTGAATCGCCAGGCCTTCGCCGACGTGGAAGCGGAGGTGACGCGCTTCCCCGGGTACGAGCCGACGCCGCTGATCGCGCTGGACGGTCTCGCCTCGGCGAACGGTGTCGAGGGCCTGTGGTGCAAGCACGAAGGGCATCGGTTCGAGGTGGGCAGCTTCAAGCCGACGGGGCCCGTCTACGCGATGCTCTCCGTGTTGAAGGGTGAAGTCGCGAAGGCCACCGGCGCGGAGACGGTCACCACACGGGACCTGATTGAGGGGAAGCATGACTCGGTGACGAGGGAGATCACCGTCTCGGCGGCGACATCGGGGAACCACGGGCGGGCCCTGGCCTGGGGCGCCCGCATGTTCGGCTGCCGGTGCGTGATCTACATGAACGACGGGGTCAGCGCCGGCCGGGAGGAGGCGATCGCCGCTTACGGCGCGGAGGTGGTGCGCGTGCCGGGGAGCTACGATCGAACCGTGCAGCGCTCCTACGCGGATGCCGAGAGGCTCGGCTACTTCCCCATATCGGATGAGAAGTCCACGGAGTACCCCCACATTTCGCGCGACATCATCCAGGGTTACGCGATGGTGGCGGACGAGATCGTTCGGCAGTTCAGCGGCGGCCGGCCGCCCACGCACGTCTTCGTCCCCGGCGGCGGCGGCCGCCTGGCAGCTGCCACCTGCGGCCACTTGTGGGAGCGGTACGGGACCAGGCATCCGCGGGTGGTCGTCGTCGAGCCGGCCAACTCCGCGTGCCTGTATCACAGCGCCCTCGACGACAGGGCCGCAACCCTCGGCGGCGACGGGCGGTCGGTGATGGACGGACTGGTGGTCGAGGCCGCCTCGCCCCAGGCGTGGGAGATCCTGAGGGCCGGCGCTTTCGCCTTTCTCGCGATTCCCGACGAGGCCGCTGTCGATGCCATGAGGCAGGCGGCGGCCGGTGTCGGCGGCGATCCCCCGCTCGTCATCGGCGAGACGGGGATCGCGGCGTGGGCGGGATTCCTGGCCGCGATGCGTGACGAGAATCTGCGGCAACAGCTCGGACTCGGTGCCAGCAGCCGCGTGGTCGTCATCGCCACCGAGGGGGCCACCGATCCGGAGGTCTACCTCAACCTCGTCGGCAGGACTCCGGAAGCGGTCCTGGCGCAGGAGGACTCCGAATGAGCGATCCAGTCCTCCAGGGCCTGATCCCGGAGATCGAGCGCCTGGCGCAGACCAGGGTCGCCGAACACAGACTCCCCGGCATGGCCCTCGGCATCGTCCGCGACCAGGAGCTGGCCTGGTTCGGCGGGTTCGGCGCGGCGGATCTCGATTCCGGCGCAACGCCCACCGATGGGACGATCGCCCGCGTCGCTTCCGTCACCAAGACGTTCACCGCCACCGCCATCCTGCAGTTGCGGGACCAGGGGCGGCTCACGCTGGAAGACCCGCTGGCGCGGCACGTCCCCGAGTTCGCCGCGGCCCTCGCCGTCCGCGGCGACGTGGAAGGCGTGACCCTCCGGCGACTGCTGACCCACCGCTCCGGGCTGGTCACCGAGTCGCCGACCCACGGCTGGGCCGCCCTCGACTTCCCCAGCCGGGAGGAGATTCTGGCGAAGCTGCCGGAGACGGGGATCGTCATCCCCCAGGACTCCGCCTTCAAGTACTCGAACCTCGCCTTCGGCTTGCTCGGCGAGGTCGTCTACCGGGTCACCGGCACGCCCTACACGGAGTACGTCCACACCCACATCATCGAGCCCCTCGGCCTGACCTCCACTGTATTCGATCTCACCGACGAGCTGCGCCCCCGCTTCTTCACCGGCTACAACCCGTCCCCCTACCAGGACCGCCCCGAGCGCGCCCCCTATGCACACCTGAAGGGGATCTCGGCCGGGGGCCAGCTGCACTCCACCGTGAGCGACCTTGGGAAGTGGGTGTCCTTCCAGTTCCGCGGCGGCGCGCAGGTGCTCGAGCGCAGGACCCTGCGGGAGATCCAGCGCCCCCAGTACGTCGAGCCCGACTGGTCGGCGGGACAGTGCATCGGCTGGCGCGCCACCCGCATCGGCGACCGCGTCCATCACAATCACGGCGGCGGCATCCACGGCTTCGCGACCCAGGTGTGGTACAACATTCCGGGCAGGACGGGGGTAGTCCTTCTGATCAACATGTGGCCCCCTCACGGCGGCCTGGAGACGGCGCAGGAGGTCCTGGAGATGGTGCTGAACGCCGACGAGGCGGCGCCGTCCGCACCGGAACCGCCGAGGCTCGAGCCGACGCCGGAGGCGTTGCGGCGGTTCGTCGGGTACTACCGCGCCGAACCCGGAATCGACGTGAACATCGAGTGGCGCGACGGCGCCCTGCGGCTGGTCCCCCACGGTGGCTCCGCACTCTCGCTGCATGCCCCGGCGATCCTCGAAGCGACGGGCCAGGAGCAGGAGTGGGTGGTCCGCGGGGGCCGCGCCGCCGGAGAGACGGCCCTCTTCACGTTGGATGAGGGCAGGGTCGTCAGCTATGAGTTGGGAGCTCTCGTGTTCAGGAAGCTGGTGTGAGGACCTTCCGGCTGTGGGCGGGCGGGGATGCGCACGTGGGCACGGATCTGACCCGCGGCCATCGCCGCAGCCTTGCGGAGGCGATCCTGCAGGCCGAACACGGCGGCGCCGAGGGCGGTCCCCCCTTCGAGTGGGACATCATGCTCGACATCGGGGACCTGTCGGGTTCGCAGACGCCGCCGGATGACGAGGAAGGGGAAGAGGTGGTGCGGCAGTATGGCGCGTCGACCCTGCATCCCCGGGAGGACTTCTACAACATCGTCGGCAACCACGACGCCAGCGGCCCGGACGAGCCGTGCCAGTGGTGGTTCCGCAAGTGGGTGGATCCCACCGGGGAGCACACCGGGCATTCCGGCGTTCACGCCCACCGAAGGCCCTGGCCGGTGGAGGGGACCTGGGAGCGGTACTCCTTCCAGGTGGGGAACATCCTCTTCCTGGCCATGGGCGACCGCAACGACGGCGGGCCCCCGGTGGGGCGGGGCGAGAGAGGCGGGTACCCCGCGGGCGCGGTGACGCGGGAGACCTTCGAGTGGTGGCGAGAGAAGGTCGAGCAGAACCAGGACAAGATCATCGTGACCGCCCACCACCACATGTTGAAGGAGACGACCGTCGCCTCCGGCCCCTGGGAGGGGGTCGACGGCGGCTACCACGGCCGCTTCGAGGACGGGGCCCCCGTGGGCGCGTCGTATCTCCATTTCGTCGGGGGAGAGCCGGATGCGGGAGCCTTCGAGTCCTACTTGGAGGCGCACCCGGGCGCCATCGACCTCTGGCTCGGAGGGCATACCCACACGAACCCGGACGACACACACGGCGGGCGGTCCCACGTGGAGCGGAAGTGGGGCGTGACATTCGTGAATGTGTCAGCCTTATCGAGATACCACGGACGGAGGAACATCTCCATGAGCCGGCTGTTGACGTTTTCGGAAGGAGCGGCGGAGGTCGACATCAAGTGCTACCTCCACATGAGCGACTACGCGCCCCAAGGGTGGTACGACAAGGCGGAGAGGACGGCGCCGCTGAGGATGCCATTCTCATGACCTTCGAGATTGAAGGGCGGGACAAGGTTGGGCCGATCCGGTTGGCCATCGACGCCGACAACCAGTTCGAGGGCGGGGGCCGCTGGCTCCGGGGCGGCCTGCACAGCCACGTGGCGCAGATGGGCGAACCGGAAGCGGTCTGCCACCACTATCGAGGATTGGGCTTCGACTTCCTCGCCACCACGGACTACCTCAGCATCACGCCCATGCCCGAGGCGACGGAGTCGTTCTTCACGATTCCGGGAGCGGAGGTGTTCTGGCCGGAATACGACGACCTGATGCACATCATCTGCCTCGGCCTGCAAGAGGTGCCGCGGCCCCTCGACGGCACGGTGGAGGACGTGGCCCGGCTGGCGCGCGACACCGATGCGCAAGGCGGTCTGGCGTTCCTGCCCCATCCTGCCTGGAGCGACTATACCTGGGAGAAGGCCCTCACCCTGGCCCGCTCCGGCCTTTCGGGTTTCGAGCTGAGCAACCGGCTGGCGTGGCAGATCAACGGCAAGGAGCGGGCCGAGGAGTTGTGGCAGATGCTCCTCAACGCCGGGGCCCGGCTGCCCGCCATCGGCGTGGACGATGCCACCGTGCTGGAGGACGCGGCGGTGACGGGACAGACCTGGACCGGCGCGCTGGTCCGCCGCCCCGGGGCGGAGGGAGTCCTGGAGGCGATCCGGGCCCACCGCACCTACGCCAGCGAGGGGCCGGAGATCCGCGGCATCCGCATGGAGTCGCGGGGAGCGATCGTCGTCGAGTGCAGTCCGTGCACGGCGTGTCACGTACGCTCCATCGGTTTCGGCGTCCGCAGCGTCCAGTCGAAGACGCCGGCGGAGCGCTTCGAGGTCGACCTGACCGTGGACGGCTACCGCATGCAGGACTGGGTCTTCGTCTGCCTGGAGCAGGAGAACGGGCGGCGGGCCTGGTCCAGCGCCATCCCCGTCCGTGTAGAGATCACCCGTCTGTAGGAGGAGCGATGGTTGTCAACGTGGCCCACCGGGGGGCGTCGGGTAACTACCCCGAGAACACCCTGCTCGCATTTCGGAAGGCGGTGGAGATCGGTGCCGACGAGATCGAGCTCGACCTCCACTCGACAAAGGATGGCCATCTTGTCGTCATGCACGATGGCACCGTGGATCGAACGACCGACGGCACGGGGGCGATCGGAGAGATGACACTGACCGAGATCAGGGCCCTCGATGCCGGGAAGGGCGAGCGTGTGCCCACGTGGGAGGAAGTGTTGGACCTCGTGCAAGGCAAGGTCGGACTGAATGTCCATCTGAAGGAGGGAGGCGATGCGGACGGCGACTACGAGCGCAAGGTCGCAGGGCCGCTGCGCGACTTCGGGATGGTGGAAAATTCCGTCGTGACCTGCAGGGACGAGAGCGTCGGGATCTTCGCCGCGATCAACCCTCGGATCGAGTGCCGGATCTTCCGTGCCAACCGCACGCCGGAGGAGTACATCCGCAAGTCGGCGGAGATGGGGCTGCGGACGATGCAGCCGGGGCGGGACATCACGACCCGGGAGTTCGTCGAGAAGGCCCACGCGGCGGGACGGATGGTGCACGTCTTCTATGCGGACACCCCCGAGGACATGCGGGCCTTCATCGTCATCGGCGTCGACGGGATCCTGACGAACTACCCGGAGCGCCTGAAGGCGGTTCTGGCGGAGGCCGAGTAGCCGATCCCCTATCTCACCAGCTGCCAGCCCGAGGCGTCAGCGGCCAGCGCGGTGTGCCCCTTGTGCTGGTCGCAGATCCGGTGCATATCCTCGATCGTGTCGAACCAGCCGACGATGTGGGCGGCACTGAAGGAGTCCCCCGCCTTCACCGGCTTCCCGTGAATCTCCTCGATCATGACGATGATGCCTCCGGGCCGCTGGCTGCACCAGGCCTCGTAGACCACCGAGGGCTCGAGGGTCATCCCCGCCAGCCAGGGACCGTGCTCGCCCGTCCGCATGTCCCGCGGTCGGTAGGCGCGGATGAAGTGCTCCGGCGTCGTGTGCAAGTCCCGCCGATAGCCGAACTTCAGGTCCGGCGGAAAGGGGGTGAAGAACTCGCTGGAGGGGATGCGCACTCCCTTGGGTCCGCCCAGGTAGCTGAGGTAGATCTCGCTGAAGGAATCCCCCTTCTCGTGGCGGACACAGCCCGGCATGTCCCCGCGGAGGAAAATCTCCGGCGAGTCGTTGACACTGTCGATCCGGTCCATGAGGACGAAGAACCGCTCCCCCCTGGGGAAGACGATCCGCTGCGTCCAGCGCGATCCGGCCTGGCGTCCGGGGGCGGCGTACTCGAACCGGTACGTGGTCGTGACCGCCACGAAGTCCGCCCCCTGGATCACCTCCGGCTGGACGGGCTTCATCCGGTGGCAGAGCTGCGGCCCCTCGACCATGCGCTTGCGGTGGCTGCTGCCGTGAGACATGCGCGTGTAGTACCGCCGCTCCGGGTCGGTTTCGTTCTCGTACCACGAGTACCGGCCCACACCCTCCCCGTCCGGCGCGATCACCCGATCGCCGTACTCCTCGTCGCTGCCCGCTTCCATCAGCCAGTCGACGACCATCAGGCCGTCGCCGATCTCCCGGAAGCCGGTGGCCCTGTCGAGGAACGATCCCTTCTCGATGCCGGTCATCCAGTGCCCGGGGTCTTTCTTCGGGATGACCGCCTCGAGTCTGTCGGTCTCGATCCTGATGGCGAGATCGCTCTCTTCCACGCTCGCCCATGCGGTCTCCTGCATTGATCGCTCCTCCATGAGTGGCTTCACGATTCCTTGCCTCGCGGCGCTGCTGCTCCTGGCCCCCGGCGCCGCCCCGGGCTGGGAGTGGTCCTCGTACGCCGCCGACGCCGCCAGCACCCGGTTCGCGCCCCTGTCGCAGATCGACGGCGGCAACTTCCACCAGCTGCGGGAGGCCTGGCGCTACACCGCGCCCGACCTGGCGATCTCCGCGGCCGAGGGCTTCGGGCCGTGGTGGAACAAGGGCACCCCCCTGGTGGCCGACGGGGTGCTCTACTACGGCTCCCCCTTCTACGTACTCTGCGCCGTCGACCCGGACAGCGGCGAGGAGCTGTGGACGTTCGACCCCCTGGCCTGGGAGGACGAGGGCTACAGGGGCACCTCCCGAGGCGTGGCGTACTGGCGCAGCGGCTCGCTGAAGCGGCTGTTCTACGGCACCGCCAGCGACCGCCTCTACTCCATCGACGCCGAGACCGGCCGACCCGACACGGCCTTCGGCGAGGGCGGCTTCGTCGACCTGGGGGAAGGCCTGCGGCGGCCCATCGACCGCGAGCGCTACTGCGTCACCTCGCCGCCCATCGTCTGCCGCGGCGTGGTGGTGGTGGGCGCCGGCATCGTCGACTGGCACGGTGAGCCGCCCGAGGAGTACTCCACCCCGGGCGACGTGCGCGGCTTCGACGCCCGCACCGGCGAGCAACTCTGGGTCTTCCATACGGTCCCGCAGGAGGGCGAGGACGGCAACGAGACCTGGGAGAACGAGGCCTGGCGGAACTTCGGGCAGGCCAACGTGTGGTCGGCCATGAGCGCCGACGAGGAGCTGGGGTACGTCTACCTGCCGACGAGCGCGGCCACGCACAACTACTACGGCGGCGACCGCCCCGGGGCCAACCTCTTCAGCCAGAGCCTG
>JAJDTN010000334.1 GCA_022827165.1 Candidatus Latescibacterota bacterium
CGGACGCGCACCTTGGCGCCGACGCCGTCCCGGTTGCTCGCCGTGCCGACGGTGCGCACCAGCAGCCAGTTGGCCCGGTTGCCGCCGTCGTTGCGCAGCAGCGTGGGGGCGTCGTTCAGGTTGAGGACGAGGATGTCCACGTCGCCGTCGTCGTCGTAGTCGCCGAAGGCGGCGCCCCGGCTCACCTTCTCGATCTGCAGGCCGGGTCCGGCGGCCAGTGAGACCTCGTGGAAAGTGCCGTCGCCCAGGCCCTCGAAGAGCTGGTTCCGCTGGGCATAGGAGACCCCCAGGTTGGCCCTGTCCACCTGGGGGAAGATGTGGCCGTTGGCGACGAAGAGGTCCTTGTCGCCGTCGTTGTCGTAGTCGAAGAACTCGGTCCCCCACGCCAGGAAGGGGAAGCTCTCGAGGCCGACCCGCGCCGCGAAGGTGACGTCCGAGAAGACCTCGCCGCCGCCGTCGTTGCGGTAGAGGGTGTTGGTCTCCTCCCAGAAGTTGGTCACCAGGATGTCGGCGTCCTCGTCGTTGTCGTAGTCGCCCAGGGCGATGCCCATCGACCCCTGGGCCTCGCCGGACTCGCCGTAGGCGACACCCGCCATCCAGCCCAGCTCCTCGAAGGTGCCGTCGCCCTGGTTCCGGTAGAGGTAGTTGGGGCCCGTGTCGTTGGCCACGTAGAGGTCGGCGTGGCCGTCGTCGTCGAGGTCGCCGGCGACGACGCCGAGCCCGTAGAGCCGCTCCTCGTCGACCAGGTTGGCCGCCGCGGTGGCGTCGGTGAAGACGCCGTCGCCGTCGTTGCGGTAGAAGACGTCCGGCTCGCCGCGCAGCCCCCGCGGACCGAAGTGGACGGTCAGGCCGCGCCAGGTGTGGCGCCGCTGGGGCGTGGTCTCCATGAAGTGGCGGAAGTCGACGTAGTTGGCCACGTAGAGATCGAGGTCGCCGTCGCGGTCGGAGTCGAAGAAGGCGCAGCCCGTGCCGAAGCCGTCGTCGCCGACGCCGGCGCGCGCCGTGACGTCGGCGAAGCTCCCGCCCTCGTTCTGGTAGAGGACGTTGCGGCCGTAGTTGGTGATGAAGACGTCCGGATCGCCGTCGTTGTCGTAGTCGGCGACGGCGACGCCCATCCCCCAGCCCGCGTCCCCGAGACCCGTGGCTTCGGTGTCGTCGGCGAAGGCGGCCCCGTCGTTGCGGTAGAGGGCGTTGCCCGGTTCCCCGCCTTCGGGGAACCCGCCGATGCGCCCGCCGTTGAGGACGTAGAGGTCGAGGTCGCCGTCGCCGTCGTGGTCAAGGAAGGCGGCGCCGCCCATCATCGTGTCGACGAGGTACTCCTGCTCCTCCTCGCCGGAGACGTTGAGGAGGGTGACGCCCACGTCGGCGGCCACATCCGTGAACTGCACGCCGCCCGCCGCGGTCTCGGCGGCGGCCGCGGCAGCCCCGGGCCCGAGGGCCGGCACAAGCACCAGGAGAAGGGCGGTCCGCCGGGAGAGCCCGCAGCCGGTCACGGACTCCGCCCGGCCAGTCTCCTGGCGATGGCGAACTGCCTGCGGGCGTCCTCGTAGCGGCCCGCCTTCCTGTAGGTCTCCCCCAGGTCGCGGTGGTAGCGGGCGTTCGTGGGCGCCAGGGCGATGGCGAGCTTGTGCTCGTTGATCGCCCGCAGGTGCCGGCCGCGCCGGGAGTACTGCACGGCGAGCTCGGCGTGGAACCTCGGGTTGTCCGGCGACATGGCGACACTGCGCTCGAGATCGTCGAGGCTCTCCCGGCTCTGCTCGCGGAAGACGGCCATCGCCTGCCGGCCCTCCTCGCGCCGGCCCTGCTGCATCAGGGCCCTGGCCAGACCGTAGTGGGCCTCCGTGTTGTAGGGGTCGAGGTCGATCGCCTTGCGGAACTCCGGGATCGCCAGGCCGGTGCTGTCGGCGCGGGCATGGGCCGCGCCCAGGGCATAGTGGAAGAGGGAGTTCTCCGGCTCGAGGCGGACGGCCTGCCGCAGCTGGGCGATGCCTTCCTCGTGCCGCGCCTCCCGCGAGTAGATGCCGCCCAGACGAAAGCGCGTGTACGCCAGGTCCGGGTCGACGGCCAGGGCCCGCTCGTACTGGGCCGCCGCCTGGCCGTACTCCCGCTGCCGCTCGTAGGCCATGCCGAGGCTGTGCTGGAAGCCGCCGTGGCCCGGGGCCAGCTCCACCGCCTTGCGATGGGCCGCCACGGAAGCGGCGAGCAGATCCTGGTCCGACATCGCCGTCCCCAGCGGGGCGTGGGCCTGCTCGGCGAAGACCCGGCCCAGCTTGTGGTGGACGGCGGCTCTCCGCGGGTCCAGGCGGAGGCTCGCCTGCAGGGCTTCGACCGCTTCCGACAGTTGGCCCACGGCCATGAGCGCGGTGCCGAGGAGATAGTGGAGGGAGGGTTCCTCCGGGGCCAGCGCGGCGGCCCTCTTCAGGGCGGCGATCGCCTTGCCGTACTCCTGCTCCTCCAGGTAGATGCCGCCGAGGCGGTAGAGGGAGGGAGGGTAGTTCGGGTTGATGCGGTGGGCGGTCTCGAAGTGGCGCGCCGCCGCCGGGGGGTCGCCGCGCGCGTGGATCATGCCGAGGCCGTGATGGGCGAGGTAGTAGCCCGGATCGCCGGCGATCGCCTTCCGGAAGGCCTCCTCGGCCCGGGCCGGGTCCTGACGGATCAGGAACAGCTTGCCCAGCTTGTAGAGGGAGGGGACGTGATCGGCATCGAGGCTCAGGGCCCGCTCCAGGGCCCTCCGGGCCTCGGGAAAGCGGCGCTGCAGGGAGTAGACGAAGCCGAGGCCGTCGAGGGCCTGCACATGGGTGGAGTCCAGTTCGACGGCCTTCCGGTAGTTCTCCTCGGCGCACGCGTAGTCGCGGCTCCGGGCGCAGCTGCGGCCGAGCTGGTAGAGGTCCTCGGCGCTGCTTGGCGCCGGCGCCTCCTGAGCCGCGAGGCGGAGCGCTGACCCGGCGAGGACGGCGGCGCAGGCGTAGACGGCGGTGCGCCGCCGGGGGAACGGCCGCGGGGTGGAGTTCACGCCGCTCGCACCGGCGCCCGGTGGAGGATGCTCCCCCGGAAGGGCTGGACGTTGCCCGCCGCGTCGAGGGCGCGGGCCAGGATCTCGTCCACGGGGATGCCCGCCGGAAGGGCGGCTCGTCCTCGCCGTGGTGGCCCGGGCACACGGCCTTCTCCGCCAGCCCGGGGGGCGGTCTCCTTGCGGATCAGGGACAGCAGCATGAGAATGAAGGGAAGCCTCTCGCGGCAGGTAGGCAGCTTTGCTTTCTGCAACCTACGAACCCATCTCCTGGCCTGCACAGCCGCCTTCGATTGGTCTTGCACCGTCTCTGCAACCCGCGATCCATGGCTCGTCCTCGGTGAGGTCGGGCCTCCTGGCGCCTGCCCACGCCCCTGGCGGGAATACTCGACCGGCGTCGTCTCCGCGAGCCAGGCCGAGTCCCTGATGGGGACGATGGACGCCCGGGGGCGGACTCCTCCCGGCCGGGGTCCTCTCTCCCTCGGAAGGGACGAAGAGCGCGCTGCCCAGTCCGAGAGGCATCGGTACTGGAGAGACAGGGTTGCGGACGCACGGCCTGCCGGCGGGTGAGGCTCCCCGCCTCGTGAGGCACCACCCGCCAAACCCCCGATGACGGCACCCCCGCAGAGCGATCGACCTCCGGCGGGGGATCTGCGGGGGATCCCGGTGCGGGGCCTGCTCATCGGGGCCGTGTTGTCCCTGGTGCTCAACGTCTGCGACACCTACGCGACGAACGCGATCCAGGGGTCGTATCTGACCCTCAACTTCAGCACCCCCGCCGCGCTCTTCTTCTTC
>JAJDTN010000285.1 GCA_022827165.1 Candidatus Latescibacterota bacterium
CGAGTCGCGCCACGGCGGCAGCGCGGGCGCTGCCATCCTTCATGGGAGTGTCCATGGGGGCCTCGTCATCCATGCTCCGACCTGTCCCCGGTCCCGCGCCGGGGGACGGCGAGGCCTTCGGTGCCCTCGCGGTCGTCCGGACCCTCGAGCGGCGCCTCCTCCCCGGCCGGCGGGTCGGCGGACGCGCGTGGAGTCCCGTCTCCATCCTCGCGCTCGCCCGACGGGCCGGCGGAAGACGCCTGGCGCGACGCGAGCCCGACATCGGCGGCACCCGCACCTCGGTGGCGCAGCAGTTCGCCGAGACCCTGGGCGTGGCCGTGGAGGACGTGCGCCCCGAGGTGGCCGACACCGACTCGGTAGGCCAGACCTCCAACACCGGCGGCAGCGGCGTCACCTTCAAGACCGGCCACGCGGCGATCGCCGCCGCCGAGGACGTGAAGCGCCAGTTGGTGGAGAGGGCCGCGCGCATCTGGGAGTGCGAGCCCGACCAGGTGAGCTGCACCGGCGGTGTGCTGACGCACGCGGGCGACCCGGAACTGCGGCTCACCATGAAGGAGATCGCCGCCGGCGCCGCCACCACCGGCGGCCCCATCGTCGGCCGCGCCGGGGTCAGCCCCTCGGGCGCCGGACCCGCCCTGGCGACCCACATCGTCGACGTCGAGGTCGACCCCGAGACCGGCAAGGTGGAGATCCTGCGCTACACCGCCGTGCAGGACGCCGGCAAGGCGATCCACCCCGGCTACGTGGAGGGCCAGATCCAGGGCGCCGTCGCCCAGGGGGTGGGCTGGGCGTTGAACGAGGAGTACTTCACCAACGCCGACGGCGTCATGGAGAACTCCACTTTCCTCGACTACCGCATGCCCACCAGCCTCGACCTGCCCATGGTCGACACGGTGATCGTCGAGGTCCCCAACCCCGGCCACCCCTACGGCGTTCGCGGCGTCGGCGAGGTGCCGATCGTGCCGCCCCTGGCGGCGGTGGCCAACGCCGTGTACGCCGCCACCGGCGCCCGCATCGACGACCTGCCCATGAACCCGCCGGCGGTGGCGGCGGCCGTCGCGCGGGTCCAGGAAGAGCGGCTGGCGGCGGGGGGTTGAGGGTGAAGGCCTACCCGCAGCCGGAGCCGGTCTTCGCAGAAGCGCGGTGGATCACCGTGCCGGGGCCGCAGCCGCGGAACTGCACCTTTCTCGCCCGCCGCGCCTTCACGGTGGCCCGGGTTCCTCCGGCGGCGACCCTGCTCATCGCCGCGGAGGCGCGCTACGCGGCGTACCTCAACGGCCGCTACCTCGGCTCGGGGCCGGCCCGCGGCACCCACTACCGCTACTTCTACGACAGCTACGACGTCGGCGGATTGCTGGCGGAGGGCCGCAACACCCTGGCCGTGCGCGTCCACTGTCCCCTCGACGGCACCACCGGCACGGTGCCGCCGCCCCTGCCGGCGCTGATCGCGCGCCTCGACCCGCTGGTCGTCAGCGACGCCTCCTGGCAGGTCTGCGCCGACCCGGCCCATCGCGCCGACGCCCTCCTCTACAACCTCCACATCGGCTACTCCGAGTACCGCGACCTGCGCCGCGATCCCGAGGGCTGGGAGGTGGGCGAGGACCGCTTCGCCGGTTGGCTGCAGGCGCGCGAGGTGGGCGCCGCCGGGGAAGCTCTCGACGGCCGCGTGCTCACCCCGAGGGACATCCCGCCCCTCGCCGGGCGCCACTACCGGCCGGCGCGCATCGTCGACACCGGCGCCGTGCCGCTCCACCGCCCGGGGATCGAGGACGACCTGGACTACGCCGGGCTCATGCAGGTGGAGATGCACCTCGGCCTCTCCCACGATCTCTTCAACGACATCGAGGCTCTCACCCGGGGAGGGACCGCGACCGTCATGCCCTCGCCGCGGCTCACCACCCTGGCGGCGGGGGAGGGCGCCTACCTGATCGCCGACTTCGAGCGCGCCGTCTGCGGGCACCTGGTGCTCGACATCGAGGCCCCCGCCGGCACCATCGTCGACGTCGGCTACGACGAGGCCCTCGGCAACGGGCGGCTGGACCCGAAGCGGTTCAACCCCCTCGGACCGATCTACCGCTTCGCCGACCGGTTCATCCTGCGGGCCGGCCGGCAGCGGGTGGCCAGCCGGCTCCACGACCGGGGCGCGCGCATCGTGCAGCTCACCCTGCGCCGGTTCTCCGAGCCGGTCCGCGTCCACGGACTGGAGCTGGTGGACCGCGTCTACCCGCTGCCCCTGCAGGCCTCCTTCCAGTGCGATCAGCCCTTCCTCAACCGGCTCTGGGAGAAGGCGGCCGCCACCGTGGCCGCCTGCAGCACCGATCTCTTCATCGACTGTCCGTGGCGCGAGCAGACCTTCTGGCTCGACGACTACTACGAGGAGAACCTCTACTACCTCTGCCTCACCGCCGAGCGCACCTTCCTGGAGCGCAACCTGCGGGTGAGCGCCGAGGCGGCTTTCGACAACGGCCAGATGCCCGGCAGATATCCGTCGGCCCGCGACGAGCGGCTGCCGGTGACCACCGCCAACTGGATCATGGTCCTGGCCGACTACTACCGGTACACCGGCGACCTGGTGCTGGTGCGCGAGCTGCTGCCGGCGGCCGACGCCGCCCTGGGGTGGTTCGACTCCCTGCGCGACACCGACCTGCTGGTGCCCGACCAGACCGACCAGTGGAACTTCATCGACTGGGGGTACGACACGGCGGGCATCCAGCTCGGCGGCAAGACGGCGGTCCTCAACATGCTGGTGGCCGCGGTCTGCGGGGAGGCGGCGCGGCTCCACGAGGCGGCCGGCGACCCGGCGCGGGCGCGGCACCTGGAGGCACGCTCCCAGGAGACCGTGGCCGCCCTGCTCAAGACCCTGTGGGATCCCGAGGAACGCCGCCTCCTCGACTGCACCGAGCCCGGAGGCGGCCGGCGCACCTCCAGCCAGATCCCCCACGCCCTCGGCCTCTACTACGGCCTGCTGGAGGGCGGGCACCGCGAGGCGGCGCTGCAGGCCCTTCTCGATCCGGAGGTGGTCCGCGCCGAGCTCGGCTACCAGTACTTCGTGCTCGCCTCCCTGGCGCGCGCCGGCCGCGGCGACCGCGCCCTGGCCGTGCTGCGCGAGGTGTGGGGCGGGATGGTGGCCGCCGACACGCCGACCCTGTGGGAGGTCGTCGACGGTCGCTCCTCCATGAGCGGCTGCGGCAGCCTGTGCCACGCGTACGCCTGCGCCCCCCTGCCGATCCTGCAGGGCGCGGTCCTCGGCGTCACTCCGCTGAGCCCGGGGTTCGCCGAGTTCCGCTTCGCCCCCCGGGGCCCGGGGATCCGCTGGGCCGAGGGCAAGGTGCCGACGCCCCACGGCGCGGTGGAGGTGGCCTGGTCGCAACGCGAGTCCGACGAACCCCTGGAGGCCACCATCGCGGTGCCGGAGGGGGCGGTTGCGGTCTGCGCCGATGGGCGGCGTCTCGGGGCCGGGACCCACGGCCTGCGGATCGCCGCGGAAGAGTCGGCCTGAGCAGCTTCCTGGAGGTGTCCGCCATGAGCGCCGAACTGGTCCTGCACTACGCCTTCTCCGAGCCCGGGGACGACCCCATCGTGCGGGACCTGGGCGGAGCCGGCAACGACGGCAGGATCGTGGGAGGCGCCCGGCGCGTGGAGGCCGAGTCCGGCGGCGCCCTCGAGCTCGACGGGACGGACGGCCACGTCGACTGCGGGGCCGGCCCGGCCCTGAACATCGGCGAGGCCGGCACGATCATGCTCTGGCTGAAGCCCCGGGCCCCGCGGCAGGGCGGGGTCGTCAGCTGGTCGGCGGGCCCGGAGGAGGCGGATCAGCGCCTGGTCGTGTCCCTGCACACCTGGAAGGAGAGCGGCTTCGCCGGGGAGCAGGTCCACGAGGCCCTGGGCACGTACTTCTCGGACGGCGAGCACTTCGCGGAGCAGTTCCGCACCCCCGAGCACAAGCCCTGGTTGCCGCCGGCCGGCGAGTGGGTCTTCTGGGCCGTCACCTTCGACGGCCGCGCGGTGAACTACTACCGCGACGGCGTCGCCGTGGAGACGCGGTTCCAGACGCTGGCGCCCGACACCGGGGACGCGGCCCTGTGGCTCGGCCGCTGCGTCGGCCTGGGCGGACCGGGCGACTGTTACAGGGGACTGCTCGGCGACGTGCGCGTCTACCGGGGCGCGCTCAGTCACCAGGAGATCTACCTGCGCTACATGGAGTCGGCGGCGGGCCGGGGCAAGGAGATCTCCCACTTCGGCTCCGTCGCCATGGAGACGGTGGTCAATCCCGAGGCGGGCACCCTCTTCGCCGACCTGGACTACCGCGGCCTGGGGCCGACCGTCGAGAGGCCCTCCCTTGCAGTGACCCTTCTCGACGGCAGCGGCGAGATCGTGGCCGGAGCGAGGGCGCGCATGGCGCCGTCCTGGGGACATGCCGAGGCGATGCTCGACGTTTCGGAGCTGCCCGCCGGCGGCTACACCTTGCGGGTCGAGCCCGACCGGGGCCGGGCGGCCAGCGAAACCGTCGAATGGCCGGGAAGAGCGGAGGGCTGGGAGTCGGTGAAGGTCCTGAACAACTTCTGCTGGGAGTTGCTCGACGAGCAGCCGGCCCCCGGGCAGACCGAGCACCTCTTCACCAACCCGCGGCGCGGCTGGGTCTGGTTCCGCACCGAGAGCGAAGGCGACCTGACGCTTCGGGTGTCCGGAGCGACGCCTGAGGTCGTCGATCCGGGGGAGGGCGGCCGGCAGGAGGTGATGCGCTGGATGGAGGCCGGCCGGCACCGGATCGCCCTCGGCGGCACGGGCACGCTCCACCGCCTCACGGTCCGCTCCGTGCCCATCCTCCTGTTCTGGCACTACCCCCACATCGGGCCGGGGACCGGCGACGACGGCGAGTACCTGGACCAGCATGTCCTCGGCCCCTGCAACACCCTCCACACACATCGGCCTGAACCCGGCTCCGCCACCAGCAGGTTCCTGGAGGAATGGGTGGAGCAGCGAGGACTCCACGCGCTGGAGGGCCTCTACCTGCTGCAGGACGTCCACGACAGGTTCGAGGACGAGACGGCCGAGCAGCGGATCGAGGAGTTCCTGACGGAGAACGCGGGCATGGGGGAGGCCCGGTACCAGGGGGTGATCATCGACGAGTTCTCACCCGGCGACGACGTGCAGATGTTCAACAGGAGCTACTACGACGAGTGGACGCGGGTCTGCGCCGCCATCCTCGATGATCCCCGGTACGCCGGCCGCTTCATCATGCCGGCCATGGGCTACAACATGTACGACTTCGAGAAGAGCGCCGCCTTTCTCGCCGGACTGATCGAGCACGGCTCCTACGTCATCGAGGAGCACTACCTGCACCAGTGCCACACCGAGGATCAGGCGTGGCGGTCGATCCACGAGATCGGCGCCGGCCTCGAGCCGAGGCGGCAGCAGGCGACGCCCGGGTACACGCGGCACACGATCAAGCTGCTCAGCTACCTGCAGCGCGAGATCTGGAATCCGGCGTGCAGTTTCCGGGTCTTCCTGGACATGCAGTTCGAGCACCATGCCACGCGGCCCGAGTTCTTCGGCGTCGGCGGCATCGGCGCCTACTCCAGCTACAACTGCAACAACGAGGAGTACGTCCGCTGGGTATCGGCGCTGATGCGGCACTACGCCATCGAGGGCCGGACCGATCGCCTGAGCTCCGAGCCGTACGCCCTCGAGCAGATCCGCAATCCCGACTTTCTCGCGGGGACCGATGGCTGGACGCTGCAGCCCGCGGAGGCGCGGAGCATGGAGGTGAGGAGCCGCGAGGGCTACGGCCTCACCCAGGAACGGCGCCCCCACCGGAGCCACACGGAGATGCCCTTCCTCTGGACCCGGCGCTCGGGGTCGAGGCCGAACCGCTTCTCCCAGGAGATCGGCAACCTGGAGGCAGGCGGGTCATATCTCGTGCGTCTGTGGGTGGGCGACTACACCGAGCTGCTGGCCATGGAGTCGAGGGACGAGCCGCGGGCGATCCGCCTGCGGGTGGAGGGCGGCGAGGCGTGGGACGGCTGGTACCGCAGCCAGGCCTACGAGGGAGACGAGTTCGCCTTCGCCAGCTATCTGCCGCCTTTCAGCGCCGACAACCGCTACTGGTTCAGGATCCACCAACTCGTCTTCCGCGCCGGCGGGCCCACGGCGCGGCTGGTCGTCGAGGACTGGAAGAGCGACTCCGGGCCGGGCGGCCCCGTCGGCCAGGAGCTGATGTTCAACATGATCGACGTGCACCCCTACTTCGCACCCGCCGCCGGCGCTCACTCTCCGTAGAACCACCGCACCCCGACGCGGGCCAGGCGGATGCCGTCCAGGGCGTGGTAGTTCACCAGGGCGACGCGGTCGTCGTCGATCCAGGTGAGGCCCGGATAGCCGTAGTCCCCGTAGCCGCCCTCCGGGTCGGCCGCCATGCAGCGGAACCGCCCCCAGCTTTGGCCTCCGTCCGTCGAGACCGCCGAGGTCAGGGGCGAGCGCACCTTGCCGAGGGGGATCTCCAGCTCGCCCACGCGGACCACGGGCTGCTCCTCGCCGCCGTAGAACGCCGGCGCGCGGGGATTCTTGCAGAAGATGATCAGAAGGTCCCCGGTGGCGGGGATGCGCGTCGCCAGGAAGCCGGCGCACGGGTCGGGCAGCTCCGGGACCAGCTCCGGCTCGGACCAGGTGAGGGCGTCGTCCTCGGAATAGCAGCGGGCGAGACAGCCGCTCC
>JAJDTN010000018.1 GCA_022827165.1 Candidatus Latescibacterota bacterium
CAGGCTATTCTGGAAGGACATCAGGGACGGGTCATCTCGGTGGCGTTCTCGCCGGATGGGGCTACCCTTGCCAGTGCGGGTGGGTGGGAGGACGAGACGTTTCGTCTGTGGGATGTGGCCAGCGGCCGACTCCGGGCCACCCTGAAGAGCCACAAACCTCCCACTTCAATGGCCTTCTCGCCGGATGGCGCCATCCTCGCCGGGGGCAGTGCGACCAGTGGGGACTTCAAGGACAAGCCGACGATCCAGTTGTGGGATGTGGCCAGCGGTCGACTCAAGGCCGATCTGCCGTACCGTGGATACGTTGCCTCGGTAGCCTTCTCCCCCGATGGGTCCACCTTGGCCAGCGCCGCGGAAAACAACGCGGTCTACCTGTGGGATGTGACCACCGGAAAGGCAGAGATCCGCCGGGGCCGCCAGGATTGGGAGCACAGCCGATTCACCCAGTCGTGGGACGTCATACATCCGGTCCTTTCGGTGGCCTTCTCGCCGAATGGGTCCCTTGCCACCAGCAGCGGCTATGAGAGGGCCATTCATCTGGGCACGTACGAACTCGAAGGCCCCGGGGACAAGGGCTACTCCCTGGCGTTCTCGCCGGATGGGTCCAGTCTGGCGAGCACCACGAGCCGGGGGGACAAGGTCCATCTGTGGGACGTGGCGGGCGGCCACCTGCAGACGGTCCTGAAGCATGATTCCGAGGGCGGGTTGTTGGCCTTCTCGCCAGATGGGTCCGTCCTGACCAGTGTCGACAGCCGCAGGATTCGACTGTGGAGGACCAGCGGCGAGGCTCAAGCCACCCTGCAAAGCGACCATTCCCCCGCAGCGATTGCGTTCTCGCCGGACGGAAGCACGCTTGCCAGCGGCGATGGTGGAAGAATCCGGCTCTGGGACGTCGAGAGAGGCCAATCCGAGGCGGTTCTCGATGGCCACGACACCAGGGTCACCCGGCTGGCCTTCTCGCCCGATGGCTCAACCCTGGCCAGCACTGCAGACTGGCAGGACAGCACGATCTGGCTGTGGGATGTGCCCAGCCGCCTCCATCGGGCAACCCTCAGGGGACACACGACCTTCATAAACTCCCTGGCGATCTCGCCGGACGGCGCCACTCTGGCAAGTGGTGGCGGCCCCAGGGACCCGACGGTTCGGCTATGGAACCTGGCCGACGGTCAGCTGAGGACCACTCTCGAGGCGCATGAGGATGAAGTCGATTGGCTGGCCTTCTCCCCGGACGGGGCGACCCTGGCAAGTGCCAGCCGGCTCGAGTCGACGATCATTCTGTTGGACGTGGCCAGCGGCGAGATCCGGGACAGACTGTGGGACGGGAATCGACGGGTATACCACCTGGCCTTTTCGCCCGATGGATCCACACTGGCCAGTGGATTCGGATGGCCTCGTGAGGAGGCGGGGATCCACCTGTGGGACGTCGCCAGCGGTCAACGGAAGGCAACTCTCGAGGGCCTTGTCGAGCACCCCACCTCCATGGCTTTCTCCCCCGACGGGAGCGTCCTCGTCTGCAGTGACGGGGGGCTGGGGTCTGTCCGGGTGTGGGATGTCGCCAGCGGCCAACTCAGGACCTCCCTGGAGGGCCACTCGTGGCTGGCGTGGCCGACCTTCTCCCCCGACGGGTCCATCCTGGCCACCGGCAGTTGGGACGGCACCATTCTGCTGTGGGACATGGCGGCGTACCTCTCGGGGGGGCGCATCTCTCGGAAGGTCCCGGCCACCCATGACCGGTCTGCCAGCCACGCCTCCGGGGTTTCCCCGGGGACGGATGCCCAATAGACTTCCGAGAGCCTCCGGTCGGACCGTCGCTACGCCGAGGCACCTGGCCGCGAGGAACCACCCCTGAAGGAGGGCAGAGCCATGGCCAAGTACATGTTCCGCACCAGCTACACGAAGGCAGGCCTCGAGGGCCTGTTGAGAGAAGGAGGCACGGGCCGCCGCGAGGCCCTGAGGCAGACGATCGAGGGGATGGGCGGCACCCTCGAAGGCTTCTACTACGCCTTCGGGCCCTGCGATCTCTACCTGATCACCGAGCTTCCCGACGACGCCGCGGCCACCGCCGTCTCCCTCAGGGTCGCCGCCGCCGGGGCCCTCGACGTGGAGGTGACGGTCCTGGTGACGCCGGAGACCGTGGACGAGGCGGTGAGCAAGAGCGTGTCGTACCGCACCCCCGGCGGCTGATTCACGGGGACTCCGCCCCAAAGGAATCGGGCCGGGTGGAATCGGCAGGCCAGTAGCCTTCCGGGCTCTGGCGCCACCGGGTGCCGCACAGACCGGAGATGACGCTCCACTCCGAGGCCCCGAGGTCGGGGTCCGGCTGAAAGAGGAAGCGCCGGGCCCCGGCCCGCCGGGAAGCAGTCAGGATGCCGTGCAGGTCCCGGGCGGGCACCGCCTCGCCGCCGTGGGGGTGCCGCCCGGTGGAGACCCAGGGGATCGCCTTCTCTTCGCCCACGGCTTCCAGGGCACGCCGGGTCTCGTCGTATACCAGCCGCTCGAAGAACTCCTCCGGAAACCCCAGTTCCATGTCCGCCAGCGTTTCCACTCCCGGAAGCTCCAGCCCCAGCCACGCCTTGACCACCGCGAAGCAGTCGGGCTCGGTCAGGGCGGGGTTCCAGGCGCCGACCTGCTGCACCCAGCGGGCCATGGTCCCGTAGAGGCCGTCGTTGCCGCGGTGCCAGAAGTAGTGCTTGGGGAAGACGAGGTCGAAGTGGCGCGCCATCTGGCCGAAGTCCTGGCCGGTGAGCCCCGAGAAGGCGGCGGTCCTCGGGATGCCGCCCAGCTCCAGCGGGCAGTCCAGCTCGTCGATCCGGGCGCGCATGGCGGCCATGAAGTCGAGGGCGGTCTGGCGCCGCACCCGCAGCCAGTAGAGGCCGTCCTCGTCCAGGTCGAACAGCTCCAGGGCGCCGAGCAAGCCCCCCGGGGCGTGGTAGCGCACGAGGTCCGGCGTCAACTGGTGGAAGCGCCGCCGCAGCCGCGAGATGGCGCGCTCGATGCGGGGCACGTCCGCCCCCTGCATCTCGAAGCGGTGGCGCTGCAGGCCGTGCAGCTTGAACAGCTCGGTGCCGCGGTGCAGCTCCAGCTCGTAGTCGTGCTCGCCGGGCTGGTCGAGGACGACGCCGTGGGCCTGTGGGAAGGCGCCCATGATGTCCTGCACGCCGGCGGCGACCTCCACCGCGCCCACCGGGTCCTGCTCAGGAGGCAGGCCCGAGACCGTCCCCTGGCCGCGCTGGTAGAGCAGGCGGAGGCCGTCCCTGGAGTCGAAGATCAGGATCTTCCAGCCGCGGTCGGCGGCATCGTCGAGGAGGGCGTGGAGCTTCTTCTCTTTCGGGAGGTTCCGCGGCGTCTCCGGCGGCGGGTTGATCCCCAGCGAGGCGTAGCCCTTCGGGTCGGCGGGGAAGGCGGGCGTCAGCGTATCCCCCCACAGGGGCATGCCGTCACCGTCCTCCTGGACGAACCACAGGCGGCCGACGACGATGCCGCGGACTCCGCCCTCCTCCCAGGCGTCGAAGATGCGCGGGTAGTCGTCGAGCCAGCGCTCGAGGGGGTTGTGCACGAAGATCCAGGGTGTCATGGGGGTGCCCTCCGGGACGGGGGGGAGGCGGGACGGGCAGGGCGGCGGGATCTCCCTGCGCTCTCGTTGGCCGGAGATCGTGGCACCGGGGCGAGCAGCTGTCAAAGGGAAGGCCCCTCTCAAGCCCCGGTGGGCGGGGACGGCCAGAGGGAACCGTCGCCGCTGCCCGGGGAGGGTGCCGGGCGTCCGAGGGCACCAGGGGAGCCCTGACGGCAGCGCTCCGGCGGCGCCCGCCGGAGGCAGACGGTGCCGGGCTCCCCGCTGGACATCCACGAAACGCCTGGATACCTTCGACGCCCGCCGCGCCCTCTCGCGAGAGCCCATGACTCAACCCCCCTTCGCCGACCTCGAGACCCCGGCCGTCCTTCTCGACCGGGCCGTCCTGCAGGCCAATATCGACGCCGTGCAGGAGAAGGCCCGGCGCCACGGGCTGCGCCTGCGGCCCCACATCAAGACCCACAAATCCCTGGAGATCGGCCGAATGCAGATGGCGGCGGGAGCCTGCGGCGTCACCGCGGCGCGGGTCGACGAGGCCCTGGTCTTCGCGCGGGGAGGCTTCGCCTCGGTGACTCTGGCGCAACCGCTGATGACGCCCGCCAAGCTGGACCGCCTGCTGGTGGAGGGCCGCGGCCTCGGCGTGGACCTGCGCCTCATCGTCGACAGCCGGGAGGGGCTGGACCTGCTCGCCGCCCGGGCCCGCGAGCACGGCGCCGGACCCGGGGTCTTCATCAAGATCGATGTCGGTCTGCACCGCTGCGGCCTGGGGGAGGACGACCCCGCCGTCGCCGACCTGGCCGGCCGCATCCACGCCAACCCGGACCTGCGCTGGTGCGGCCTGCTGTCCCACGCCGGGCAGTCCTACGGCGCCGCCGACGCCGCCGAAGTGGGGGCCATCGCCGCCGAAGAGCGCCGCATCCTTCTGGCCGTGCGCGACCGCCTCGCGCAGCAGGGGCTGCCCGTCCCCGAGCTTTCCGTGGGCTCCACCCCCACGGTGCTGGCTTCGGAGGAGTTCTCCGGCCTCACCGAGATCCGCCCCGGCAACTACGTCTTCATGGACCACACGCCCCTGCGCCTGGGGCTGATCGAGCCGCGGCAGGTGGCCCTCACCGTCCTGGCCACGATCATCAGCCGCAACGACGAGTACTTCATCACCGACGCCGGCTCCAAGAGCCTGACCTCCGACCAGGGCGCCCACGGCCTGCAGGGGGCCCCCGGCTACGGCACCGCCTTCACCCCCGCCGACTTCCCCGGCCGCAGCCGCCCCCTCACCGTGGCCAAGCTCTCGGAGGAGCATGGCTTCGTGCCCCGGGGCTCCTCCTACCTGCCCCTCGGCAGCCGCCTGCGCATCGTCCCCAACCACTCCTGTCCGGTGGCCAACCTGGCGCGCTCCTACGCCGTGGTCGACGGCGGCGAGGTGACGCAGACCTGGGCCGCCGAGGCCGCGGGTCCGAGCCGCTGAGTGCCGGTGTGGCGGGCCTGTTCATCACGCCGGGAATCCTGGCCGCTGTCGTGACGGCGCTGCTCGCCGCCACCGCCTCCGCCGAGCCCGCCGTCCCGGGCTGGAAGTGGCAGGCGCCCGAGGACCGGCCCTTCCCCCTGGTCGCCTGGTACGGCCCCGGTCGCGGGCTGCTCACCGACGAGGTCTGGAGCGACGTCGCCGAGGCCGGGTTCAACCTGTGCCTGCCCTCCTTCCACGGGACGACCGAGGAGTACCGGCGCACCCTCGACCTCGGCGAGAGGTACGGCATCGGCCTGCTGTTGGGGGGGCTGGTGAACTGGGAGTGGGGGGAGAAGGAGGGGAAGGCCGAGGAGCTGGTGGAGAGTCTGAAGGAGCGCACCCAGCGCTACTCGGCGGAGCCCGCCTTCGCCGCCTACGTCCTCAAGGACGAGCCCCACGCCGTCAGCTTCCCGGCCCTGGCCCACAGCCGCCGGCTGCTGGCCCGCATGGACCCCGGCCACTGGGCCTACGTCAACCTCTTCCCCAACTACGCCCCGGTGAACGAGCGAGAGAACTACATCGGCACCCGCGACTACCAGGAGTACGTCGACCGCTACATGGAGGTCTTCGAGCCCGAAGTCCTCATGTACGACCACTACTCCATCGAGGGCTACCGCTTCCGCGAGGCCGACTACGCCATCCGCGTGCGGCCCGAGTACTACGAGAACCTGGAGATCATCCGCGCCGCGGCCCTGAAGCACGGCGTGCCGTTCTGGGCGTTCACCCTGAGCA
Organism: Candidatus Latescibacterota bacterium; assembly: GCA_022827165.1. Next base: position 5,805 of record JAJDTN010000018.1, read on the forward strand.
CGCCCGTGTTCTCCTACCCGACGCCGACGGAGGGGCACCTGCGCTTCCAGCTCTACTCCTGCCTGGCCTACGGCGCCCGGGGGCTGCAGTACTTCACCTACGGACCCGCCGAGGGCGAGAACGGCCTCATCGACGGCAAGGGGAACCGCGGCCCCTGGTACGAGACGGCGAAGCGGATCAACCGGGAGATCCAGAGCATGGGCCGCCTCCTGCTCTCGCTGAACTCCACCGCGGTCTTCCACACCTCCCCGCAGCCGCGGGGCACGACGTGGATCCACCAAGGCCACGGGGGCCTCGCAAGCTGCCTGGGGGCCCCGGCGGTGCTCGGCTTCTTCGACGGGCCCGATGGCCGCCGCTTCCTGATGGTGGTGAACCGCGACCCCATGAAGGCCGCGGAGCTGACCCTGACCTTCGCCGAGGGCGTCGCCGCGGCCGAGGTCGACCGGTCGCGGGCCGACGGGACCACGCGGCCGCTGGACCTGACGGACGGCGAGCTGAAGATGACCCTCTCCGACGGCGACGGGCGCCTGCTGGAACTGATCCCGCGCGACTAGGCCTGGAATGAGCGTGTCGCAGGGTCCGCAAATTCGCGCCCTTGACCGGGCGCCCTTTCTCGCGCGGCTGATACCGCTCCCGGTCGCGCCGCAGCTCGCTCCGCGTCTCCTCCTTCGAGCGGCGCTGCAAGCGGCGCCGATCTCGTAGTGCACCGGCCCGGCGGTGAACAGGGGCCGCGCCTGAGGCGACCCGTGTCCCGCTTTCGGGTGGCGCGCCTTCACCTTGCGCTGGCGTCGCGCCCTGTTCCTGCGGCTCTGCGGGGCCGATATTCTCTTCACCGGAAAGGCCTCCTGCGTGGGGGGGAGCGAAATCGAACCCGCCACGCTTACTTCAGGGTCAGGACGGGGATCATGACCAGGACGAGACGTACCATCGCGCAGGCCCTGACCCTGCTGCTGGGCCTGGGCACCACCGCCCAGGGGCTGACCATCTACCGCATCGGGGGCTCGACTCTGCCACCGCCGGAGCTGCCCGAGGGGGCCGACTTCGTGCAACTGGACTGGCAGGCCGCCAAGGACAGCGATCACGGCGCCATCGATCTGCTGCACGGGCTCGAGCCCGACGCCCTGGAGCCGGACAAGCTGGACCCGACGGTAAACCTGGCCCCCATCTTCGAGGAGATCGGCGGAAGCATCTACAGCTCCGCCTCGCACGGCTTCGTGGCCGGGTTCAAACCAGACGCCGTCCTCTGGGACGGCGATCCCGAGACCGTGAGTCTCGGGGACGGCCACTGGGGCGGAGCCCACCACTACCGCTTCAAGGAACTCATCTTCGTGTTCCCGGGCACCTTCACCATCTCGCGGATCCTGATGTATCCGCGCGAGCGATACCTGTCGAGCCGCTTCGTGCAGTGGTTCCGCATCGGATTCAACGACGCCGAACGCAGCCGAAGGGGCGGCCCGGTCATCCGCGCCCGCAACTGGGAGTTCGAGGCCGTCTACGAGGACGGCGAGAACTCCCGGGGGCGCATCGAGCTGACCGCCCTGCCCGAGTACCCGGTGAAGGAGTTGCTCGTCTCGCTGGCCGAGAACACGCAGGGCATCTGGGAAA
>JAJDTN010000372.1 GCA_022827165.1 Candidatus Latescibacterota bacterium
CGCCAGGAACAGCAGACCCAGCATCATCAGCGTCACCGCGAGGACGTCGACGTGGCCGTTGCCGGCGATCTCGATGACGGGCACGGGATGCCAGGCGTAGAGCAGGGCCCGCAGCGGATTCTGCCCGCGATGCTTCAGCAGCCGCCAGAGCACGGCCAGCAGCAGCAGGTCGCAGAGGACGAGGGCCGCCTTCAGCCCGGTGGCCCCGGGCCATGCCGCGTGGGCGGCCCGGAAGAACCACTGCGCCACCGGCGGATAGATGGTGACCAGCCCGGGATGGTTGATCCGCTCCCAGTCGTCGTCCCGCAACGGCGCGAGGGAGGCGTCGTCCGGCGCCCGGGCGTAGGGATTCCCGCCGGAGGCCTGTACCCGTGCGTCCCACAGGTAGCGGTAGATGTCGTCGGACAGGGAAGGCGGGGTGTCGAGCAGCAGCAGCCGGAAGAGGACGGCGAAGCCGGCCACGACGGCGGCGGTTCCGGCCGCCGCGCGGGGGGAGCGCAGCACCAGCCAGGCGGCGTATGCCCAGGCGGCCAGGGCCGGCAAAAGAGCCAGCCACATCCCGGGCACGTCCTCGCCGAGATCGCCGATGGCCCGGAGCCACAGGAAGACGCCGGTCAGCACCCCCCCGGCGGCCAGCAGACCTGCGCGGGGGAATCTCAACATGGCGTCGGTCTCCGTGGGGCGCCCTCATGGCCTGGCGCGGCCCCCGTCGGCCGGCGAGGCGGCCGCGCAGCGGGCCCGGCGGCGGGCCTCACGACCCGGTGGCGCGGATCTCTCAATAGTCGAAGAACCCGCCCCCCGTCTTGCGCCCCAGCCGGCCTTCCGCGACCAGCCGGCGGAGTCGCCCGGGCGGCGCGTACCGGGGGCCGAGGCGGGCCTCGAGGGATTCGAGGATATCGAGGCAGACGTCGAGCCCGACGAAATCGGCCAGCGCCAGGGGGCCGATGGGGTGGCCGGCGCCCAGGCGCACGGCGCGGTCCAGGTCCTCCGCTGACGCCACCCCCTCCTCCAGGGCCCGGACCGCCTCGGCGACCATGGCGAAGAGCAGCCGGTTGACGGCGAATCCCGGCCGGTTGCCGACCTCGATCGGGGTCTTGCCGCAGCGGCGCGCCAGCCCGGCCACGGCGGTCACCACCTCCGGGGACGTCCGCGGCGCGGCGATGATCTCCACCAGGGGCATGGCCGGGGGCGGGTTGAAGAAGTGCAGGCCCACCACCCGATGGGGGCGGCCGGTGGCGCCGGCCAGCGCCGACAGGTCCAGCCCCGAGGTGTTGGAGGCGAGCACCGCCCCGGGCGGCAGCACGGCGTCGAGCCGGGCGAGAACGTCCTGCTTCAGGTCCAGGCGCTCCGGAACCGCTTCGATCGCCAGGTCGGTACCGGCCAGGTCCGACAGCTCCGCGAGAGCGCGCAGCCGCCCGTCGATCTCATCCGGATCGCCGCCGATCTCTCCGCGTTCGCGGCGGCGGCGCACCCGCTCCCGGACCGAGTCGACCGCCGCCTGGAGGACGGCCCCCGAGGCGTCGTGCAGCCCCACGTGCAGGCCGGCCTCCAGAAGCACTTGGGCGATGCCCCGGCCCATGGTGCCGGCGCCGACGACCACTGCCTGGCGGAAGTTCAAGTCATGTCCCCCCGAGGATTGGTCCCCCGTTTCAAGGTAACCGGCCGCGCCCGGAACCCGCCAGCGCCGCTTGACCGCAGGCGCCGCGGCCTTTGGTTCAATCTGCATTCCCCTTCTCTGGAGACCACCTTGGACGACGTGCGCATCGCCTTCATCGGGTTCCGCCACGCCCACATCCACAGCCTCCACGAGCGCGCCCTCGCCACGCCGGGGGTCCGCGTCGTCGGAGCCTGCGAGGAGGACGGGGAGACCCGCCGCGAGCTGGCCGGATCGAGCATCGAGATCACTCACCGCGAGGTGGACCGCCTGCTCGACGAGGTCGAGTGCGACGCCGTGGCCGTTGGCGACGTGTACGCCCTGCGCGGCGTCCGCCTCATCGCCGCCCTGGATCGGGGACTCCACGTGATCGCCGACAAGCCCCTGTGCACCCGCCTGGGGGAGGTGCAGCGGATCGGCGCCCTCTCCTCCGCCGGCGGCCTGGAAGTGGGGTGCATGCTCACCATGCGGGATGCCGCCGGCCCGCGCGCGGTGCGCGACCTCATCCGGGAGGGAGCCATCGGCGAGATCCACGCCGTCCAGTTCGGCGGCCAGCACCCCCTCATGCTCGGCTCCCGTCCGGCCTGGTACTTCGAGCCCGGGCAGCACGGCGGCACGATCAACGACATCGGCATCCACGCCATCGACGGGCTCCCCTTCATCACCGGCCTGCGCTTCACGCGGCTGGAGGCGGCGCGCTGCTGGAACGCCTTCGCCCCCGAGACCCCCCATTTCCACGACGGCGCCCAGATGCTGCTCACCATGGACAACGGCTGCGGTGTCGTGGGCGATGTCTCCTACTTCGCGCCCGATGGCCCGGGGTACGCCCTGCCTTACTATTGGAGAACGACCTTCTGGGGGCGCGAAGGCGTCCTCGAGACCGCCACCAACGACGACCACCTGGAGCTGGCGCCGGCGAAGGGCCGCAAGGTCGAGCGGCGTCCCCTGCCCCCCGGCAACAGCGGCGGATACCTGGACGCCTTTCTCAAGGGGATCCGCGGCGAGCCCCGCGAGGAGGGGGAGCTGACAACGGGGCAGGTCCTCGCTTCGTCCGAGACGGCCCTGCGTGTGCAGGCGGCGGCGGATGCCGGGGAGCGGGGGGTGGAGTTGTGACCTCGCCCAGATGGACAATCCTTGGAGACCAGACGTCTGACCCATTTACCAACATCAGAGAGACACCTATGAACAACCTCGACCGACCCAGGACCCTTCACCCCCTCTTGCCGTGGGTCCCGCTGACCGCCCTCCTGCTGGCGGCGGCGCCGGCCCACCTGCACGCCGGCGCCTGGACCCAGCCCCAGGGCGGGTTCTACTCCAAGCTGGCCGGGCTCTCCTTCAGCTCCCGGGCCTACCTGGACCTCGACGGTGAGCGCCGCGACCGGGGGAAAGACCCCCAGGAGGAGCTGAGGGACCGCGGCTATTCCGCCTACCTGGAGTACGGCCTGCTGGATCGCCTGACCATGGTGGCCTCCCTGCCGTACAAGAGCCTGGAGTTCACCAATCCGACGGAGGCGAGGTACTTCGAGGCCCTCGACAGCACCATCGTGCGCCAGCATCCGGACCAGTCCAGCTCCGGTCTCGCCGACCTGGAGCTGCGCCTGCGCTGGCGGCTGCTGGCCGATCCGGCCGTCGTCTCCCTGGCCGCCGGCGGCAAGATCCCCCTCGGCTACGACGTGCCCACGGAGATCCCGGAGAGCTACGTCCCCCTGGGCACGGGCGAGACCGACGCCGAGGTGCGCCTGCTGGTGGGCACATCCCTCTACCCGGTGCCGGGATACGTGACCGCCACCCTCGGCTACCGCCTCCGCGGCGGCGACTACGGCAACGAGTTGTTCCACGGCCTGGAGGCCGGCTACTCCTTCGACCGTCTGCTGGTCAAAGGTGTGATCGAGGGGATCCAGACGCTGGGCGACTGCGGGGCCACCGGCGCGACCGGCGGGCTCGTGGGCGACCAGAACAACCTCAAGCTCTCGCCGGGGCTGATCTGGTCCTTCAACGACCGGGTGGAGATCAGCGCCGATCTCTTCCACATCGTCTCCGGGTGCAACACCGCGGCGGGCACGACCTATGCCCTGGGGCTGGCCTTCAAGGGATAGGCGCCGCGAAGCAGGCAGGCTCGTATATTCTCTCTGCCATTCTGGGAAAGGAGGCCGCCAATGCCGCGCAGGAAATGGGAGATCCCCGAGCGGGAGGCCACCGACGAGGCCGCCTATCTGAACCGCCGCAAGTTCCTCCGCGGCGCCGGCCTGGGCACCATCGGCCTGATCTCGGGCTGCATCCCCGACCGGCTCCTGCAGCCGAAGGACCTCGTCGATCCCAGGCCCTTCCTCGGCCTCGAGGACCGCGAGCCGATCCCCCCGGACCAGTGGTACCCGGCGCCGGTGAACCCGGACTTCTCCACCCTCGACCGGCCCCTCACCGACGAGGAGATCGCCGGCCTCTACAACAACTTCTACGAGTTCTCCACCAGCAAGGAGGTCTGGAAGTACGTCGACAAGTTCGAGCCCTCCCCGTGGACGGTGGAGATCGCCGGCCTGGTGAACGAGCCCAGGACCTGGGACATCGACGACCTCGTGGGCCGCATGGACCTGGAGGAACGGCTCTACCGCCACCGCTGCGTCGAGGCGTGGTCCATGGCCATCCCCTGGACCGGCTTTCCCATGAAGGCCCTCATCGACCTGGTGGAACCTCTGTCTTCGGCCCGCTTCGTGCGCATGACCTCCTTCTTCAATCCCTCGGTCGCGCCGGGGCAGTGGGACCGGCCCGACTTCCCCTGGCCCTACGTGGAGGGCCTGAGCATGGCCGAGGCGACCAATGAGCTGACCCTGCTGGTGACGGGCATCTACGGCCACGCCCTGCCCAAGCAGCACGGCCCGCCGTTGCGCCTGGTGACCCCCTGGAAGTACGGCTTCAAGGGCCTCAAGTCGATCGTCCGGATCGAGTTCATCGAGGAGCAGCCGGCCACGTTCTGGAACACCGAGGCCCCCCACGAGTACGGCTTCCTCTCCAACGTCGAGCCCGAGGTCCCCCATCCCCGGTGGTCGCAGGCCAGCGAGCGCTTCATCTCCACGAGCCTGTCGAGCTTCGAGCGGCGCGACACCCTGCTCTACAACGGCTACGAAGAGTACGTCGCCCACCTGTACGCGTGACCTTCGAAGGAGACTGCATGCGCCGGCTGCTGGCCTCTCTCCTCCCCCTCTTCCTGCTCCTGCCTCCCCTGTCGGCCGAGGAGGTCCTCCACGGCACCTGGGAGGGCGCCTTCGTCGACGACCGCGTCGGCGAGGTCACCACCCGGCTGGTCTTCGGCGACGACGGCAGCTTCGAGATCGACCAGGTCATCGAGGTGAAGGACGGCTTCCTGGCCGGCGTCGATCTCGCCGAGGCGCCGGCCATCGGGCAGATCACCGCAAGCGGCAGCGGCACCTACGGCGTCGAGGGGGACCGGCTCTCGGTGGAGATCGCCGGCCTCGACCTGCGGATCGACGGCGAGGACCTCGCCGGGTTCTTCACCCGCCTCGCCCGTGCTCTGGCCCGCCAGGCGGCCGATACCCACGGAGTCCCCGACGACAACTACCCGGCCTTCGAGGAGGCCTACGTGGCCGAGTTCTTCGTCGTCCTCGAGGAGGTCGAGTTCCTCGCCGTCTTCGGCGAGGAAGGCGGGACCCGCACCTGGTCCGTGGACAGCCACCTCCTCACCCTGACGGCGGAGGCCGATGGCGAGTGGGAGTTCGACCGCCTCGACGGTGCCATGACCGCCGTCGCCCGGACCGCCTGGGGCGCCTTGAAGGCCAGCGTCAGCCGCTGAGTCTTCCGTCCTCGCCTGTCCCGCCGGCGGCCCTGGTGCAACCATCTGACGGCGCCGCCCGACCCGTCTCATTCTTCACCGTCGAAGGCAGGCCTCCAGCTCAATGGAGATCAAGGTGAGCAAGACCATCGACGAGCTGCAGCATGAGATCGAGCTGATGAAAGCCATCTTCGACAGCATCAGCGACGGCGTCATCGTCGCTGACGAGAACGGCGGCCTCACCTTCAATCCGAGTGCCCGACGCATCATCGGCACGAGCCTGGAAGCGGTTCCCGACCGCTGGACGGAGGAGTACAGCATCTTCCGCTCCGACAAGGTGACCCCCTTCCCGACGGAGGAACTGCCCCTCGTGCGCGCCCTGCGCGGCGAGGCGACGGATGAGGCGGAGATGTTCATCCGCACCGCCGCCAAGCCGCAGGGGGTCCACATCAGCTCCAGCGGCCGGCCCATCACCCTGCCCGGCGGCACACGGGGCGGGGTCACCGTCTTCCGCGACGTCACCGAGAGAGTGCAGGCCGAAGAGGCCCGCGCCCAGGCCTTCGCCCAGGGGCGCCTGGAGGTCATGGACACCATCCTCCACAACATCGGGAACGCCGTCACCAGCGCCGCCATCGGTATCGGGACCCTGCAGGAACAGTTGCGCAACGATCCCCTCATCGAGCGCCTCTCGGCCTTGTCCGCTGCCGCCGAGGCGCATTCGGAGGACTGGGCCGACTACGTCCGGCAGGACCCGCAAGGCCGGCAGGTCCGGCCCTTCCTGGTGGCTGTGGCCGAGGACTTCGCCGAGCAGAACCGCCAGTTGATGCAGTCGGTGGAACGGGTCGACAGCCAGACGAGCCACATCGTCGACATCGTCCGGGCTCAGCGGGGCTTCGACAGCGACGCCACGACCCGCAAGGACCTCAATCTGCGGCAGGCCATCACCGGCGTATTGGCGATCCTGCAGGAGTCCCTTTCCAGCAGGCGCATTCGCACGCACGTGGACTGCGGCGACGCCCCCGAGGAGATCCGCATTCAGGAGACCCCGTTCAACCAGATGCTGGTCAACCTGCTGAAGAATGCGATGGAAGCGATCGACGAGTTGGAGCAGTCCGGCGGGCTCGAAGGCCCGCCCCGCATCGAGATCAGGGCCCGAGTCCGGGGGGATTTCCTGGCCCTCGAGGTGGAGGACAACGGCATCGGCATCGCGGCGGAAGACCTCGAGGCGATCTTCAGGCCCGGGTACACGACCAAGCGGGAAGGGACGGGACTCGGCCTGCACTCGGCAGCCAACTTCGTGACGGGTTCGGGAGGGAAGATCCACCCCTCGAGCGGCGGCCATGGCGCAGGCACCACCATGAGCGTCACGCTGCCCCTCGTCTCCGGCTGATCCGAAGCAGGTCCCCCTCCGAATCTCTCACTCTCACTCGATCCAAGGCAGGCGAGATGACAGTGGATGATGCCTGGAACCTCCGCGTCCTGATCGTGGATGACCAGGAGGCGATCCACAAGGACTTCGAGGAGATGCTCGCGCCCGGCACACCGGCGCGGGCGACGGATGCCCTGGCCGGCGCCTTCGTCCCGGAGAGCGGGAAAGCCGTCCTGCCGCGGTTCGAACTCTCCCATGCCGACAGCGGGGGCCAGGCCTGCCGGTTGATCAAGACAGCCCGGGACTCGGGCCATCCCTTTGCCGTGGCCTTCATCGACATCCGGATGCCTCCCGGAGCCGACGGCATCGAGACCGTCCGCCGCATCAGGGAATTCGAGAAGCACATCGAGATCGTCATCATGACCGCCTATTCCGACAAGTCGCTGCCGGAGATCCTCGGCGGCATGGAACGGGTCCACAAGCTGCTCTACATCCGCAAACCCTTCTCCCGGGAGGAGGTCCAGCAGATCACCCTGTCCCTCGTGGGCAAGTGGAACATCGAGCAGGAGCTCGAGGGCCACCAGCGGGAGCTGGAAGCCGGAAACCGCAGACTCGAAGCGAGCAACGACAGGCTCCGGGCCGTCCTCGACGCCACGGGAGACGCCATCGGCATGTTCGGCGGCGACGGACGCCTGCGGCTGGCGAACCAGGGGTACGAAGAGCTGCTCGACGCCACCGAGGACGAGTTGAGGCAGATGTCACCCGAAGATCTGGCAGCCCGCATCGAAGCCCGCCTGCGGCCGCCCGTCCTGCCCGAAGCGGGACGCAGCCTGTTCCTCGAAGGCGCCGCCGACCTGGCGGAAGTGGTCACCGACACCGGTGGTGACAACCCGCGTCTGTTCCACCGGTCCACGGCCCCCGTCCGTGACCAACATCAGGACCTCATGGGCCACATCACCGTGTACCGCGACGTCTCCAAGGAGGTGGAGAGCGAGCAGATGAAGGCCGAGGTCCTGCGCCTGCGCAGCGAGCTCGAGACGACCTGCGGATTCGACGGCATCGTCGGCAAGAGCAAGGGCATGCAGGAGGTCTATGCCCTGATGCAGCGGGCGGCCGAGAGCGACATCACGGTCCTCATCGAAGGCGAGAGCGGCACCGGCAAGGAGCTCGTGGCCCGGTTGATCCACCTCAACGGACCGAGAGAGGCGGGACCCTTCGTGGCCGTCAACTGCGCCGCCATTCCCGAAACCCTCATCGAGAGCGAGCTCTTCGGGCACGAGCGCGGCGCCTTCACGGGAGCCTCGGCGCGGCGCATCGGGCAGTTCGAGCGGGCCCAGGGCGGAACCCTCCTCCTCGACGAGATCGGCGACATGCCCCTCCCCCTGCAAGCCAACCTTCTGCGTGTCCTGGAGGAGCGCGAGATCCGCCGTATCGGCGGAGCCGACCCCATCCCCATCGACATCCGCGTCATCGCCGCCACCAACAGGGATCTGGAGGCCGCCACCGGCGAGGGCGCCTTCCGCGCCGACCTCTACTACCGTCTGGCCGCCTTCCCCCTCTCCCTCCCCCCCCTGCGGGACCACCGCGAGGACATCCCCATGCTGGCGGCCCACTTCCTGCGGGAGCACGCCGAGAGGGCCAACAAGAGCCTGCGCGGGTTCTCCCCCGCCGCCCTCCAGGGATTGCTCGCCCACGACTGGCCGGGCAACGTGCGCGAGCTCCGCAACGCCATCGAGCGTGCCGTCCTGCTCGAGACCTCGGACCGGCTGCAGCTCGCCAGCTTCCCCCCGCAGCTGGCGGCCGCAGCCCCACCTCCGGCCGCTCCCGGAGAGCCGGTCCAAGCCTTCCTCTCCCTCCAGGAGGCCGAGCGGCAGGCCCTGGTCCGGGCTTACGAGGCCTCGGACCGGAACATCTCCAGGACCGCCCAGGTGCTGGAAATAAACCGCACGACGTTGTACCGGAAGCTGAGGAAATACGGCCTGATGGAGTAGAAGTGAGGACCTGCCTCCGAGGGCAGGCACGGGGTCATGCCGGGCCTGCTGCGCCGGTGAGAGGTTCCGTGGCCCCCTGCAGGGTCCGCTCCATGTCCTCCGGCAGGGGGCTCTCGAACCTCAGCGCCTCCCCCGAGCGCGGATGGGTGAACCCCAGCGAGGCCGCGTGCAGCGCCTGGCGGTCGAGACCCTCCAGCAGTCGCCGCGCCGCCTCCCGGAGCCGGGGCTCGATGCCGCGCACCCGCGTGCGGCCGCCGTACACGGGATCGCCGAAGACCGGGTGCCCCAGGTGCTGCATGTGCACGCGGATCTGGTGCGTGCGGCCGGTCTCCAGACGCAGCTCCATCAGACTCAGAAAGGCCAGCTCCCGCAACCGCCGGAAACGGGTCACCGCCCGGCGGCCGCCCACGACCACGGCCATGCGCTTGCGGTCGGCGGGACTGCGGTCGAGGGGTGCGTCGACCACCCCCTCTTCGGGCGGCCTTCCCCACACGAGGGCGGTGTAGCACCGCTCGACGCTGCGCTCCTCCAGCTGCGCCGCCAGGCCGCGGTGGGCGGTGTCGTTCTTGGCCACCATCAGCAGACCGGTGGTGCCGCGGTCCAGGCGGTGGACGATGCCCGGCCGCAGCACGCCGTTGATCCCGGACAGGTCGCGGCAGTGGTGGAGGAGGGCGTTCACCAGCGTCCCCGAGGGACTGCCGGGCGCCGGGTGGACGGCCATGCCGGCTGGCTTGTCCACCACCAGCAGGTCCTCGTCCTCGTGAACCACGGCAAGCAGCAGGTCTTCGGGGCGAGCCACCAACTCCACCGGGTCCGGAACCTGGACCGTGACCCGATCCCCGATGCGGAGGCGGTACCCGGACCGCTTCGCGGCGTCGTTGACAAGGACCGCGCCCTCGGCGACCAGACCTTGCACGCGGCTCCGGGACAGGTCCTCCAGAACGCGGGGAACGAAGCGGTCGAGACGCTCGCCCTCGTCCTCCTCCTGGATCAGGAAGCCGTGGACGCCGCCCCCCGGGGCGGGCGACCCGGTCACCGGGCTAACCCCCCGGGGCGGGGTCGTCGGCGGTGACCGCGCCGGCCGGCGCCGGCTTCTTCTGCCGCGAGTAGGAGACGACCAGGAGCAGGACGCCGATGGTGACGCAGGAGTCGGCCACGTTGAAGACCGGCCACCGCCAGGCCTCGGAGAGCCCCACGTCGATGAAGTCGACGACCTCGTGGAGGCGCACCCGGTCGACGATGTTCCCCAAGGCGCCGCCGAGGACCAGGGCCAGCGCGCCGCGCTGGAGCCGGGCCTGCGCCGGGAGACCGCGGTACATCCAGATCAGCAGCCCCAGGGCGCCCAAGGCGACCACCGTGTGCACGAGGGGCCCCCCGATGGTGAGGCCGAAGGCGGCGCCGCGGTTGTGGATCAGGGTGAGGCGAAGGAAGTCCCCCAGGACGGGGACCGGGGACTGCAGGGCCAGGGCTTGGAGGGCGATCTGCTTCGTCGCCTGGTCGAGGAGCAGGGCGGCGGGCACGATCCAGAGGACCGCGGCACCGCGCCCCCCGGCGGGGCTCACCCTCTCCTCTGGTCGGTCCCGCTCTTGCACTGGATGCACTGGGTCGCCGTCGGCACCGCCTCCAGGCGGGCCCGCCCGATCTCGCCCCCGCATACGCGGCAGACGCCGAAGGTCCCGTCCTCGATCCGCTGCAGGGCCTCCTGAACGTAGTCGAGGTAGCTGCCCTCGCGCTGGGCGAAGAGCAGGTTCTTCTCGCGCTCCATGGCGTCGGTGCCGCGGTCGGCCATGTGCAGCGAGTAGGCGGATCTCTCCTCGGACGACTCCTGGGCCACGTCCGACCGGGAGACGCGCTCGAACTCCTCGAGATCGGAACTGGCCTGCTCGTGCTTGGTCTGCAGCAGCTTCTTGAAGTGTGCCAGGTCTTCCTGATTCATCTCTCCCGCCTCCCTTAGACGCCCGGCCCGAGGCTGACGAGCGCGATCCTGCAGGGTTCGGTGTTGACTTCCCACTCCTTGGTCATCGACGCCTCTCCGGGCGTCTCCCCCACCGAGATCTCCCGGGCCAGGGTCTCGGCGGCCACGTAGCCGCGGAAAGCCCCGACCCACGACTCCAGGGCTTCGCTCCCCTCCACCCACAGCCGGATGCGGTCGGCCACGTCGAGACCCGCCTCCTTGCGCATGTTCTGCACGCGGTTGACGACCTCCCGGGCGCCGCACTCGGCGACGAGCTCCTCCGTGAGGTGGACGTCCAGGCCGACGGCGAGGTTCTCCTCCACCGCCACCACCAGGTCCTCCCGCTCGCGCCGCTGCACCTCCACGTCGCCCAGGCCGATGGAGCCGCCCGCCGCTTCGAGGGTACCGCCCTCCTGCAGCAGCCGCACCTGGTCCGCGGTCAGAGAGCTGATGAAGTCCGCCGCCTCGCGCATGCGCTTGCCGAAGCGCGGGCCCAGGGCCCGGAAGTTCGGCTTGTAGGAGACCTCGCTGATCGCCGCCTCGTCCTCCACGAGGACGACCTCCTTGACGTTGAGCTCGTCGGCGATCAGGTCGCTCGCATCCTCCAGCAGGGCGCGTCCCGGCTCGTCGGGAGGCAGCAGCAGGAGCCGCTGCAGGGGTTGCCGGACCTTCAGGCCGTGGCGGCTGCGCAACATGCGGCCCAGGGCGCAGGCGCGCATGGCCAGGCGCATCTGCGCCTCCAGGGCGGGGTCGCGCAGCGACTCGTCGGCCACCGGCATGTCGCACAGGTGCACGCTCTCGGGCGCCCCCGGACCGCGGGCGAGATTGCGGTAGATCGCCTCGGTCACGTACGGCAGCACCGGCGCCAGGCTCTTGGCGAAGGTGAGCAGCACCTGGTGCAGGGTGGCGTACGCCGACTCGGTGTCGGCGCCGTCCTCCGCCTTCCAGAACCGCCGGCGGCTGCGGCGGATGTACCAGTTCGTCAGCTTGTCGACGAAGGCGACCATGGCCGGCACCGTGCGGTAGAGCCGGTAGGCCTCCATCTCCTCGTTGATCGTGTGGACCAGGGTCTGCAGCTCCGAGAGGATCCAGCGGTCGAGCCGGTTTTTCGGCCGGGTCCCGCCGGCGGCGTCCGGCGACCAGCCGTCGGTGTTGGCGTAGAGCACGAAGAAGTGATAGGCGCTCCACAGGGGGATGATCACGTCGCGCAGACTCTGCTTGATGCCCTCCTCGGTGAGCCGCATCTCCTCGGCCTTCATGGCCGGCGAGTTGAGCAGGTAGAGGCGCAGGGCGTCGGCGCCGTAGGTCTCGAGCATCTCCGACGGGTCGGGGTAGTTCTTCAGCCGCTTGCTCAGCTTGCGGCCGTCGGCGGCCAGCAGCATGCCGCCCACGATGCAGTTGTGGAAGGCCGGCTTGTCGAAGAGCGCCGACGCCAGGATGGTCAGGGTGTAGAACCAGCCCCGCGTCTGATCGAGGTTCTCGGAGATGAAGTCGGCGGGGAAGGAGGCCTCGAAGTCCTCGCGCCGCCCGAAGGGATAGTGGCTTTGAGCGTAGGGCATGGCGCCGGACTCGAACCAGCAGTCGAGGACCTCGGGCACGCGCCGCAGGGTTCCCCGGCCCGAGGGCGCCGGGATCTCGAGATCGTCGACGAAGTGCTTGTGCAGGTCGTCCACCTCGCGGCCGGTGAGCTCGCTCAGCTCCCGGCGGCTGCCGACGCACACGGCCTCGCCGGTCTCGTCGTTGCGCCAGATCGGCAGCGGCGTGCCCCAGTAGCGGTTGCGGCTCACCGCCCAGTCCGGAGCCGACTCGATGCCCTTGCCGAAGCGGCCGCCGCGGATGTGCTCCGGGACCCACCGGATGCGCTGGTTGGCGGCCAGCATGCGCTCCTTCACCTCCCCCTCGATCTTCACGAACCAGGTGGAGACGGCGCGGGAGATGAGGGGCGAGTCGCAGCGCCAGCAGAACGGGTACGAATGCTCGATGGTGCCCTCGGAGAACAACCGCCCCGAGGCGCGCAGTCTCCGGATGATCGGGGTATCCGTCTCCTTGACGAAGACGCCCTCGAACTCCGGGACCTCGCCGGTGAAGCAGCAGTCGGCGTCGAGGGGGCAGACCACGGGCAGGCCCTCGACCCGGCCGAGCTGGTAGTCGTCCTCGCCGAAGCCGGGGGCGATGTGGACGATGCCCGTCCCCTCGCCGGTGGAGACGAAATCGGCGGCCACGACGCGGAAGGCGCCCTCGTCGGCGAGGGCCGCGAAGTCGCCGAAGAGGGGCTCGTAACGCAGTCCGAGCAGGTCGTCCACGGCGACGGGCGTGGTCTCGGCGACCTCGCTGTGGTGCCGGCGGAAGATGCCGTCCACGAGGGAGGCGGCCAGGATCAGTTGCTCTCCGTCGGTGGTGGTGACGCGCACGTATTGGATGTCGCGGCCCACGGCCAGAGCCATGTTGGAGGGCAGCGTCCACGGGGTCGTGGTCCAGGCGAGCAGGGACAGGCGCGGCTGCCCGGCCACCGCAAATCGCACCGTGATCGATGGATCCTGGGTCTCCTGGTAGCCCTGGTTGACCTCGAAGTTCGACAGCGGCGTCGCGCACCGGGGACAGTAGGCGAGGGACTTGTGGCCCTCGTAGACGAGGCCCTTGTCCCACAAAGACCTGAACACCCACCACACCGACTCCATGAACTCGGGGTCCATCGTCCGGTACTGGTTGTCCCAGTCGACCCAGCGGCCCAGCCGCTCGATCAGGCTGCGCCACTCGGAGGTGTAGCGCAGCACCAGATCGCGGCAGGCCTCGTTGAACCGCGAAACCCCGAATTCGAGGATGTCCCGCCTCGACCCGAGACCGAGCTGCTGCTCGGCCTCGTTCTCCACCGGCAGGCCGTGGCAGTCCCAGCCCCAGCGGCGCTCGACCCGGTAGCCGCGCATCGTCCAGTAGCGGGGCACCACGTCCTTGGTGATCGAAGCCAGCAGGTGCCCGTAGTGGGGCAGGCCGGTAGCGAAGGGCGGGCCGTCGAAGAACCGGAAGGGCCGGGCGGCCGGGCGAGCGAGGATGGACTTGCGGTACAGGTCTCCGCCGCGCCAGAACTCGAGGATGCGGCGCTCCTGGGCGGGGAAGTCGACCTGGCTCGGCACCTTGTCGAAGGCCGGCGCGACGGAAGGCGGGGCGGCGGCGGTCACAGGCGCAGGTTCCTCAGGAACAGCTGCACGACCTGGATCAGCAGGATCAGGACCAGGGGGGTGAAGTCCAGCCCGGAGGACCACATGAACCGCGGGATGTAGCGGCGCAGGCCGTCGAGAGCCGGATCGGTCAGCCCGCACAGGATCTGCACGAGCCGGTTGTAGGGATCTGGGTTGATCCACGAGATGACGACCCGGGCCACGACGATGATCAGGTAGACCATCAGCAGGCCGTCGATAAGGTCGATCACCCCGGAAAGGAAGCCGGAGCCGTCGAAGACGGACAGCTCGGAATCGGACACGTCAGCCTTCCCGGACGGGGACTGCCGGCGCCGCCGGCCTGGGGCCGAAGACGGCGGTGCCGACGCGGATCATGGTCGCGCCCTCCTCGATGGCCATCTCGTAATCGCCGCTCATCCCCATGGACAAGGTGGTCATACCCGCCGACATGCTCCCGGCCAGGCGGCGGCCGAGGTCCCGCAGCCGCCGGAAGCAGGCGCGCACCCGCTCCTCTTCGGCGCTATGGGCCGCGATCGTCATCAGACCCCGGAGCCGCAGGCCCTCCAGGGCGGCCGCCGTCTCCGCCAGGGCGGGGAGACTGCCGGGGTCGACGCCGCCCTGGTGCCCGGCGCCCGCCGTGTTGACCTGCAGCAGCACCTCGAGGGTGCGCCCCGCGGCGGCAGCGCGGCGCGAGAGCGCCTCGGCCAGCCGGAGGCTGTCGACGGACTGCACCACGTCGAAGATCTCGACGGCCCGGCCCGCCTTGTTGCGCTGCAGGCCGCCCACCAGGTGCCAGCGCCCCGGGGCCTCTACGGCCTCCTTCTTGGGGCCGGCCTCCTGGACGCGGTTCTCACCGACATCGGTGACGCCCGCCTCCAGAGCCGCGGCCACCTCCCCGGCCCTGCGGCCCTTCGTGACCACCACCACCTGCACCTCGTCCGGCCCCCGGCCCGAACGCTCGGCGGCCTCGGCGACACGCCGCCGGACCTCCTCCCAGTTGCGCGCGATGGGGTTCATGACGGCTTGTGCACGAGACGGATGCGGGAAGGTACTGGGCGCGTGGTACAGGCACAAGAACGCCCGCCGGAGGCTAGCTGTCGCCGGAGCCGCGCCGTTGCCCAAGGGCGGCGAGGGCCGCCAGGATGACGCCGCAGAGGAGCAGATCGGCCAGCACCACCCGCCTCAGGAGGTCGCCGTGCTCCGGCGACAGGAACGCGGCGAAGGCGCCGCCGCCGCCGAGGACCAGGTCCCCGGCGATGATGCCCCTCGGCAGCAGCAGCCATCCGGACCCGCGGGAGAACTCGCCGCTCGAGGGCAGGGGGTACCACAGGGCCGGCCCGACGACGCGCGCCACCAGGAGGACCCCCAGCTGGGCCAGCAGGATCTGATAGGGCCAGGAGGCTCGCGGCGGCACCAGGGAGAGAGCATCCGTCGAGACCACGAGGAGAGCGGCGAAGAGGAGGATGGAGATCGGCCGCGCCGGCGCCAGGCGCCGCTCGAGGTCGCCGCCAGGGCCTTCGCGGGCGCCCAGGAGGAGCCCGGCCCCGAGACCGATGGGAAGCGACGGCAGGCCGGCGTGGAAGGCCCAGCAGGCGCCGAGGAGGGTGAACCCCCCCAGGGCGAGAACGGAGCTGTCCCGCCGCTCCAGGATACCCGTCCACCGCAGGGCCTGGGCCGCCGCGGCTCCCCCGGCACTGGAGAGCACCATCAACCCGAGCCACTCCCGCGCCTCGGGGGCCACCCAGCGGGACCCGGCCTCCATCAGCAGCACCGCGGCGAGCAGCAGCACGGCGATGGCGGAGCCCAGGAGGGCGATGACCTGGGTCTCCCGGCCGCGCTGGAAGTCGGCCACCAGGGGACCCCAGAAGGAGGCGATCGCCGCCAGCACGAGAGCCACCGGCCAGGGTAGCCGTCCCGCCAGCCCGAAGACCGCCGTGAGGGCCACGAAGGTGACCAGCGTCGACCCGGCCACGACCAGGGGCAGCCACCGGCTGCGGCGCTCCGACGGCCAGTGCGCCCCCAGCCCCACCAGGAGCCCGGCCCATACGCCGGCCCCGGTGCCGGCCAGCGACAGCAGGGGCTCGCGGGAGGCGTCGAGGGCATCGAGGGCCGAGGGGCCGAGCAGGTAGGCGCCGAGGATCCACGCCGTCAGCGCCGGCAGGCCGGCCCGGGCGAGGACGCCCTGGGCGGTGACCGCCAGCAGCAGGAGGACGCCGAATCCCCACAGGGACTCGTACCCCGTGCGCCCCGCCGGCGGTGGAGCGACCGCCGCCAGGGACAGGAGGATGGCACAGACTCCGAAGCTGCGCATGGGCGGGGCGACCCTGCCGGCGGGCCCGGCCTCAGTCCTCCTTGCCGGAGCCCTCCGTGCGCAGGTGGCCGTAGTACAGGGTCGGGCTGGCGATGAACACGGAGGAGTAGGTTCCGACCAGGATGCCGATCAGCAGGGTGATGGTGAAGTCGCGGATCACCTCGCCGCCCCAGACCATCAGCACCAGCACGGCGATGAGCGTTGTCACCGAGGTCACGACGGTACGGCTGAGACACTCGTTGATGCTGGCGTTGATCAACTCGAAGAAGGTCATCCTCCGGGCGCCGCGCAGGTTCTCGCGGATGCGGTCGAAGACCACGATCGTGTCGTTCAGCGAGTAACCGACGATGGCCAGGATGGCGGCGACCACGGCCAGGGTGATCTCGATGTCGAGCAGGGACAGCAGGCCGAGGGTCAGCAGCACGTCGTGGAACAGGGCGACGACAGCGGCGATGCCATAGAGGAACTGCTTGAAGCGCCAGGCCATGTAGACGAGGATCAGGGCCAGGGAGAAGGCCACGGCGCGCAGCGCGGCGCCGCTGAGCTCCTCGCCGATCCTCGGGCCCACCTTCTCCTGCCGCCGCACCGATTCCGGGCCCAGGTTCTCGGGCAGGGCCGCCCGCAGGGCCGCCTTGATGCCGTCGGCCACGTCGGTGCCGGTCTCGGCCTCGGCGACCCGGATCAGGATGTCGTTGGCGCTGCCGAAGTGCTTGATCTCGCTCGAGGACAGATCGAGGGTGCGTCCGCCCACCTCGACGCGGCTCAAAGGATCGCGGACCTCCTCGACCTCCACCGCCGGGTCGAAGTGCAGCTCGAGCAGGGTGCCCCCCGCGAAGTCGATTCCGGGCTTGAGCCCGTTGAGTGCGACGATGGAAGCCACGCCGAGGGCCAGGACGGTGCCCGAGCACCCCAGGGCCAACTTCCTCATGGAGAGGAAGGAGACGTTCGTTCCGGAGAGGATTCCCACCGGACCGATGCTCATGCCGCCGGGGCCGCTCCTCGAGGTGATGAAGTTGAGGATCGAGCGGGTGACGACGAGGGCCGTGAACAGGCTCGATACGATGCCGATGCAAAGGGTGAGGGCGAAGCCGCGGATCGGACCCGTGCCGAACTCGTAGAGGACGATACCCACCATGAAGGTCGTCAGGTTGGCGTCGACGATGGCGGACAGGGCGTTGCCGTAGCCCGAGTCGATGGCGGCGCGAACCGTCTTGCCCGTGCGCAGCTCCTCGCGGATGCGCTCGAAGATGAGGACGTTGGCGTCGACGGCCATGCCGATGGTGAGGATGATGCCGGCGATGCCGGGCAGGGTCAGGGTGGCGTTGAAGCCGGCGAGTACGGCCAGCACGAAGAGGACGTTGAGGGCCAGCGCCAGGTCGGCCACGAGGCCGACCAACCGGTAGTAGACGAGCATGAAGAGGGCCACCACGGCCATGCTGATCAGCGCCGCCACCCGGCCCTGCTCGATCGAGTCGCGTCCGAGGGAGGGGCCCACGGTGCGATCCTCGATGATCTCCACCTTGGCCGGCAGGGCGCCGGCGCGCAGGACGATGGCCAGGTCCTTGGCCTCCTCCTCGCTGGCCATGCCGGTGATCTGCGACCTGCCGTCCATGATCTTGACCTGGATCGTCGGAGCCATGTAGACGGCCCCGTCGAGAACGATGGCCAGACGCTCGCCCACGTGGGCGCCGGTGACCCGCCGGAAGAGGCGTACGCCCTCGTCGGTGGTCTCCAGGTTGACCACCGCCTGTCCCAGGTACTCCACGCTCTGGCTGATCGAGACCTGGGCGTCGGAGATCAGGGCGCCCGTCATCTCGGGCTTTGCGCGCACCAGGTGAAGCAGGTAGTAGGGGCTGCCTTCGGGCCCGTCCGGACGGCTGCTGAAGAGGAACTCCACGTCGCCGGGGATGGCATCCCGGGCCCGCGGGTCGGCGAGGAGCGACCTCACCGCCGCCAGGTCGCGCTGCAGCACGCCGATCTGGCCGCCGACCTGCACGAGCCGCGTGAGCAGGCCGCCGCCGCTCTCTTCCGGCTCCTCCGGCTCGTCCTCGAACAGCCCCGCCGCGGACGTGGTGTCGTCGTCGGCGCCGGCGAACAGGCTCGGCGCCTCCTCCGCCCCGGTATCGGCCTCGGCCGTCTCGGAATCCGCCGCGTCGGCGGCCTCTCCCGACTCCTGCTGCTCGTCCCCCTGGCCGCGGTCCCCCCCCGCCGCCAGCACGGCGTCGATGCGCTCCAGCAGCCGCGAGCGGTCCTCGTCGGGCTCCACGAGCTGGAACTCGAGCAGCGCCGTGCGGCCGATCAGGTTCTTCGCCCGGTCCACGTCCTGCAGACCGGGAAGCTCGACGATGATCCGGTTCTCGCCCTGGCGCTGGATCGTGGGCTCGGCCACGCCGAACTGGTCGACGCGGTTGCGGATCACCTCCTGGGCGCGGTCCACCGCGTCGCGGCCCTCCTCCTCCGTCAGGCCCTCGCGGTCGACCTCCATGACGAGATGGATGCCGCCCTGCAGGTCGAGCCCGAGGTTGATGGCGCGCTTCTGCAGGTCGTAGAAGGATCCGGGTCGGTCGTGCTCCATCCGCTGCCGTTCGGCCGCATCCATGCTGTAGAACTGGACCGTCGGGTAGAGGTGGTAGATGGCGGTGGCCAGCAGGGCCAGGATCAGCAGGGCTTTCCAGTTCTGTCTCATCGGCTTCGCTTGCGGTGACCCGCCGGGCGGGTCGGGAAAAGGTTCACGGCGCCGGGGCGGCCTGTATGCGGCCCTTCAACCCGTCCGAGTGGACGCGATGCAGATGGCCTCCGTCCTCGTAGTATACCATCACCTCGAGGCCGTCGTCGGCCGCCGCCCATTCCAGGGCCGGACCCGGACCGGCCACGAAGGCCGCCGTGGCCAGGGCATCGGCCTCGAGGGCGGTGCCCGCCCAGGCGGTGGCGCTGACCGCCCTCCCGGCCGGATACCCGGTGGCCGGGTCGAGCAGGTGGTGGTACCGGCGGCCCTCGCTCTCGAAGGCCAGTTCGTAATCGCCCGACGTGGCCAGGGCCGGCAGCCCCACATCCTCCACGGCGACGGTATCCGCCGGGTCGCGGGGGTGCTGCACGCCGAAGCGCCAGGGTCGTCCGTCGGGCTTCCGCCCCCAGAACCGCAGGTCGCCGCCGGCCTCGACGACGCCTGCCGCCACCCCCGCCGCCCGCAGCAGGTCCACGGTGCGGTCGACGACGTGTCCTTTGGCCGCGGCCCCCAGATCGAGCCGCACGCCGGCCCGCTCGAAGATCACCCGGCCCTGGCTCAGGCGCACCTGCTCGTAGCCGCCCAGGGCCAGGGCCGAGTCGATCGAGGCCGGCGCCGGAGGGCGACGCGCCTCGGGAAACCCCCAGAGCGCCGTCAGGGCCCCCAGGGCCGGATCGAAGGCGCCGTCGGTCCGCCGCGCCAACTCGAGCGCGGGCGCCAGGACCTGGTGCAACTCCTCCGACAGCGCCTCCGGCTGCCCCGGGGCGATGCCGTGCAGCCGTGCGATCTCGCTCGAGCCGCCGTAGTGCGTAAGCGCTGAGTCGAGCCGGTCGATCAGCCCCCAGGCCTGCGCGAACAACGGCCGCGCCCGGGCCTCGTCGGCGAACAGTGCCACGCGCACCACCGTGCCCATGGCCACGTGATAGCCCTCGACGGGAACGGCCGGGCCGGGCCTCGGCAGCAGCCAGAGGAACGCCGCCAGCCCCGCGAGCCCCGCCACGACCCTGGCCTTCAAGGCCCCGTCAGCTGTCCCGCTCGACCACCAGACGCACCGTGGTCTCCAGGATCGTGCGCTCCGCGGAGGGCTCGAGAACCTCCAGGCACGCCTGGGCGCGGTCGGCGCACTCCCGCGCCGCGGCGCTGGCCGCGGCCACCCCGCCGCGCCGTTCGACGAAGTCGGAGACGCGGTTCCAGTCCTCCTCCCGGGGCTCCGGAGCCGACAACACGCGGACGATCTCGGACCGTTCTGCCTCGGGAGCCGCCGCCAGCGACTTGATCAGGGGCAGGGTGATCTTGCGCTCCCGCAGGTCGCGGCCGACCGGCTTGCCCAAGGTCGACTCGTCACCGGTGAAGTCGAGGATGTCGTCGGCGATCTGGAAGGCCAGCCCCAGGGATTCGCCGTACTTCGTCAGGCTCTCGACCACCTCCGGTGGAGCCCCGGCCAGCACGGGTCCGATGCGGCAGGCGGCCGATATCAGCGAAGCGGTCTTGTCGCTCACCATGGCGAAATAGGAGGCCTCGCTCGTGTCGGCCTGCAGCCCGATCTGGAACTCGAAGATCTCGCCCTTGCTCAGCCGCTCGGTGGCCCCGGAGACCGCCGCCATGACCTGGAGATCGCCCAGGCTGACCAGCAGGCAGAGGGCCCGGGCGAGGAGGAAGTCGCCCATGAGCACGGCGACATGGTCGTTCCACTTGCTGTTGACCGTCGCCTGGCCCCGCCGCATGCCGGCCCCGTCCACGACATCGTCGTGGATCACCGTGGCGGCGTGGATCATCTCCACCCCGACGCCGGCGTCGATGACACGGTCGTCCCAGCGCCCCGTGGCGCGGGTGCACAGCACGGTGAGAGCGGGGCGCAGACGCTTCCCCTTGAGAGCGGCCATGTAACGGGCCACCTCGTGGACCATGTCGACATCGGCCTGGAGCATCTCGTCCAGGCGCCGCTCGAAGTGGTCGATCTCCTTCTGTATGGGCCCGAGCATCTGGCCCAGCGAACCAGAGGAGGTCATCGGGGGGGCGTCGCGCTCACGCGGCGGCGTTGGTCGGCGGGAGGAGGGGAGGCAATCGGTGAGATTCACGTAACCTTTGGGAAAACATGTAGTTTAACGAAGCATGGATGCACTGTCAACGAACCTCCGGAGGGCCGAGGACGGTCGCCCGGCGCCGGTTTCTAGCGGCCGGAATACATCCGTCCGGGGTTGAACAGGCCCCGCGGATCGAGAGCGCTCTTGAGGATTCCGTTCATGCGGGCGAGACCCGGGCTCAGGGGGGTAAAGGCCCGTGGGTTGGCGTCGCCGGGACCGGTGGCCAGACGGGAACCGGCGCCCTCCAGCCGGGCCACGGCCTCGTGCACGCCGGCGGCGTCGGCATCGGCCGGCAAGACCGCCCACAACAGCCCTCCGCCCCAGTCGAGACCGCTGCGCCGCAGACCGAAGGCGGCCATCGCCGAGACCGCTGCCGGAGCCTTCGAGGGCGGCACCGCGATGCGCCACAGGGCCTCTCCGGGAGCCGCCCGGTAGGGCTCCGCTTCCCGCAGACCCGACCACAGCCGCGCCGATTCGTCGGCGGCCAGGACCTCCACCGCCCCGGGCGCCTCGGGGGCCAGCTGCTCGATCTGCCGCGCCACCCCCCGCTCCGAGCCCTCGACGCGGGCGAGCAAGCGGCCCTCGGCGTCGACGGCGAGGCCGCTGATCTCCTCGGGTCGGCGCGACCACTCGAGCAGGCACGCGGCGGCGGCGGGCGGTGCCAGCCCCCCCACTCGCAGCGAGCGCTCCGCTGCCGGCCGCGGCCAGAGCTTGAGGCACACCTCGGTGAGCACCCCCAAGGTTCCGAAGGCGCCCACCATGGCCCGCCACAGGTCGTAGCCGGTCACGTTCTTCACCACCCGGCCACCGGCCCTCAGCCGCCGGCCGCGGCCGTCCACGAGCTCCACGCCGAGGACGAAGTCCCGCACCGATCCCGCCCGGAACCGGCGCGGGCCCGCCCAGCCGCAGCTCAGCGTGCCGCCCACGGTGGCCGCCTCCCCCCAGTGCGGCGGCTCGAAGGCCAGCTGCTGGCCCCGCCCGGCGAGCAACTCCTCCACCTCCCGCAGCCGGGTGCCCGGCCGCACCACCAGGATCAGCTCCTCCGGCTCGTAGGTGACCACACCCGTCAACCGCGACAGGTCGACCCGTGCGGCCTCTTCGGACAGGGCCCGGCCGAGGCCGGCCTTCGTGCCTCCGGCGCCCAGCTCGAGACGGCGGCCGGAGTCGGCCGCGTCGCGTACCAGTTCCTCCACCTCGGAGACGTCGGAGGGTGTCAGGACCTGCTCGGGAGATGGGGCGGAAGCCACGGACTGGGAACCAGCGGGACCCGCGGTCCCTCAGAAGCGCTCGAGCTCGGGAAAAGGCAGCCGCCCCCCCGGCACGTGCATGCGGCCTTCGGCGCAAGTGCGCAGGCTGGGGTAGACCTTGCCCGGGTTGAGCACACCCGCCGGATCGAAGGCGGCCTTCAGCTCCTCCTGCAGGTCGAGGTCGTCGTCGGACAGCTGGCAGGGCATGAGGTCGCGCTTCTCCACCCCGATGCCGTGCTCACCGGAGAGCACCCCGCCCACCTCGACGCACAGCTTCAGGATCTCGCCGCCGAGCTCCTCGGCCGGCTCCAGCTCGCCGGCGCTGCTGTCGTAGAGCACCAGCGGATGCAGGTTGCCGTCGCCGGCGTGGAAGACGTTGGCCACCCGCAGACCGTAGGCCTCCGACAGGACGGCGATCCGCTCGAGCACTTCGGGCAGCCGGCCGCGGGGTATGGTGCCGTCCATGCAGTAGTAGTCGGGGCTGATGCGCCCCATGGCCGGGAAGGCGGCCTTGCGGCCGGCCCACAGCCGCTGCCGCTCCTCGGGCGAGTCGGCGCGGCGCACCTGGCTGGAGCCGGCGGCGCGCACGGTCCGCTCCACGGCGTCGATCTGCTCCTCCACCTCGGCGGCGGGGCCGTCCACCTCCACCAGCAGCAGGGACTCCACGCCGAGGGGGTAGCCGCACCCGAGGAACTCCTCCACCGCCTCGATCGACAGGCGGTCCATGATCTCCATGCCGGCGGGGACGAGGCCGGACCCGATGATGGCGGCCACGGCGGCGCCGGCGGCGGACACCGAGTCGAAGACGGCCATCAGGGCCCGCGTCGACTCCGGCTTCGGCAGGATGCGCAGGGTCGCCCGCGTGATCACGCCGAGGAGCCCCTCGGAGCCGGTGAGCAGGGCGAGGACATCGTACCCGGAGCGCTCCATGGCGGCCGAGCCGACCTCGACGATCTCGCCGTCGGAGAGCACGACCTGCAGGCCGAGGAGGTTGTTCGTCGTCGTGCCGTACTTCAGGCAGTGCACGCCGCCGGCGTTCTCGGCGACGTTGCCGCCGATGGTGCAGGCGATCTGGCTCGACGGGTCGGGGGCGTAGTAGAAGCCGTGGGGCGCCACGGCGTGGGTGACGGAGAGATTGGGCACTCCCGGCTCGACGGTGACGGTGCGGTTCTCGACGTCGACGTGGAGGATGCGCTTCATCCTGGCCGTGCTCAGGACGACGCCGTCGCCGAGGGGCAGGGCGCCGCCCGAGAGACCGGTGCCGGCACCCCAGGGGACGACGGGGATGTCGAGCTCGGTGCAGGCGCGCAACAGGCCGGAGACCTGCTCGGGGGAGGTCGGCAGGGCCACCGCCAGCGGCGCCTGTCGATAGGCGGACAGGCCGTCGCACTCGTAGGCCACGAGGTCCTCGGGGCGGTGGATCAGCCCTCCCTCGTCGACGAGCCGCGCCAGACGCCGCACCAGCTCGGCGCGCCGGGCGAGACGTTGCGGCTGTGGCTCGGCCAGGTTCATCCCGCGGCTCTCCCGTCCAGCTCGAGCCCCAGCTCGCCGGCGTAAGCGAAGAGGGCCGGCGTCCCTCCGGTGTGCACGAAGACGACGGTCTGATCCGGCGTCCACCAGCCGGCTCGGACGTGGGCGATGAGGCCGGCCATGGTCTTGCCCGTGTAGCAGGGGTCGAGGACCAGACCCTCGGTGCGCGCCGTCAGCCGCAGGGCCTCGCGGCTGCCCTCGGTGACCACGCCGTACCCCGGGCCGACGAAGTCGGACCAGCTCTCGATGTCCCGCGCCGTGACCTCGACGTCGAGATCGAGAATACGGCAGTGCTCGGCGGCGAGGCGGGCCATGCTCCGAGCAGCCTCGCCGTCATCGCGGGGGCTGGGGCTGATGCCGACGAAACGCAGGGAGAGGCCGAGGGCGCGCGCCGCCACCACCATCCCGGTGTGGGTGTGGGCCCCGGAGCAGACGTACACGGCGTCGGGCTGAAGGCCGCGCTCCTGCAGCTGGGCCCACAGCTCGAGGAAGCCGTCGACGTAGGCGATGCCCCGGTAGAGGCCGCCGTCGGAGCTGGTGTTGAAGGGCTTGTGCCCCTCGGACCGCAGCCGCGCCATGGTCGCCTCCAGGGCCGCCCCCTGCTCGGCCACCGGCGGCAGGTGGACCTCGGCGCCGAAGAGGTGGGACAGGAGCAGGTTGCCCTGGGGCTGGGAATGGGCGTCGGCGCGGCCCACCTGCACCGCCTTCATGCCGAGCCGTGCCGCCACCGCCGCCGTCTGGCGCGATTGGTTCGACTGCGCCGCCGCGGCGTGCACGAGGACGTCGCAGCCGGCCTCCACCGCCTGGGCGATGGAGTACTCGAACT
>JAJDTN010000424.1 GCA_022827165.1 Candidatus Latescibacterota bacterium
AGAGCGATGAGCAGACCGGGGATCGTCCATTCGTTGAGGCGCCTGAACGGCCACCAGCGGTGCCTGCGCTCCTCGGGCGGCAGGAGCCGATCACCCAAGGCCCAATCCAGGGCTCGGGAGCGGAGATCACCGATCATGGCCGCACCCCCGGGCGCCGGCGCCGGATCACGAGGACCCCCCGTTGGACGACCCGCCGTCGGGGAATTGCGACGGCAGCGCCCCGGTGATCCAGCCGATGACCTCGGTCTGCGTCGTGGCCGCAGCGGGCGAATCGGCCCACAGCCGACCCTGGCGCAGCACCACGATCCGGTCCGCGATGTCAAGGATGTCGCTGAGGTCATGCGTGATGAGCACGATGGCGCTGCCGTGGGACTTCATGTCCACGACGAAGTCGTGCACCTGGGCCGTCTGCTCCACGCCGAGCGAAGCGGTCGGCTCGTCGAGCAAGAGGATGTCGCCGCCCTGGGCGACGGCCCGGGATATGGCCACCGCCTGGCGCTGCCCCCCGGAGAGCACGCCCACGTCGACGCGCACCGACGGAAGCGTGATGTTGAGGCGGTCCAGCAACTCGGTGGCGTCACGTTCCATCTTGCGGCGGTTCAACACGAGGCCCCAGCGCCGCGGTTCCCGCCCGAGGTAGATGTTGTGGGCCACCGGGCGCGTCTCCACGAGGGAGAGATCCTGGTACACGGTGGCGATTCCGAGGGCCATGGCGTCGTTGGGATCCTCGATCGACACCGGCTCGCCGTTGCGGGCGAAGCTCCCCTCATCGGCGAAGTAGACGCCGGAGAGGATCTTGATGAGCGTCGACTTGCCCGCGCCGTTGTCACCGAGCAGGCCGATGACCTCGCCGGGTTGGATGTCGAGGTCGACCCCGGAGAGAGCCACGACGTGACCGAAGGCCTTCGACACACCCGTCATGCTGAGAAGTGGAGGCATCACGGTTTCCCAGGGGTTGGCGGACAGGGACTGATGATCAGGCGAGCGGACTCGTGTCGGACACCGGGGCGATCATGACCGGTTGAGGTGTCGGGACGGTCGTCCGACCGGGCGTGTGCACCCCGGAAGCCAGTTGCCGGGGTGCACACGATGGCCGAAGCAGGCCGCCTAGCCGGGATACAGCTCCTGGACGTTCGCACGGGTGACCGGCTCCACCGACGGGATGACCCGGTCGGGCACGATCCGGCCCTCGAGCATGTCCACCACGGCCGGCACCAGGTACTGCCCGTAGCGCTCGGGGAAGAACGAGATGGTGGCCTTGAAGGCCGACTCCTCGTCGCTGCGCTGGCGCAGGTCCACGAGCGCCTCGTCGGAGGCGCCCAGGCTGGCCACCGCGGCCCGGCCCAGGAAGCCGGCCTGCTCCAGAGCCAGGGCGCAGTCCACGCCGGGCTGGTCGCTGTGACCGAAGCAGAGCACGTACTCGGCGTCGGGGTTGGCGGTCGTCCAGTCCGTCACCAGCGGGAACACGTCGTCGAGGGCCGCGTGCGGGATGTCGACGTGGATGTTCTCCTCGGGGATGGGGAAGGACTCCAGCACGCCGGCGATGGCGCCGTCGCGACGCTCGCCCATGACCTGGACGCCCTGGGTCCAGATGACCACCAGTTCGGTGTCCTCCGGGGCCCAACCCTGCTCCTGGGCGAAGCCCGCCAGGTATCGGCCGGCCTCGACGGAGGCCTCGAAGTTGTCGGGGCCGAAGTTCTTGCAACCCGGATGCGGGCCGTCCCAGGTGATGCAGGGCAGTCCGGCGTCGATGTAGATGCCTGCGATCAACTCCTCAGTGCCGGCGATCCAGTTGGCGAAGATGACGCCGTCCGCCTCCTGGGCGACGATCAGGTTGGCGCACTCGACCGTCTTCTCCTGGTCGTAGGCGTTGTCGCAGAAGATGATGTCCACGCCCATGGCGTCGGCGACCTCGTAGATGCTGTCGGTCACCGAGTCGGTGAACGGGATGCCGGCGAGGCCGTCAGCGTGGCCGATCGTATAGCGCTGGGAAGCGGGGCGGATGACCGCCTCGTAGTCGCCCGCGATGGCCCTCACGTTGTGGCGTGCCACCTCTGCCTCCGCCTGCGCCTCCTCGGCTTCGGCAACAGCCGCCGCGGCGACCGCTTGGGCGTCCGCGAGGGCCGCCTCGGCCGCCTCCACGGCCTCGAGGTTGCCCTCCGCTGTTGCCTGCGCCAGTTCGGCGGCGGCCTGCGCCGTGGCAGCCGCAGTGGCGGCCGAGTTGGCGGCAGAAGCAGCGTCTGAGGCGACACCCTTCGCGTCACCGATGGTGCCCTCGGCGGCAGCGACCGCCGCATTCGCCGCATCGATCGCATCTGACGCCGAGTCGTCCGCGGCGCATGCGGCGGCGACCAAGGCCAGCGTCACCCCCAGGGCCGCTGCGACCCAAAGATTCCTGCGTCTGGAAATCATGTTCCCTCCCTGTCTCGCGTCCGTAGCCCGCGACGGCCACGATCCACACGTCCGGGGAAGCATAGTTGTTCAGAAATCGGTGGTCCGAATCGTTCGGCCACGACGCGGCGAGCGGCGCCGGCGCCCCGTCGCAACGGATGCGACGATCGGTTCGTTCTCCATTAGCCTCGGCGCGGGCAACCGCATGCGACAGGGGGAATTCAGTGGCACTGGCGGCGACGGCTGATCAGAAGGAACTCCTGAACGAGCAGGGCTTCTTCGTCATCGAGGAGTACCTGGACGCCGGCGAGGTGGCGGCACTCAACGACGCCTTCGTGGAGGTCGGTGCGCGGCTGCGCCGCGAGCGCGGCATGGCGCCCGACTCGCAACTCAGCTGCCGCAACGGGCTCGTCAAGCACGAGGCGTTCCTGAACCTCATGGACCGGCCGGACATCCTGCGCTACGTCGTGGACATCGTGGGCTGGAACGTGCAGAACCGGGACAGCGTGATCCTCTGGACGCCGCCGACGCCGGGCCGGCACCCCTCCGCCCTCTCGCTCGGCTGGCACTTCGACTACGAGGAGGAGTTCACGGGCATCGGCATCGACGGCCCGATGCCGTGGCTGGACTTCAAGATCGGCTGGTACGTCTCCGACGCCTCCGAGGAGGGCCACGCCTCCATCCTCTTCGTTCCCGGCAGCCACCTCTGGGGCATGGAGCGGCGCGCCCGCTGGCGGGAGGACATCCGCCCCACCGACGTCTTCGAGTTGAAGGTGCCCCCGGGCAGCCTCATGATGTGGCGCCCCACGCTGCTGCACGCCGCCAGCCCGAACCTGGGCACGCACGAGCGCCGCGCCCTCTACATCAGCTACGCGCCCCGCTGGATCCGCCCCTCCGGCCACGTCGAGCAGGATCCCGACCTGGTCGCCCGCAGCGACCCCATCCGCCGCCAGCTGCTGGGCGCCATGGGCAACCTCTCCCACCCCCTCGGGCCCGACCCGGAGAACCACCCCGACTCCCAGTACTGGTTCGCCGCCGACTGGGACAACATCCCCCTCAAGCAGTGGGCCGAGGAGCAGGCCGGGGATCCCCCCTACGACTGGGGCACCGGCTACGGCGTGGGCACGGTGAAGGGGCCCGAGTACGCCTTCGTTGACAACACCGACCCGCGGCGGGTCTGAGCCGGCCCCGGCCACGATCAGGAGGTCCACCCCATGACAGCGAGTCCGACGGCCGGCGAGCCCCTGTTCCTGAATCGCGACGACGGCGTCGGCTTCGTGACCCCGGCCCCGGCCACCCGCGACGTGCGGGTGCTGCTGTCGCCGCTGCTGCAGGACGGGATGGGCGACTTCGCCGTCGGGATGACGCAGATACCCGCCGGCGTGGTCGGCACGCGCCATTCCCATCCGGAGACGACGGAGGTCTGGATGATCCTGTCGGGCCAGGGCCGGGCGCGCATCGGCGACGAGGACCGGCCGGTGGCGCCCGGTGACGTGGTGTACACGCCGCCGGGCACCGAGCACCAGTTCGTGAACGACGGCGACGAGCCGGTGACGGTGTACTTCCTCTACAGCCCCTCCGGCGCCGAGCAGCGGGTACTCGACGGCGGCTTCCTGTAGGAGGGCGCCGGGTCGTCGGCCCGCGGCGCCACCCGGACCGCCGGACAGTTGATTCCGGCCCTGGATTCCGGCCTTCGCCGGAATGACGAGAAGAGAGACGCCGAGGAGCGCTAGGAGACTGCTGAGTAATTCGGGGCCGGAAAGG
>JAJDTN010000205.1 GCA_022827165.1 Candidatus Latescibacterota bacterium
GACAGGCGTGCGACTGCTGTGGGACGCTGTTGAATCGCAGTTATTCTCGGCATGGACTTCGCGGATTGTTTGGGTCTGGCGGAGGGCATGGTTTTTCACATTGAGACGAACGTTGAGGATTGTTTCGGCGTGATGGAACAGGCAGGTCGTGGAGAGGTCGGCGTTGGAGGGGTGGGGACGATCAGGAGGCGCGGAGGACATTCCAACGCATGCCCGGCATGGAAGTGAGATTCGGGAGGGGCTGGCGAGCTGAGGATCAGCCGCCGCGTTGGAGGAGCAGGGCGTTCCAGTCCTTGGCGCCGGGAGGTCGGAGACGGCGGATGCCGGGATGGCGTTCCTGGAGCGCGGCGGCGGCGCGCTCGCCGGGGGGATCGGCGTCGTAGCCGCAGAAGACGGCTTGGGGAGGAAAGGCGGGGAGCCAGGCGGGGATGCGGGAGGCGATGCCGGCCGTGGAGGCGATCCAGGCGGCCGGGGGGCGATGGAGGGGGAGCAGACGGGCGGAGAGGGCGTCGATGGCGCTCTCGGTGAGCAGCAGGCAGGCCGGTCGGCGGGGCCGGGGCGGAGCCAGCCAGAAGCCGCCGCGCCGCTTGCGGGTGCCCTTGGCAAGGCCCTTGAAGGTGCGGCCGCGGAGGTCGGGGCGGGTGCCGGCGATTTCGGCGCCGGTGGGGCGGCCGTGGCGGTCGCGGCAGAGAAAGACCGCGTTGCGGCGCGGGTCGGCCCACAGCAGTCCCTGGCGGCGGGTGCGCTGGAGCAGACGGGGATCGAGGCGGCGGCGGCGGACGAGGTGGCGCAGCACGGGGGGCCAGCAGGCGCGGCAGACGGGGGGCAGAACAGGCTGGTCGTCGGTGCGGCCGGAGGGGGGAGGGTCGCAGGCGGACGGCTGGAGGGCCAGGGAGTCGAGGAAGCGGAGAGCCTGGAGGAAGGAGCAGGGCCGGGCGTGCAGGACGAGGTCGATGGCCCCGCCGCCGCCGCGGTCGGCGCAGTGGTCGAAGAAGCGCTGGCCGCGGATGGAGAGCACCGAGCCGGCGCGTTTCCAGCGCTGGCGGTTGCGGGGGTCGCGGCGGTAGCCGAGCTGGCGGGCGACCTGCTGCAGCGGGAGCTGCCGGAGACGGTCGGCGCGCCGCGCGGGGGGAAGCGGGGAGCGGCTCACGTGCGCACCTCGCCGCAGGCGCTCTCGAGGTGGCGTTCGGTGACCGAGCGGTCGCGGTCGATGGCGGCCGCGGCGAGGGCGTAGTGGGCCAGACGGTCGATTTCGCGCGGCAGACCGCGCGAGGCCTGGAAGAGGGCCTCGCAGGCGGGCTGCCCGAAGAGGTCGAGGTCGCAGCCGGCGATGCGCAGGCGGTGGGCGAGGTAGGGCTCGAGTTCGTCGCGCTGCAGGGGGGTGTGATGGTGGCTGACGACGATGCGCTGGCGGAGGGACTCGTGGATGGCGAGGGCGAGGCGGTGGCGCAGTTCGGGCAGACCGACCAGCAGCAGGCACATGCGCTGCTGGGAGTCCATGCGGAAGCTGGTCAGCAGGCGCAGGTCCTCGAGCATGTCGTTGTGCAGGTGGTGGGCCTCGTCGATGACCAGCACGGGCAGCTGGCGGGCCTCCTGCAGGCGGCGGGAGACTTCGGCGCGGATGGCGCGGCGGGCGAGGGCGCGGTAGCGGCTGGTCTCGAGGCCGAAGGACCAGGCGAGGGTCTGGTAGAGGTCGAGGACGGAGCCGGTGGGGAGCGGGACGTAGAAGGTGCGGAAGCGGCTGGGGTGCAGCTGGGCGGTGACTCTGCGGACGGTGGAGGTCTTGCCGCAGCCGGGCTCGCCGGTGAGCAGGCCGATGCCGCGCAGCTGGAGCAGGTGCTGGAGGCGGGTCGAGGTCTCCTGGGCGGCGCGGGAGTCGAAGAGCTCGTCGGGGTGCTCGGGGGGCTGGAAGGGGAAGCGCTTGAGCGCGAAGTGCTGGCGGTACATCAGGAATCCTCCGGGTCCTCCGGGGAGGGCTTGCCGGGGCGCTGCAGCTTGCGCAGGGGCAGGCCCGGATCCGGGGGATCGGGGTCGGGGTCCTTCTCCTCGGGCTCGGGCCGGGCCTTCCGCGGGCGGCGCGCGCTCTGGCGGCGGGCGTTGGCGAGGGGGTCGAGCGGGACGGCCTGGCCGGCGGGCTCGCCGTCGCACTCGACCTCCAGCGGGCGTTCCGGGGGGGCGTCGGGATCTTCGAACAGGATCACGCCGCGCCCCACCAGGCGGGCGTCCACCTCGTAGAGGCGGCCGTTGAGACGCACGATGCGGTCGTTGCTCACCCGGCGGCGGTGGGTGGGCATGCACAGGCGCACCAGGTCGAGATCCGGCGGCACCGGGCGCAGGCGTTCCCCGCGCTGGGCCCAGCGGTCCAGCGGCGTGTGGCCTTCCCCCAGCCCGCCGTGGGGCGCGTGGTGGTATTCGCCCTCGATCCAGCGCCGCAGTGCGCGGTTGAGGGCCTCGAGGCTGGCGAGGTGCCGGGGGGCGAGGTCGGCCAGGAACTGCTGTCTTACAGTCCTGAAGAATCTCTCGATCTTTCCCTTTCCCTGGGGGTGATACGGCGTCGCATGGATGAGGCAGACGTCGAGAGTCGCACAGAATGTCTGCAGGAGCCGCGCCCGATAATTGCCTCCGTTGTCGCAGTAGAGCCTCAGCGGAACGCCGCGGCGGACCATTCCGTTCCTCAGCACTTCCAGCAGGCTGCCCGTGTTCTCCCGGAAGTGAAAGGCGGCATAGGGGACCACGCGTGTGGCGTCGTCGAGCGTCGCCGTCAGGCACGCCTTGCGGCGCTTGCGGCGGTCGTTGGGATCGCAGCCGACCTTC
>JAJDTN010000392.1 GCA_022827165.1 Candidatus Latescibacterota bacterium
CCAGGACGTCTCCGAGGCCAACGGCCCCACCGGGGTGGTGCCGGGTTCCCAGAACTACGTGGCCAAGGAGTCCTGGGAGACCGACGGCGAGGCCGTGCCCTGTCTCGGCGCCGCGGGCACCGCCGTCCTCGTCCACTTCGACCTGTGGCACCGGGCCTTCCCCAACCACACGGACAACACCCGCTTCATGATGAAGTTCCAGTTCACCCGCATGTCCGAGCCCGCGGCCCCGACCTGGCGCTCCGAGAGGCCGGACTGGCCCGGCGGCAACGGACTGGGCGACCGCCACGACGCCATGTGGCGGTCGGCCTGGAGCTGGCACCGCGGCGAGCCCTTCGACGCGCCCGCCGCCGTGGGCGGTGACGAGGCCATCGACCGCCTGCGGGGAGGCGGTCTGGAGGAGCGTCTCGATGCGGCCACCGCCCTGGGCGGCACCGGGGCCTCCGCCGCCGGAGTGTCGGCCCTGCGCGACGCCCTGCGGGACGAGGCCGAGCCGGTGCGCC
Source organism: Candidatus Latescibacterota bacterium (assembly GCA_022827165.1). The sequence goes on from JAJDTN010000392.1 coordinate 504, forward strand.
TGAACGCCGGCTACGGGCTGGGGGCCGTCGGCGAAAACGCCGTCGACGCCCTGGTGGACGCCCTCGACGACGAGGTGGAACCGGCGCGGCTGAGCGCCTCCTACGGGCTGTCCGCCGCCGGCTCCGCGGCGGTGCCGGCGCTGATCGCGGCCTGCGGCGCGGATTCGGAATCGAGGCGCGGATTCGCGGCCTTCGCCCTCGGCGAGATGGCCGCCGGTCCCGGGGCCGTGGAGGCGGTGGCCGCGCTCGCCGGGGATCCCTCCAAGTTCGTGCGCCGCAACGCCGCCGACGCCCTCGGCACGATGCAGGGGCGGCCGGAGGCGGCGGTCCCCGCCCTGCAGCAGTTGCTCGCCGACGATGACGACCAGGTGCGCTTCGACGCCGCCTACGGCCTCGCCCGCCGCGGCCCCGAAGCGGCCCCGGCCACCGAGGCCCTGGTGGCGGCCCTGGACGACGGCAACCGCTACGTCCGCAACCACGGCATCGAGGCCCTGCAGAGGATCGGCACCCCGGAGGCCCGGGAGGCCCTCTACGACTTTCTCACGGTCTCGCGCTGGTGCCCGATCACCAACCGAGAGAGCACGTTCTGAGCGCCCCGCGCTCCAACAGAAAGGACTCCGCGCCATGGCGCAGACACAGCCCGTCCTGATCGCCGGAGAATGGCGCGACTCCAGGGCCGCGGGCACCTTCGAGCCGACGAACCCGCGCACCCGCCAAGCCACGGGGGAGACCTACCCCGTCAGCGGTCCGGAAGAAGTGGTGGAGGCGGTCGAGGCGGCGGCTGAAGCCTCCGAGGCCCTGCAGGACTCCCATCCCGACGGCGCCGCCGCCTTCCTCGAGGCCTTCGCCTCCCGCATCGAGGCCCGCGCCGTCGAGATCGTCGCCATGGCCGAGACCGAGACCGGCCTTCCCGCGGCGCCCCGGCTGGCGGAGATCGAGCTGCCGCGGACCACCGGCCAGCTCCGCCAGGCGGCGGCCGCGGCCCTCGGCCGCTCCTGGAGCCTGCCCACCATCGACACCGGCAGCGGCATCCGCTCCATGTACCGCGCCCTCGAGGGAGGGGTGGCGGTCTTCGGTCCGAACAACTTCCCCCTCGCTTTCAACAGCGTCTCCGGCGGGGACTTCGCCGCCGCCGTCGGCGCCGGCTGCCCGGTCATCGCCAAGGCCAACTCCTCCCATCCCGGGACGACGCGGCTGCTGGCCGAGGAGGCGCTGCGGGCGGTGAGGGAGGCGGGTCTGCCGGAGGCGACGGTGCAGCTCATCTACCGCACCGACCACGAGGTCGGCAAAAGGCTGGTCTCGCACCCGAGGCTCGGGGCCACCGGCTACACCGGGTCGAGGGCGGCGGGACTGGCCCTCAAGGCGGCGGCCGACGCCGCCGGCAAGCCGATCTACCTGGAGCTGAGCTCCATCAACCCCGTGTACGTGCTGCCCGGGGCGATCCGCGAGCGCGGCGCCGAGATCGCCGAGGAGTTCCAGACCTCCTGCCTCATGGGGACCGGGCAGTTCTGCACCAACCCGGGGATCGTCGTGCTCCTGGCCGGCGACGAGTCCGAGGAGTTCATCGCCCGGTCGGCGGAACGCTTCGACAACGCGCCGGTGGGCACCCTGCTGGCCGCCGGCGTGGAGAGCGGCATGGAGGCGAGCGTCCGCGCCCTGCAGGCCGCCGGCGCCGAGCTGGTCACCGGGGGCGAGACCGGCGCCGGCACCGGCTACAGCTACAGCAACACCCTGCTGCGGACCACGGCGCAGCGCTTCCTGGACGACCCCGAGGCCCTGCAGACCGAGGCCTTCGGCAACGAGAGCCTCTTCGTGGTGGCCGACGACATCGGCCAGGCCGCCGAGGTGGCGCGCCGCCTCGAGGGCAACCTCACCGGCTGCATCTACTCCGACACGGGCGGCTCCGACGACGACGCCTACGAGCGCATCGCGCCGGCCCTGCGGCGCCGGGTGGGGCGCCTCCTCAACGACAAGATGCCCACCGGCGTGGCGGTGGTGCCCTCCATGAACCACGGCGGACCGTACCCGGCGACCGGGCATCCCGGCTTCACCGCCGTCGGCATCCCCGCCTCGATGCTGCGCTTCGCCATGCTCTGCTGTTACGACGAGGTTCGTCCCCACCGCCTGCCGGTGGAGCTGCGCGACGAGAACCCCGGCGGCGTCTGGCGCCTGATCGACGGAGACTGGACGCAGGCGGACGCGTAATCCGCGCTTGGCGGCGGGATACGCGGCCGGCGGCGGAGTCAGCGGCCGGGGCGCTACAGGGCGCCTCGTGGCGCCAAGCCCCCGATGAACGCGAGCGGCGCGCCCGCCTACCTGTGGGCGTGGTGGGAGGCCTCGGGAGCGAGGTACTCCACGTCTAGGTGGGGCGTCTCCAGGCGCCGGTTTCCCGCGTGCCGGGAGCGCAGGCAGCTCTCCAGGATCCCGCAGACGATGAGGGTCCGTTCCGCCGGGAAGGGCGCCGCCCCGGTGGCCAGCATCTCGTCGATCTTGGCCACCAGGCAGGCCGAGTAGGTGACGTTCGGCGTCGGCGTCAGCAGGAACTGGCACGACACCGGGTCGGCCTCCCCCTCCAGGCGCGCGGCGAAGCAGTAGTCGCCCACGGCGCCGTTGACCATCAGCAGCGTCGCCCGCAGGCCGTCGCGGAACTCCAGCAGATAGGCGGCGGGTGCCTCGACGAGGCGCTCGATCTCCCCCGAGGCGAGCAGGTCCTGGGTGCGGCCGTCCTCCAGCGTCGCGCCCCGGGGGCTGTCCGAGCGCGACAGGGCCGCCTCCAGCAGCCGCATCGACCAGCGGCCCTCGCGGCCGGCCTCCCAGACCTCGTCCCCCTCGATCATCTGCACCGCGGCGACGCCGGTCTCGCCCCCGCGGCGGCGCTCGATCATGCACTGCATCGCCTCCAGGGCGTGGTAGTCCATGGCGTCGGAGCCGCCGACGCCGATCATCAGCGCCTCCTCGATGCCGGTGCCGTACGGAAGCTCCAGGTCCGGGAGCCTCCATGTGACCGGCAGCGACGACCCGGCCAGGATCGGGAAGCCCAGGCGGCGCCCGTCGTCCACCATCTCCCGGGCGTAGTCGAAGCTGTAGGAGAGGTGCTTGTCGTTGTAGACCGGCACCGCCCGCCCGTCGGCCTCGAAGACGGCGACGCACTCCTTGAACAGCTCGTACCTCGGGTAGAGCTTCTGCCCCAGCTCGTTGTCCGGGTACTCCCCGTGCTCGCCGATGAGCAGCACGCCGTCCACGGCCAGCTCGCCGCCGCCGCAGCGCAGGGCCTCGGCCACCGTTGGGTAGACCTCGAATCCGAACTCCCGCCCCCGGTCCACGGCCTGATCGCCCTCTGGACTCTGATCGACGAAGAGCGACACAACCCGCCCGGGAGACCGCCGCCACTCGCCCTCGTACGGGTAACCCACGAGAAAGCGGTCGGCGAAGTGCTGGGCGTGAGACAGGTAGCGATAGATGGTGGCCACCACCGCCAGCCTCATTTCACGGTCGTCGGGCATCTCCGTCCTCACGTGCGCCAGAAGGTGGATTCAGGGTTCGGCTGGTAGGTCACCTCGGCCAGGTGCGGCGTCTCCAGGCGCGCCTGTTCCTGGTGAAGGCTGTCGACTCCCGCCGCCGTCAGCCCCGTGGTCATCAGGGTCCGCTCCACCGGGTAGGAGGCCTCCCCGGTGAGGAACATGCGCTCCACGTTGTTCACCTGGGGGCTGAAGAAGTTGGCCAGCGAGGTGCGGGCCGGCGGCATGGGCAGGTACATCTGCGTCGACAGGGGCCGCTCCTCGCCCGCCAGCCGCGCGGCAAAGTTGAAGTCCTGCACGAGGCCGCCCATCAACAGCATGGCGCAGCGCAGGCCGTCGGCGTGCTCGTAGACGTAGGCCACGGGGCTCTCGCAGAGCTGCTTCAACTCGTCGATGTTCGGCAGCACGTCGTTGAATCCCGGACGCGGCTGGGAAAGGGTGTGGCTGCGGCTCAGGGCCGACTCGAACAGCTCCCTCGACCACACCCCGTCGTGATGGGCCTGCCAGAACCGCTCGTCGCGGTACGCCTGCAGCCCGACGACGCCGTGCTCACCCCCCTCCCGGCGCTCGACCATGCACTGCAACGTCTCCAGGCCGTGGAAGTCGTAGCTGTCGACGCCGCCGTAGCAGACGCAGACCGCCTCCTCCAAACGCGCGCCGAGGGGCATCTCCAGGGAGGGCGTGCGCCAGGTGACGGGCAGGGACGAGCCGGCCATGAAGGCGAAGCCCAGCTCCACGGACTGGTCGTACATCTGGCGGGCCCAGTCCCAGTTCCAGGAGAGGTGCTTGTCGTTGAAGACCGGCGCCGAGCGGCCGGTGGTGCGGTACACGGAGACGATCTGCTGGAAGAACTCGTACCGGGGGTAGAGCTGCTGGCCCTTCTCGTTGCGGCCGTACTGGCCGTGCTCGCCGACGAGCAGCACCCCGTCGACGGCCAGGTCGGACCCGCCCAGGGTGAGGGCGTCGGCGATGGTGGGCACCCCCCGCACCTCGGGGAACCGGGCCAGGCGGTCCGGCGTGAGGTCGCCCTCCGGGTGCTGGTCGACGTAGAGGGAGACCAGATCCATGGGCGGGTGGTGATGGCGCCCGTTCCAGCCGTAGCCCTCCAGGAAGCGGTCGACGATGTGCTGGCCGTGGGAGAACTTGCGGTACTCCGTGACCACGGCGGCGATCTTCGGTCTGCGGTCGGCGCTCAAGGCGGGTGCCTTCTGGTTGATCCGGCGCTGCGAGGGCGAGGGGCCTCAAGATAGAGCCGCGGGGGACGCGGCTCCAGGCTTGCGGGCCGGGAGGGCCTCTACTGCAGGGCGGCCTTGATGCGCGCCCAGGAGACGGTCCCAACGGCGGAGTCCTTCGTCGGCCTGCTCGTAGCACCGCAGCACCGTCTGGGCACTGAGACGTCCAGGAGGGAATTGACAGCGGTGTAGCCTGTCGGCTACTTTGGGCGGGTGCTGGAAGTCCGCAGGACGGAGGTCTATGCTAGCTGGCTCGACGGCTTGAGGGATGTCCGCGCTCGCGCCCGGGTGCTCGTTCGGGTCGAGCGGCTGGCGGCGGGCAACCCGCGCGACGTGAGGCCCGTGGGCGAAGGCGTTTCGGAGATCCGAATCGACTACGGACCGGGCTACCGGGTGTATTTCAAGAGGCAGGATCGCACAGTCGTCGTACTGCTCGCGGGCGGCGACAAGCGCACCCAGAGCGACGACATCGACACGGCCCTGCGGCTGGCGAGAAACCTGTAGGTGAAGACCATGGCGAAGACCGCTACAATGCCCTACGACGTTGCTGAGCACCTTCGCACTCGCGAGGAAATGGCCGCGTATCTGGAAGCCTCCATCGAGGAGGCGGAGGGCGATGCCGCGTTCGTAGCCAAGGCTCTCGGCGACATCGCTCGCGCGCGGGGAATGGCGCAGGTGGCGACGGAGGCCGGCCTTTCGCGCGAGAGCCTCTACAAGGCGCTCTCCGGGGACCGCAATCCGACCTTCGAAACCGTCCTCAGGGTCGTCGGCGCGCTGGGCCTGAAGCTGCGTGCCGAAGCGGCGCTCGAGTCAGAAGCGGACGCCCGCGGCGCACCGGCGCACGGCTGATGGCACATGCTCCCTACCTGCGGGCGACCCGACATCAGGCGCACCGCCTGAAGACTCCGGCACCGGCTACCTGAGTAGCAGCATCTTCTTGACGGCCTGAAACGATTCGCCCGCCTGAAGCCGGTAGCAGCAAATCCCCGACGACACGCCGTGTCCGGTATCGTCGGTCGCGTCCCACGACAAGAGTACGACCACCTGACCCAAGAGAATCGTCGGGACGGGTTGAACGGGTTGGGCGTTGTCGCCCCACCTGTTCGCCCTGTCAAAGGCCCCCAACGAGGTCGGAGAGATTGCCTCCGGCCCATCACCCGACCAGGAGGCTGCCCCCATGAAGCAGGTCTATCCCGATGTGTACTGCTGGTCCGTCTTCAATGAGGACCGGCAGATCGACTTCAACGGCCATCTGTGGGTGCGCGAGGAGGGGAACGTCCTCTTCGATCCAGTGCCGATGATCGAGTCCGACCTGGCCCAGCTCGAGCGGCTGGGAGGGGCCGCGTGGATCGTGCTCACCAACCGCGACCACGAGCGCGAGGCCGGCGCCTTCCGGGAGCGCACCGGCGCCCGGGTGATCGCCCACGAGGCCGACGCGGACACTCTGGGCGTGAGCGTCGACCGCGCCGTCCGCGAAGGGGAAATCCTCCCCGGTCTGGAAGCCGTGCCCCTGGAGCACGGCAAGAGCCCGGGCGAGATCGCCCTGTACTGGCCCGAGCGGGAGGTGGTCCTGGCGGGGGATCTGGTGGTGGGCGCGCCCGTGGGACGGCTGAGCCTGCTGGCCGACGAGAAGCTCGACGACGCGCCCGAAGCCGCCCTGGAGTGCCGCAAGCTGCTCGCCCTCCGGTTCGACGCGATGCTGGTGGGCGACGGGCACTCCCTCGTCACCGGGGCCCGCGAGCAGCTGCTGCGCTGCCTGGAGGCGCGCTCGGACATCCACATCAACCACATCTACCCTGACGATCTGCCGTGGGTCCGCGGCCTCGATCGGGAGGGATACCGCTGGGATCACAAGGACCTGGATCCTCTCGTGGGCGCCCGCAGGCTGGGATACCAGTTGATCCGCCTGCCGCCGGGGCAGTCGGTCTGTCCATACCACCTGCACCACTACGCGGAGGAGTTGTTCGTCGTCCTGGAGGGCGAGTGCACGATGCGCACGGACCGCGGCTCCTGGCCGGTGCGCGACGGGGCCTGCATCGCCTTCCCGCCGGGGCCGGCGGGGGCGCACAAGTTCACCAACGAGAGTTCCGGCGACTGCGTGCTGCTCGCCCTCGGAGAACGGCTGGACCACGACGTGTGCGAGTACCCCGACTCGGGCAAGGTGGGCCTGCGAGCCGGGAGGTTCCGCAAGGCCGACGCGGTGGGGTACTGGGAGGGGGAGTGACCCGGCCCGCTGCTTGCCGGGGGGGCGGACCGGCGGTACCCTAAGGCGCCCCCCGGCTCCCCCAGCAGGAAGAGAACATGAACAGCATCCAGGCCGCCGTCGCCGGCCAGGCCCGCCGCAACCGGAAGCTCCTGTCCGGCACCCGCTACCTCGGCCACAGCGTCGACTCCACCGTCCTGCCCCTGACCGTCGACGTCGCATCGGCGAAGGAGCTGACCCCCGCGCAGGTCGACGCCCTGGAGGGACTGCAGATCGAGGCGGCGCGCACCGCCATCCGGTCGCTGGCCTCGCTGGCCGCCATCGGCGAGCTGGACCACCTCGGCGGCGGCCTCGAGCTGATCCCCGCCCTCACCCTCACCCTGGCCGTCACCGACTACGAGCGCGTCGACTACACCATCGAGCACGCCCACACGAGCGTCGGCTACTACGCGGCCCTGGCCGCTTACGGGTTCATCGACGACGACGCCGTGGTCGACGACTTCCGCCGCGGCCTCGACCTGCCCGGCCACGTCTCCTGGCTCCCCGGCGGCACCCAGCTCAACGGCGGGCGCCTCGGCGTCATGATCCCCGCCGCCGTCGGCATGGCCCTCGGCAAGCGGGCGCGGCGCGATGACGGCGCCTGGATCGTGGCCCACTGCGGCGACGCCGGCTGGGTCTCGGGGCAGGCCCTCAACGGCTTCAACGGCGCCGACGTGGGCCGCGCGCCGATCACCTTCGTCATGCACCGCAACGGCATCCAGCTCTCCGGCGCCACCCGGTCGATCATGGACAAGGACCCGCGGCCGATCATCGAGTCCCTCGGCGTGCGCATCCTCGAGATCCCCACCCTCCACGACTCGGCCGCCCTCTTCGACGCCTACCGCGAGGGCTGGCGCCTGGCGCAGGAAGGCACGCCGAACCTGATCTACCCCACCGGCTACCGCTCCCACGAGGACCACGGCATCGTCGACCTGCGCTGGTTCGGCGAGCGCTACGGCGTCACCGGGCGGGTCGAGGCGATGGCCGCGGCCAACGGCATCTCCATGGACCGCCCCGTGTGGGTCCCCGGGTCGCTCATGAGCTTCCGCGACGACGGTCCCATGGTGGAGTGCCTCTTCCTGGTGAACGACCTGCCCGGCGGCGAGGGCCACCACGACGGCCACATGAAGGACCGCGACGAGGCCGAGGTCCTGGCGGGACCGATGTTCCAGACCACCGGGGACCAGAGCGCCGCCCTCGGCCGGCTGCGCGGGAGGGCGCCCCGCGAGGTCGTCACCCGCGCCCGGCCGGCGCCCGGCAGCCCCAACCTCGCGCTGACGGACGACCAGCGGTCGGCCGCCGATCTGCCGTCCACGGGCGAGAAGGTGAGCCCCCGCAACGGCTCCGAGGCCGGGTACGCCGCCGTCGCCGCCGCCCATCCGGAGGCGGTTTTCGTGGTCAGCTGCGACCTCGACGCCTCGACCAAGCTCGGCAAGGCCAGGGCCCTGCTGGCGCCGGACCACGCCTTCGAGATGAGCATCGAGGAACAGGCCGCCTGCCTGATCGCCGACGGCCTTGCCGTCAGCTCCCGCGAGCCCCAGCTCAACGTGGTCTCCACCTTCGCCGCCTTCTTCGAGGGCATCGCCCGCGAGGGTTTCGACATGTGGCGCTACCAGCGCAACCTCAGCGGCGTCAACGAGGGACTCAACGTCACCTTCCACCTCTCCCACGTGGGCGCCTGCACCGGCCGCGACCACTTCTCCGGCTGGGGCCTGGACTGGATCAACGTGGGCCTCACCTACCTGCCCTACCTGCACCGGTTCTACGCGCCCGCCGACGCCCGCGCCGCCTTCCTCGCCGTGGCCGATCTCGCCGCCCACTACGGCGGTCACGTCATCGGCATTCCGCGGGACAACCTGCCGGTCCTGGAGAAGCAGGACGGCTCCGGGCCGCTGTGGGAAGCGGCGGACCCGTGGGAGGCGGTCACGGCGTACCGCCGTAACGAAGGCGCCGAGCGGGCGATCCTCGCCTTCGGGGCGCCGGCCTTCCTCGCCGGCGAGGCGGCGGAGGCCCTGGGCCGGCAGGGTCTGCCCACCGACGTGCACATCGTCAACGGCCTGCCGCTGTCCGAGCGCGAGCTGGAGAGACTGCTGGCCCCCTATTCCGGCGGGGTCGTCACCGTGGAGGACGGATTCATCGGCACGCCCCTGACCGGCGTGCGCGGCTTCGCGGGCCTGGTGGCGTCCAAGGCGGCCGACGCGGGTCTGCCCGCGGCCCACGTGGGCATCACCGATCCGACGACGGCCCCTTCCGACGGACACATGGAGACCTGGGGGCACTTCGGCATCACCCGGCGGGCGCTGGCGGCGGCGGTCCGGCAACTGTAGCAGCGACTGAACCTGTCGGAATAGGCTCACCATGAGTGCACTCGATGGCCCTGAGTTCGAAATGTGGAACCATCTCTATTCCGGCATCGATCAAGCGAGGATGGAACTCAATGGCTTCCCCGAGAATCTGCGCCCGTGGTTGACGGAGCTCGGAGAAGAAATCATGTCACAGCAAACCAACCTCGTGGTACAAAGAGACAACCGACTTGCCAATCTATCCCCCATGCTGCTCCGGGACCCTTGGATCAAGTTCAGTGCAGACATTGCCTTTGCCGAGGAGGCTGTGACCAAGGCGTCGGAAGGGCTTGATCGCTATGTCGAGTTGCGCCCGATCCTGACAGCCTATGAGCTCTCTGAAGCGGCAGCCAAGTGCCTGAGAGAGGCGGGAAGAATGTTCCGTTTTTCCTTTTTCAGCGGCTGCGTAATGTTCTGCGGTGCCGCGCTGGAACAGGTGCTGCGGAAGGAACTCGATAGGGCAGGCCAGACCCCGGGTGACAAGGATACCATCGGTTCCCTTATTGCGAAGGCCTGCAAGCACAACCTCCTCTCGGAGGAGGCCAAGCAGGCAGCATGCGAACTCAAAGCCGTGAGAAACGATGTAGTACATCGGCCGTTTGAGATCTTCTCGGAGAATACCCTCAAGGACCAAGCACTCAATGCCATGAATAACCTTGGTAGGGTCCTCAAGTCGCTCTCATAGCAATGGATCTTGAGAGGCATTGAGACCGGGAATCCTGCATTGGGCGACAGAGACTTGGAATACCAACTAACGATTTGCCGATCGCCGGTTAATCGGACAAGGAGACGATGAAGATGAGACGGATCGCAACGATTGCCGCGGCTGCGGCGCTGGCGGGCCTTACCGCCTGCGGAACCCCGGAGGAGGATGGATCGATGGGAGGCGACATGGAGGTGCTGATGGACCCGGCGGGCGCGGAGATGACGAAGGAGGCGCCGGCTACCTTCCGGGCGCGGTTCGAGACCACCAAGGGGACGTTCGTGGTCGAGGTGGAGCGGAAGCTGGCGCCGCGCGGCAGCGACCGGTTCTACAACCTCGTGCGCAACGGCTACTACAACGGAACCAAGCTCTTCCGCGTCATCCCGGGATTCGTGGTGCAGTGGGGGATGAGCGGCGACCCGGCCCTCAACAAGGTGTGGCACCAGGCCCGCATCCCCGACGACCCGGTGATGACCAGCAACGAAGCCGGCACCATCACCTTCGCCATGGCCGGGCCGAACACGCGCACCACCCAACTCTTCATCAACTACAAGAACAATGCCGGCCTAGATAGTCAGGGATTCTCCCCCTTCGGCCGGGTCGTGGAAGGCATGGAGGTGGTGGAGTCCTTCAACGCCGAGTACGGCAGCACGCCGGCCTCCAACCAGCAGCGCATCGGCGCGGAGGGCGACGCCTTCCTCGACAAGAACTTCCCGAATCTCGACGCCATCCTGAGCGCCACGATCGAGTAGCCGGGCCCGTTTGGCCGGCTACCGCATCGACCACATCGGTCCCGGCGCCGCCTCCCTGGCGCTGCTGACCGCCGTCCTCTGGGGCGGCAACCAGGTCGCCATCGAGGCCGGCTTGGAGGGCCTGCCGCCCCTGGCCCTCGGCGCCGCCCGCTTCGCCATCGGCTGGGCGGTGGTCGCCATCGCCGCCGCCGTCACCCGGGAGCCGGTGAACCTGGCTCCGGGGCAGTTGCGCCCCCTCCTCGGCCTCACCCTGCTCTTCGTCGCCCAGATCGCCGCCCTCAACATCGGCTCCGACCTCACCACCTCGAGCCGCGCCATCGTGGTGATCTCCGCCTATCCCTTCTTCACCGCCGCCTTCTCCCACCTGCTGATCCCGGGAGACCGGCTCGCGCCCCGCATGGTGCTCGGCATGGTCCTCTCCTTCGCCGGCATCCTCTGGATGTTCGCCGAGAGCCTCTCCTGGCGCTCCACCGCCTACCTCCTCGGCGACGCCGTGGTCCTGCTCAGCGCCTCCCTGCTGGGCCTGCGCCAAGTGGTGATCAAGCGCCTCGTCTCCGGCCTGCATCCCTACAAGGTCCTGTTCTGGCAGGCCCTGCTGAGCGTGCCCGTCTTCGCCGGCCTGAGCCTCCTCCTCGAAGGGACTTCAGGGTACGCCTGGAAGGCGGGGGCGGTCCTGGGCGTGCTCTACCAGGGGGTCGTGGTGGCCGGGGCCTGCTTCATCATCCTCGTCCACCTGCTGACCCGCCACAGCGCCGGCCGCCTCGGCGTGTACGGCTTCGTCACCCCCGCCGTCGGCGTGGCGCTGAGCATGTGGATCCTGGACGAGGCGCCGACTCCGGCGGTGGTCGGCAGCATGGCCCTCGTGGCCGCCGGCATCGCCGTGTCGCAGACGGCGCCGCGGACGGCCGAGCCGCGCCGGGCCTGAGCCCGCTGGCGCACGCGCCCGAGGAACCGGGGCGGTATATTTCCGTCCCTTCCCCCATGCCTCGAATGGAATTCGTCGCCGACATCCACCTGCACTCGCGCTGGTCGCGGGCCACCAGCCGCGACCTGAACCCCGAAAATCTGCACAAGTGGTCGCAGCTGAAGGGGATCGGCGTCGTCGGCACCGCCGACTTCACGCACCCGGAGTGGCTGGCGGAGCTGAAGGAGAAGCTGGAGCCGGCGGAGGAGGGGCTGTTCCGGCTTCGGCCCGACCTCGCCAAACCCGTCGACGGGCAGGTCCCGCGATCGTGCCGCGGGGAAGTGCGCTTCCTGCTGACCGTGGAGATCAGCTCGATCTACAAGCGGGGCGGACGCACCCGCAAGGTCCACAACGTCGTCTGCCTGCCCGGCTTCGACGCCGTGGACGACCTCAACCGGCGGCTCTCGGCGATCGGCAACCTCGGCTCCGACGGGCGCCCCATCCTCGGCCTCGACAGCCGCGACCTGCTGGAGATCTGCCTCGAGGTCGATCCCCGGGTGCTGTTCATCCCCGCCCACATCTGGACCCCCCACTTCGCCGTCCTCGGCGCCAGCTCCGGCTTCGACAGCCTCGAGGAGTGCTTCGACGACCTGCTGCCCCACATCTTCGCCGTCGAGACCGGCCTCTCCTCCGACCCGCCGATGAACAGCCGGTTGTCCGCCCTCGACCGCTACGCCGTGGTCTCCAACTCCGACGCCCACTCCCCCTCCCGCCTCGGCCGCGAGGCAACCTGCTTCGACACCGATCTTTCCTACACCGGTCTCTTCGAGGCGCTGCGCTCGCGCGACCCGTCCCGGTTCACCGGCACCATCGAGTTCTACCCCGAGGAGGGGAAGTACCACTACGACGGGCACCGCAAGTGCGGGGTCCGCTGGAAGCCGGCCGAGACCAGGGCCGCCGGCGGTCTGTGCCCGGAGTGCGGGCGCAAGCTCACCGTGGGGGTCCTGCACCGGGTGGAGAGCCTGGCCGACCGCGGCGAGCAGGAGGTGCCCCCCGTGGAGCGGCCCTTCGAGTACCTCATCGCCCTCGACGAGGTGATCGGCTCCTGCATCGGCGTGGGACCGAAGAGCAAGAGGGTGCAGGGCATCCACCGGCACCTGCTGGAGCAGCTCGGCCCGGAGCTGTCCGTGCTGCGCGCCGTGGACCCGGAGCGCATCGCCGCCTGCGGAGAGCCGCTGGTGGCCGAGGGCGTGCGCCGCATGCGCGAGGGCCGCGTCGCCATCGAGCCCGGGTACGACGGCGAGTACGGGGTGATCCAGGTCTTCACCGACGAGGAACGCCGAGACCTGGAGGGCCAGGGGCGGCTGTTCAGCCTGCCCGAGGAGACGCCGGGCGCCGCGGCTCCCTCAGGCGGCGCGGCCGTTGATGAGGGGGCGGTCGACGCGGCGGCCTTGGACGCCGCCGACGTGGTGAAGCGCATCGCCCCGGAGCCCGCCGCCGTCGACACCGGGGCGGCCGCCGCGCCGTCCGCTGCCCCGCCCGTCGATGCGGAGGCCCTGGACGCCGCACACGTGGTGGAGCGCATTGCCCTGGAGCCCGTTGACGGGACGCCGCGCCTGGACGCGCTGCTCGAGGCCGCGGAGGAGGCCACCGAAGAGAAGGCCCTGGAGGATCTGGACGACGACCAGAGGGAGGCGGTGAGAGCCGCCGGCCCGGTGGCCGTGATCGCCGGCCCCGGCTCCGGCAAGACGAGAACCCTGACGCGGCGGATCGCCTGGATGGTGCGGGAGCGGGCGTGCCCGCCGGAGCGCATCGCCGCCGTCACATTCACGCAGCGGGCGGCCCGGGAGATGGCCGAACGCCTGGAGGACCTGCTGGGGGAGCCCGCCGCCGCCGTGCGCGTGGGCACCTTCCACCGGCTGGCCATCGGCTGGATGTCCCGCCTCACCGGCGCCGAACCGCCGCTGGTGGTGGACGAGGCCGAGTCCCTCGGCCTGCTGCGCGATGTCCTCACCCGCAAAGGGACGGCCCCGGCCCGGACAACGGCCCGCGATGCCCGCGACCGCATCTCCCGCTGGAAGGCGGACGGCCTGCGTCCGGAGGAGCTGCCCGGCGAACCCCTCGCCGCCGCCTACGCCGCCTACCAGGAGCGCCTGAATGCCTGCGACGCCCGCGACTACGACGATCTCCTCCTCGACCTGCTGGAACTGCTGCGCGGGGACGGGGCGCTTTGCCGCCGTGCCGCGGACAGCCACGACCACCTGCTCGTCGACGAGTTCCAGGACGTCAACGCCGTCCAGTACGAGCTGGTGCGGCGGCTGGCCGGCTCCGGCGAGGGCCTCTTCGTCATCGGCGATCCGGACCAGGCGATCTACGGATTCCGCGGCGCCGACCCGGGGTTCTTCGCCCGTCTGGAGCAGGACTACCCGGCCCTCTCGGTGCACCGGCTGGAGCGCAACTACCGGAGCGCCCCGGGCGTGGTCGCCGCCTCCCGGGCGGTGATCGCGGGCGGCAGCCCCGCGGCTGACGTCAGCGACGGCGGCGTGGCTTCCCGAGCGGTGATCGGCGGCCATGGGCCAGCCCCAGGCAGCGACGCCGACGCAACTCCCCCCGGACCGAGCATCCGCCTCGTCGAGGCCGGCAGCGAGCAGTCGGAGGCGATCGCCGTGGTCCGCGCCGTGCAGGAGCTGGTGGGCGGCACCGACATGGTCGCCACCGACCGCGCCAGCGGCACCCCCGACCCCGGGGGCTACGCCTTCGACGAGGTGGCCGTCCTCTTCCGCACCGGGCGCCAGGCCGCGGCCCTGGAGGAGTGCTTCCTCACCGAGGGCCTGCCGTACTCCGTCTCCGGACCGCGGCGGTTCCTCGAGGAGCGCGGAGCCCGGGACGCGGTGGCCTTCTTCCGTTACGCCCTGGAGCCGGAGCGTCCCCTGCGCCTGCTGGAGGCCCTGCGCAACGGTCCCTTCGACGCCGGCGACGCGGCCCTGGGGCGGCTGTCGGAGGCCATCGGCTCAGCGGGCGAGCTCGAGGCCGCCGTCGGCGGGCTCCCCACCAAGGCCGCGGCCCGGGTGGAGGCCCTGCGCCGCGCCGCCGCCGGGTACGCCCGCCGCGCCGAGAACGAGCCCCCGGACAAGGTGCTGCGCGTCTGGCAGGAGGACCTCGGCGTGGAAGCCACCCCCGCCTTCGAGCAACTGGTCGGCGTTGCCGCCGGGGCCGCCTCCATGGGGGAGCTGCTCGACACCCTGCTGCTGGGCCGCGAAGGCGACGTGACCCGCCGCGACGGCCGGCCGGCCGCGCAGGCCGTGGCCCTGATGACGATGCACGCCGCCAAGGGCCTGGAGTTTCCGGTGGTGATCCTCTGCGGCGTGGAGGACGGCCTCGTGCCGTTGCGCGACGGGGACGGCGCCACCGACTTGGAGGAGGAGCGGCGCCTGCTCTTCGTGGCCCTCACCCGCGCCCGGGAGCGGCTGATCCTCACCCGGTCGCGGCAGCGAATTGTCCGCGGACAGCGGGCGAGCCTGCCGCCGTCGCCGTTCCTGGCCGACCTGCCCGGGGAGCTGCTCGCCCACGAAGGCGCCGGGCCCGGCCCCCGGCGGCGTAGCGCCCAACTCGAGCTTTTCTAGATAGACAGGGGGGCATCCCCGGCGCCCGGGTGAAGTCCTGGCGAGACTCCGCCAGGGCGAGCCCCCGGTGGCCAGCTGGCGCGCGCCGGCCCTGGAGTGTCGCGTCGCCAGGGCGAGGCGGGCGGGCCTTCTGGCGCCACCGCGCCCGCAGGCAGTGCGCCGTCAGCGGGTCCTACACGCCCGGCAGGGGCGCCCTGTCCCCGACCTGCTGCTGCCACAGCCGCAGGCGCGCCGCCATCCAGCGCACGCGGTCGCGGTGCTCGGGCCGGTCGAAGAGGTTGGTGGTCTCCGCCGGGTCCGTGTTCAGGTCGAACAGCTCGCCCTGATCGGCGGCGCACAAGGTCAGCTTCCAGCGGTCGGCGGTGACCACGCTGCGCCACGGCGCGGTCTTGAGCAGATTGAGCTGGCGCACGCGCTCCGCCGGCATGGTGTGCGACTCGGCCGCCGAAGTCAGGTCGCGGTCGCCGACGCCGTTGTGCTGGATGACCACGTCCTCACCGCCCAGGTCTGCTTCACCGCGGATCACCGCTGCCCGGCTGGCCCCGGGCAGGCCCTCGGGCACGCCCTGACCGAGCAGGTCGAGCAGGGTGGGCACGAAGTCGATCTGGCTGAAGTTGCCGCCGATGCGGCGCTGGCCCTCGTGCAGCCACGGGGCGCGCACCAGCAGCGGCACCCGCGCCGACTCCTCGTACGGAGAGCGCATCTCCACGTGGCCGTGGGTGCCGACCATCTCGCCGTGGTCGCTGGTGAACACGACGATGGTGTCGTCCCGCAGCCCGGCCCTGTCGATGGCGTCGAGGATGCTGCCCACCATGCCGTCCACCAGCGACACGCAGCCGTAGTAGTTGGCCCGCATCCGCCGGCACCCCGAATCGGTGCCCAGGTCGAAGCCGCCGTCGTGCACCGCCTGCATCCAGAACTCGGCCCGGATGCGGTTGAACAGCGAGTGTCCCTCCGGGTAGACGCGGAAGGTCTCGTCCACGGGCAGGCTCTCGGGGTCGTAGAGGCCGTCCCAGGGGCTGGTGAAGGGCGGGTGCGGCTCCTTGGAGCTGACGTAGAGGACGAAGGGCCGCCCGGCGTTGCGCTCGATGAACCCGGCCGCCTGCCGGCCGAGCCAGGTGGCCATCTGGTACTCGACGGGCAGGCCGGCGCGGAAGTCGTCGGAGAACATGGCCCCCGCCGGATGCGGGGCGTCCGGCTCGAAGCCGTGCTCCAGGAGCCAGTGGTGGTAGGGCGAGAGCTGCTTCTTCAGCGCCTCGCTGGTGTACTCCGGCCACCAGTGGTCGAAGCATCCGATCCACTCGTCGAAGCCGTGCTGCGCCTGGATCTCGTCCCCCAGGTGCCACTTGCCGATGTAGCCGGTGTGGTAGCCGCCGGGGAGCATCTCGGCGATGGTCGGCACGCGGCTTGGCAGGATGTGACGGTTCACGGGCATGCCGGCGTCCACCGGGTAGAGCCCGCACAGGATGGAGGCCCGCGACGGGCAGCAGACCGCCTGGGTGACGTAGCAGTTGTCGAAGACCAGGCTCTCCCCGGCCAGCCGGTTCAGGCGCGGGACCCGGATCCAGTCGTTGCCGTAGCAGGCCAGGGTGTCGCGGCGCTGCCGGTCGGGGAGCACGAAGACGAGGTTGGGGCGTTCGGGCGGTGACGGCATGTGACTCTCAGCTTCCGGGCCGACCGGCGGACCCGGGAGATCGGCGTGCACAAGGCTCCCGGCGATCCGGGGTGAGGGCCGCACGGGATTCGCCGGGGCGAGGCGGTGGCCCTTGGCATCACCGTCACCGTGCCTCGGCGGGCAACGGCCCATGGGGATCCCCGGCGGCCTCCGGTCATCGGCGATGATCCTGCAAACGCAGTCGCCGCGGGACCCCGCCCTCAGCGGTACTGGTCCAGGTCCCCCCGGTACTCCAGGCCCAGCACCTCCATGCCGCGGCGGCGGTTGCAGAAGGCGTCGGCCTCCTCGGCGCCGGCCATGTTCAGCACCTCCAGCTCCAGCCCCTCGCGCTCGACGGCGAGACGGCAGGCCTCGGCCAGGTCGTGGCGGCAGACCCAGCCGGTGTTCCAGCGGCCGCGCAGGTCGTAGCGCGACTTCCCGATCCCCAAGCGGCTGTCGACGATGTAGCACGGCCGCAGCACGACGATGGACATGCCGAAGGCCTCGTGCATCTGCCGGCACATCTCCTCCTGCAGCCGCTTGTGGACGGCGTACAGGCTGCCGTCGGGGCGGCGCACCTCGCTGTCGAAGAACACGCCCTTGGGGTGCTCCACGTGGCACGAGCCGATGTGGACGATGCGGCCCACCTCCAGCAGGTGTGACGCCTCCAGCACGTTGTAGAGACCCTTCAGGTTGACCAGGTAGGACTGGTCGTTGGCCGGTCCGTAGCCGCCGTCCCCGCTGCGGGCGCTGTACACCGCCGCGTGGATCACGGCGTCTGAGCCCTCCACGGCGGCGTGAACGGCCTCGTAGTCGCGGATGTCGGCGTGCACCGTCTCGCCGTCCCAGTCGCCGTCGACGTCGCGCAGGGAGTCCCAGGCACCAGGACCGTAGTCGACGGCGCGCACCTCGTGGCGGCCCTTCAGGTTGGCCAGCATGGCGCGGCCGGCCCAGCCGGCGGCGCCGAAGACGGTGACCTTCATCGCTCCTCCTCCTTCATCCACTGCCGGAACTGCTTCCACGTGCCGCCCAGGGGGTGGCGGGAGTGGACGCCGTGGACCTGGTGGTGCTCGGCCTCCGACCGGGCGAGGACGTCGTCGAAGCTGCGGCCCCAGGCCCGGCGCAGGAACATAGCGACGAGCAGGATGAGGATGGCGTAGAGGACGACCCCGAACTCGAGCATGGGGACCAAAGCTGCGGCTGCGCCCGCCGGCTGGCAACCGCGCCCGGCGAGGCCTGCGACACCCCGCCTCTCCACTTGCCGCCTCCAGGGCTGCCGGCAGGAGGCACGGCACTCGGCGCCGAGGTGCGGAGCTGTCAGCCCCCAGATGTCCGTCAGTGGACACTTCTGTATCGCCAGCGGCCATCCAGTCCGGCGGCCGATTCGGGACAGATCGCCGCAACTGCCTCCCGGAGAAAGAGTAACGCACCGTGGCGCGGTTGTTGCTAAAAGGTCGGGTGAGGGCCAACCGCCGATCGGCCGGCCCGGACGAAAACCAGAGGAAAGGGAAGGATCATGCTGGCTCACTACCTGACAACGGCGCTTCGCCTGCTGTGGAGGGAACGCGGGTACGCGGCGATCAACGTCTTCGGACTCGCCCTCGGTTTCTCCCTCTGCCTGCTGATCATCCAGTTCACCTCCCACCAGCTGTCCGTGGGGACCTTCCACGAGAACGGGGACCGCGTCTACCGCGTCCTGGGTCCCGCGTGGCGCGGCGGCGGGTTCAACACGAGTCTGCCCATCCACATGGGCCCGGCCCTCGAGGATCAGCTGCCCCAGGTGGAGGAAGCGGTCCGCTTCCGCGGGAGGTTCCCGATGCAGCTCCGGCTCGCCGGCAAGGAGTCGCTCTCCGACTTGGTGCTGATGGCGGAGGACGGCGTCCTCCAGGTCTTCGGCTTCCCCCTGCTGCGGGGCGACCCGGAGACGGCCCTGACCCGCCCCTACACCATGGTCCTCACCGAGCCCCTGGCCCGCCGCCTCTTCGGCGACGACGACCCCATGGGGCAGTTGATCCGCGTCGACGAGGAGTACGACTGCGAGGTCACGGGCATCGTCGCTCAACCGCCACCGAACTCCCTCCTCGACTTCACCGCGCTCCTCTCCTTCGCCACCATGTACGAGGAGAGCCGCGCCATGATGGGGTCGAGGAGCAGCAGGGCCTTCATCACCTACGTGCAGCTGGGCCCCGGCGCCGACCCGGCCGCCATCGCCGCGCGCCTGCCCGCCATGGCCGAGGAACTCACGGGTATGCCGGAGGAGGAGGGTCGCGCCTACAAGCTGCAGCCGCTGAAGTCGATCCGCTTCGACTCGGAGGTGCCCAACAACCTCGGTCCCAGCGGCAACCCCCTGTACCTGGCGATCTGCGCCGTGCTGGCGGCGGTGATCCTGGCCATCGCCGGGGTCAACTACGTGAACCTGTCCACGGCGAGGGCCGACCGGCGCACCCACGAGATCGGCGTGCGCAAGTCCCTCGGCGCCCAGCGCGGACAGCTCATCCGCCAGCTCCTGTGCGAGTCGGTGGTGCTCAGCGCCGTGGCGACGCTCCTGGGCGCCGCCGCGACCCAGATCCTGGTGCGCCTCCCCGCCCTGATCACCGGAATGGACATCGGTCTGCCCTTCATGCGCTGGACGATCCCCGCCGCCGCCGGGGCCGCGGCCCTGGCCCTCGGGGTCGGACTGGCGGCCGGCGCCTACCCGGCCTGGCTGGTGGCGCGCTTCCAGCCGGCCGCCGTGGTCCGCCGCCGCCGCTCGGGCGGGGCCCGCCTGCGCCAGGTCCTGGTGGTGGGACAGTTCACCGTCACCGCGGCGCTGATGACGATGACCCTGCTCATCTGGAGCCAGGTCGACTACGTGCAGGACCTGCTCCGCCGCGACTCCTCCCTCGGGTTCGAGCCGGAGCAGGTGACGGTCATCCGCAACCAGGGACTGACGCTGGAGCAGACCCGGGTCCTCAAGTCCGAGCTGCTCCAGGACAGCCGGATCGCCCTGGTCAGCCTCTCCGAGACCTTGCCCGGCAACCTCAGCAGGACGTGGTACGAGGTGAAGGGGGAGGACGCGGGGGAGGTGCAGGTGAGGACCTACGGAGTGGACGGCGACTTCTTCGAGATGCTGGGCCTGCGCATGAGCCGGGGCCGCGCCCTCACCGATGATCCCTCCGACGACCGGGCCGCCATCCTCAACGAGACCGCCGTGCGCAGGATGGGGTGGGAGGATCCCCTGGGCAAGGCGATCACCGGCTACATGGGCCTGGATCTGCGCGTCGTGGGCGTCGTCGAGGACTTCCACTTCGACGGCCCCCACAAGAAGGTGGAGCCCCTGCTCATGGCCCCCGTCTCCAACGTCGGCCCCATCTCCGTGCGCGCCCGGGCCGGGCACCTCGACGAGGTCAACGAGCTGATCGACGCGAAGTGGGCGGACCTCTCCCCCCACCGGCCCATCGAGCGCATGCCCCTCGAGGAGGTCTTCGCCGGCCTCTACATGGAGGAGCTGCTCATGGGCCGCGTCCTCACCGTCTTCCTCTCCTTCGCCATCGCCGTGGCCCTCGTGGGCCTCTTCGGCATGGCCGCCCACACCGCCCAGAACCGCACCCGCGAGATCGGCGTGCGCAAGGTCTTCGGCGCCTCCGTCGCCGGCCTCACGGCGATGATGCTGCGCGACTTCGCCAAGCCCGTGGGCCTCGCCTTCCTCCTCAGCATCCCCATCGCCTGGTGGCTCGGCGGCCTGTGGCTGCAGAACTACGCCTACCACGTGGAGGTGGGCGTGGGTCTGTTCCTGACCTCGGGCGCCCTCTCCTTCCTCGTCGCCGGCCTGACGGTGAGCCAGCAGGCGATCCGGGCTTCCATGACCAATCCGGTGAAGACGCTGCGCACGGAGTAGGCGGCGGATCCCGCCACGAAAGGACACGCATGCTCAATAGCTACCTGACCACCGCCCTCCGCCACCTGTGGCGGGAGCGCGGCTACGCGGCGATCAACCTCTTCGGCCTCGCCGTCGGCCTGGCCCTCTGCCTGCTGGTCATCCAGTTGGCGGCGTATCAGCTCTCGGTGGGCGACTTCCACGACAAGAAGGACCGCATCTACCGAGTCCTGGGCACCACCTTCTGGGACAGGGACCAGTACACGTTTGCCCTGCCGATACAGCTTGGACCTGCCCTCCAAGACCAGTTGCCTGAAGTCGAAGAAGCCGTCCGCTTCACCGCCAGCAAGACGACCCTGCTCCGGGCGGGTACGAGGGAGGGGATCTCGGAGAAAGTGCTGACCGCGGACCCTGGCGTCCTCCGCGTCTTCGGCTTTCCCCTTCTGCGAGGTACCCCCGAAACGGCCCTGGAACGCCCATACACCATGGTGCTGACCGAGCCCCTGGCCCGCCGTCTCTTCGGGGAGCGCGATCCCATGGGACAGGTGGTCCGCGTCGCCGAGAGCTTCGACTGCGAGGTCACCGGCATCGTCGGCCAGCCGCTCGCAGGTTCGCTGCTCCAGTTCTCGGCCCTGCTCTCCCTCGCCACGGATTACAAGGAGAGTCCCGGGATGACCTCCGGGATGATCGTCCACGCCTTCACCACCTTCGTGCAGTTGACGCCCGGCGCCGCTCCCGAGGCGGTAGCGGCGCGCATCCCCGGCGTCGTCGAAGCGATCACGGGAGTGCCTGCGACTCCGGCGACTCCCGTTGCCGGGCCGGTGCAGGTGCTGGGCAAAGTGGGCCAGGCAGACCTTGGGCAGCTCCAGGGCAAGGGCAAGTTCCACGCCTTCGACGGAACGCCTCACGACCACCCGCATCCAGCGGCGCCGGAGAGCTTGCAGCAACCATCAGTCGTGAACCTCCCTCCGGAGGCGCTCGAGCCCCCGCGGCAGGCTTCCGCCGGGAGTCCGCTTCCCTACGTGCTGCAACCTCTCAAGTCGATCTACTTCGACGCTGAATTGCCCAACAACCTCGGAAAGAGCGGCAACCCCACCTACCTGGTGGTCTCCGCCCTTCTGGCGGTGGTGATCCTGACGATCGCCGGCGTCAACTACGTGAACCTGGCCACGGCGCGGGCCGGGCGGCGGATTCACGAGATCGGCGTGCGCAAGGCCCTCGGGGCCCATCGCGGCCAGCTCATTCGCCAACTCCTGAGCGAGTCGCTGCTCATGAGCACCGCGGCGACGGTGCTGGGAGCGGCCCTCGCAGGGGCCATGCTCCAGTTCATGCCCATCATCGCGGGATCCGCTTTCGACCTTCCCTCCCTCGACTGGTCGATCTCCACGTACGCGGGGGCCGCGGCGCTGGCAGCGGGGGTCGGCGTGGCGGCCGGGGCCTACCCGGCCTGGGTCGTGGCGCGGATGCAGCCCACGGCCAACCTCGGCGGGGGCCGAGTCGGCGGCGCGCGCCTGCGCAGGGGCCTGGTGGTGACCCAGTTCACGGCCACCACCGCCTTGCTGACCATGACGCTGCTCATGTGGCACCAGCTCGACTTCACCCAGGACCTCCTCCGCGAGAACTCCATCCTGGGGTCGGACCCGGAGCAGGTGGTGGTGGTCAGGAACCGCGGCCTCACCATGGATCAGGCCCGGGCCTTCAAGGCCGAACTGCTTCAGGACAGCCGCATCGCCGCGGTGAGTCTCTCCTCGGCGGTGCCGGGCGAGGGTTCGAGAGCGTCGCACATCGTGGAAGGACGGATGATCGAGGCGTACCAGGTAGATGCGGCCTTCTCCGAGATCATGGGCCTGCGCCTGGCCCGGGGACGGGCCCTGACCGACGATCCGGCCGATGCCCGGGCCCTCGTCATCAACGAGACCGCCGCCAAGGTGCTGGGACTGGAGGAGCCATTAGGAGAGACGATCCTCACCTGGGGAGACAAGCGCATCGTGGGCGTGATCGAGGACTTCCACTTCGATGGTCCGCGAAGCGAGGTGGGACCGCTGGTCATGGAACAGGTCCAGGGAGCGGTGGGCGTCACCATCGTGCAGGTCCAACCCGGGCATCTGGACGCGGCTCTCGAGCTGATCGACGAGAAGTGGGCCGCCTTCGCCCCTTATCGCCCCATTCGGCGCCATTCCCTCGAAGAAGTCACCGCCAGGCTCTACTCCGAAGAGTTGAGGGTGGGTCGCGCCCTCACCCTCCTCCTTTTCCTGGCCATCGCCGTCGCCGCCGTGGGCCTATTCGGCATGGCCGCCCACGCCGCCCATGAGCGCACCCGCGAGATCGGCGTGCGCAAGGTCTTCGGCGCCTCTGCCGGCGGCCTCACCGCCATGATGCTGCGCGACTTCGCCCGGCCCGTGGCCATCGCCTTCGTCCTCAGCGTGCCCGTCGCCTGGTGGCTGGGCAACGAGTGGCTGCACCACTTCGCATACCGCGTCGAGATGGGCGCCGGCCTCATCGTGGTCTCGGGCGCCCTCTCCTTCCTCGTGGCCGGCCTGACGGTGTGCCAGCAGGCGATCCGGGCTTCCACGACCAACCCGGTGGAGACCCTGCGCACGGAGTAGATGCGCGGATCCCGCCACGAAAGGACACGCATGCTCAGAAGCTACCTGACCACCGCCCTCCGCCACCTGTGGCGGGAGCGCGGCTACGCCGCGATCAACCTCTTCGGCCTGGCCGTCGGCCTGGCCCTCTGCCTGCTGGTCATCCAGTTGGCGGCGTACCAGCTCTCGGTGGGCGACTTCCACGAGAAGAAGGACCGGGTCTTCCGCGTGTTGGGACCCGTCTCATGGGGTCAGGCCCGGTACACCGACGTACTGCCCATACCCCTTGGCCCCACCCTCGAGGAGCAATTTCCCGAAGTCGAGGCGGTGGTCCGTTTCGGCCGGGAATTCCACACTCTGCTTCGGGTCGGGGAAAAGGAGGGGATTTACGAGCAGGTCGGTGCAGCCGAGGGCGGCGTCTTTGACATGTTCAGCTTGCCACTCCTGCGCGGCGACCCGAAGACGGCCCTGTCGAGTCCCTACACGATCGTGCTCACCGAGCCGCTGGCCCGACGGCTCTTCGGCGAGAGCGATCCCCTTGGACAAGTCGTCCGCGTCGGAGAGGACTCCGACTACGAGGTTACGGGCATCGTCGGGCAACTACCGTCCAACTCGCTGCTCCAGTTCTCGGCGCTGAGATCGCTTTCCCGCGCCACCGACCCAATGCTGGAGCATGGCTGGAACGCCTCCGCCTTCACGACCTTCGTGGAAATGACTCCCCGGGCCGACGCAACCGCGGTAGCCGCGCGCATTCCCGACATCGTCGAGGACGCCGGCGCCGACGACGGCGGATCGATGGAAGCCGTGGAGGCATCTCCCGCGGGGGCGAAGAGCATCACGGTGTTCAAGAACCAAGGGGGGCCTCCCTCGACGAAGCGGTCGGCGTCTTTCTCGGTCGTCTCCGAGACATCGACGGCCACCCCGTCGACGCGCACCGATTCCTACGTCCTGCAGCCCCTGAAGTCGATCTACTTCGACAGGGAGGCGCCCAACACCATCGGCCCGAGCGGCCATCCCATCTACCTCGCCCTGAGCTCCCTCCTCGCAGTGGTGATCCTCACCATCGCCGGGGTCAACTACGTCAACCTGGCCACGGCGCGGGCGGGGAGGCGTATTCACGAGATCGGCGTGCGCAAGGCCCTCGGCGCCCATCGCGGCCAGCTCATTCGACAACTGCTGAGCGAATCGGTGCTCATGAGCACCGCCGCGACGGTCCTGGGAGCTGCCCTCGCAGCGGTCTTGCTTCAGCTCATACCCGTCATCGCGGGATCCGCTCTCGACCTTCCCTCCCTCGACTGGTCGATCTCCACGTACGCGGGGGCCGCCCTGCTGGCAGCGGCGGTCGGCGTCGCCGCGGGGGCCTACCCGGCCTGGGTCGTGGCGCACATGCAGCCGACCGCGAACCTGCGCGGGGGCCGAACAGGCGGTGCGCGCCTGCGCAGGGGTCTGGTAGTGACCCAGTTCACCGCCACCACGGCGTTGCTGACGATGACGCTCCTCACGTGGCAGCAGCTCGACTACGTCCAGGGCCTCCTCCGCAAGGATTCCATCTTGAGGTTGAAGCCGGAACAGGTAGTGGTGGTCAGGAATCAGGGACTCACCGTGGATCAGGCCCGCGCCTTCAAGACGGAACTGCTTCAGGACAGTCGCATCGCCGCCGTGAGCCTCTCCCACAAAGTCCCTGGCGAGGGGTTCGATTTCAAGGTCGTGGCAGATTTCACGACAGATGACCCGGTGATGATGAATGTGTATCAGGCAGACAGCGACTTTGTGCCAGTCATGGGTCTGCGCATGGCTCAAGGACGACCCTTGACCGACGAACCGGCCGACGCCCAAGCAGTCGTCATCAACGAGACCGCCGCGAGCCGAATGGGATGGGCGCAGCCACTCGGCAAGAAGATCAACGCCTCCAAGGGAGAGTCGCACATCGTGGGCGTGATCGAAGACTTCCATTTCCACGGCCCGCGCCCGGAGGTAGAGCCCCTGGCGATCATGCAGGTCGATCAGGCGGTGGGCGTCATCACCGTGCGGGTCCAACCCGGCCATCTGGACGAAGCCCTCGGAGTGATCGACGACAAGTGGGCCGCCGTCGCCCCCTACCGCCCCATCCAGCGCCACTCCCTCGAGGAAATCGCCGGCAAACTCTACTCCGAGGAGCTGATGGTGGGCCGGGCGCTCACGGCCTTCCTCGTCCTGGCCATCGCCGTCGCCGCGGTGGGGCTCTTCGGCATGGCCGCCCACGCCGCCCACGAGCGCACCCGCGAGATCGGCGTGCGCAAGGTCTTCGGCGCTTCCGCCGGCGGCCTCACCGCCATGATGCTGCGCGACTTCGCCCGGCCCGTGGCCACCGCCTTCGTCCTCAGCGTCCCCGTCGCCTGGTGGCTGGGCAACCAGTGGCTCCACGACTTCGCCTACCGAGTGGAGATGGGAGTCGGCCTGTTCGTGGTCTCGGGCGCCCTCTCCTTCCTCGTGGCCGGCCTGACGGTGGGCCACCAGGCGATGCGGGCGGCCCTGACCAATCCGGTGGAAACGCTGCGCACGGAGTAAGGAGCAACATGCTGGCCAGCTACCTGACCACCGCCCTCCGCCACCTGTGGCGAGAGCGGGGCTACGCGGCGATCAACCTCTTCGGCCTGGCCGTCGGTCTGGCCCTCTGCCTGCTGGTCATCCAGCTGGCGGCCCATCAGCTCTCGGTGGGCGACTTCCACGACAAGAGAGACCGGGTCTACCGCGTACTCGGACCTGACTTCTGGGGTGGACCCCAGTACTCGGGATCAATGCCGGGACCCCTTGGGCCCACCCTCGAGGAGCAGTTCCCCGAGGTCGAGGAGGCGGTCCGCTTCAGCTCGGTCTGGCCGCGCCTGCTTCAGGTCGGCGACAAGGAAGGCGTGTACGAAAAGGGCATCGGCGCGGAGACGGGTGTTCTCGACATGTTCAGCATGCCGCTCCTGCGCGGCGACCCCGGGACGGCCTTGACCCGCCCCTACACCATGGTCCTCACCGAGCCGCTGGCCCGCCGTCTCTTCGGAGACAGCGACCCCATGGGGCAGGTGGTCCGCGTCGACGAGGCGGACGACTGGGAGGTCACGGGCATCGTCGGCCAGCCGCCCTCCGGTTCATTGGTCCAGTTCTCGGCGCTGTTCTCCTTCGCCACGGAGTACGAGGCGAGTCCGGACATCATGGGGTGGAACGCTGCCGCCTTCCGGACCTTCGTGCAGCTGACGCCCGGTGCCGACCCGGCCGCGGTTGGCGAACGCCTTTCCGGCATCGTCAAGGAGGCCAGGGGGTTGCCCGAGGCGCCGGCTCCCCACGTCCTGCAGCCCCTGGAATCGATCTACTTCGACACGGACGTGCCCAACACCATCGGCCCGAGCGGCAATCCCACGTACCTGGCCCTGAGCGCCATTCTCGCCGTGGTGATCCTGACCATCGCCGGGGTCAACTACGTCAACCTGGCCACGGCCCGGGCCGGGCGGCGGATCCACGAGATCGGCGTGCGCAAGGCCCTCGGCGCCCATCGCGGCCAGCTCATCCGCCAACTCCTGAGCGAGTCGGTGTTGATGAGCACGGCCGCCACGGTGCTCGGAGCCGCCCTCGCAGCGATCCTGCTCCAACTCATGCCCGCCATCGCGGGATCCGCTTTCGACCTTCCCCCGTTGCACTGGTCAATCTCCACCTTCGCCGGGGCCGCGGCGCTGGCAGCAGGGGTCGGAGTGATGGCGGGCGCCTACCCGGCCTGGATCGTGGCGCGCCTGCAGCCGACCGCGAACGTGCGCGGCGGCCGCCGGGTAGTCGGTGCTCGCCTGCGCCGGGGTCTGGTGGTAACCCAGTTCACGGCCACCACGGCGTTGCTGACGATGACGCTCCTCATGTGGCACCAGCTCGACTACATCCAGGACCTCCTCCGTGAAAACTCCATCCTGAGGTTGAAGCCGGAAGAGGTGGTGGTGATCCGCAACCGCGGCCTCACCGTGGATCAGGCCCGGGCTTTCAAGACGGAGCTGCTGCAGGACAGCCGCATCGCCGCGGTGAGCCTCTCCATGTCGGTGCCCGGCGAGGGTTCGAGATCGGCGCACATGGCGGAAGGACGGATGATCTGGAGGTACCAGGTAGATGGCGACTTCGTCGAGATCATGGGTCTGCGCATGGTCCAGGGACGCGCCCTTACCGATCAACCGGCCGACGCCGAGGCGCTCGTCATCAACCAGACCGCCGCCAGGGTCCTGGGACTGGAGGAACCACTGGGAGAAACCCTCCCCGGCTGGGGGGACAAGCGCGTCGTGGGTGTGGTCGAGGACTTCCACTTCGACGGCGCCAGGAGTGCGGTAGAGCCCCTGGTCATGGGACAGCTCCATGGAGCGGCGGGCGTCATCACCGTGCGGGTACGGTCCGGCCATCTCGACGAGGCCCTCGCGGTCATCGACGAGAGGTGGGCCGCCCTCGCCCCCTACCGCCCCATCCAGCGCCACTCCCTCGAGGAAGTCGCCGGCCAACTCTACTCCGAAGAGCTGATGGTGGGCCGCGCCCTCACGGCGTTCCTCGTCCTCGCCATCGCCGTCGCCGCCGTGGGGCTCTTCGGCATGGCCGCCCACGCCGCCCACGAGCGCACCCGCGAGATCGGCGTGCGCAAGGTCTTCGGCGCCTCCGCGGGCGGCCTCACCGCCATGATGCTGCGCGACTTCGCCCGGCCCGTGGCCATCGCCTTCGTCCTCAGCGTGCCGGTGGCGTGGTGGCTGGGCAACCATTGGCTCCACGACTTCGCCTACCGCGTCGAGATGGGCGCCGGCCTCTTCGTGGTGTCGGGCGCCCTCTCCTTCCTGGTCGCCGGACTGACGGTGGGCCACCAGGCGATGCGGGCGGCCCTGACCAACCCGGTGGAAACGCTGCGCACGGAGTAGACGGGCGGATCCCCGCCGCGAAAGGACGAGCATGCTGGCAAACTACATGATCACCGCCTTCCGCCACCTGTGCAGGGAGCGCGAGTACGCGGCGATCAACCTCTTCGGCCTGGCCGTCGGTTTGGCCCTCTGCCTGCTGGTCATCCAGTTGGCGGCGTACCAGCTCTCGGTCGGCGACTTCCACGAGAAGAAGAACGGACTCTACCGCATCCTGAAGGAAGAGGATGCCGGGACTTCCTCGAGTATGCCGCTACCTCTTGGGCCAGCCCTGAAGGAGCAAGTGCCCGAGGTCGAGGAAACAGTCCGCTTCTACTCGGGTTCTTCTTACGGGCTGTTCAGGGTTGGCGAGGAGACCGGAAAAGGGACATATGAGCGCGCTGCTTGGGTAGATTCCGGCGTTTTCGAGATGTTCAGTCTGCCGCTTCTGCGGGGCGACCCCAAGACCGCTTTGTCGCGCCCCAACACCATGGTGCTGACTGAACCACTGGCCCGGCGGCTCTTCGGAGAGAGCGATCCCATTGGTCAGGTCATCCGCAGTGAAGCCTTCGATTGTGTCGTTACCGGCATCGTAGGAGAGCCACCCTCCACCTCATTGCTCCAGTTCTCGGCATTCTCGGCACTGCTCTCCTTGGCAACCATGGACAAGGAGGGCATCCCCATCCGTGTGCGGGACGTTCACGCCGCTGGCTGGAGCTATTGGGCCTACGAAACCTTCGTACAGCTCAATGCCCATGCAGATGCCGCTGCGGTAGCCGAGCGTATTCCAGATGTCGTTCAGAGACCCAGAGGATTTCCCGAGGCGACCGATTCCTACGCGCTCCAACCTTTGAAATCGATCTACTTCGACACGGAGTCTCCCAGCTGGGTCGGCCCCAGTGGCAACCCCATGCACCTCGCCTTGTTCGGCACCCTGGCGATGGTGCTGCTGACGATCGCCGGGTTCAACTACGTGAACCTGGCCACAGCGCGTGCCGAGGGACGGCTGCACGAGATAGGCATCCGCAAGGCCCTCGGCGCCCATCGCGCCCAGCTCATTCGCCAGCTCCTGGGCGAGTCGGTACTGCTGAGCGTCGGAGCCACGCTGCTTGGCGTTGCCATGGCAGAAATCCTGATTCGGTTCCTGCCTGCGATGGGAGGAATCGACTTTGAATGGTCGCCTCGCTGGACCATCTCGACCTGCGCCGGCGCAACGGTGCTGGCGATCGGGGCCGGACTGGCAGCGGGCGCGTACCCGGCATGGGTCGTGGCGTGCTTTCAGCCGGCGGTCCTGGAGCGCCGAGGCCGCATCGGAGGCTCGCGACTGCGCCGGGGGTTGGTACTGGCGCAGTTCACCGTTACTGCGACGTTGATGACGATGACGCTGCTGATTTGGCACCAGGTCAGCTTCATTCAAAATCTGGTCCGCGAGAACTCGGTCCTGGGGTTGGAGCCGGAACAGGTTGTCATCGTCTACAACCGCCACAGCGGCGGCCTGACCGCAGATCAGGCCCGAGCTTTCAAAGGTGAGTTACTTCAAGACAGCCGCATCGCCGCGGTGAGTCTTTCCATGACAGTACCTGGCCAGGGTTCTGGACGAACGTATACGCGAGGAGAAGGAGGAGAAGGGCGAATAGAGATGGACGTGTATGAAATAGATGGGGACTTCGTCGAAATCATGGGATTGCAGATGGTCCAGGGACGCCCCCTGACCGACGAGCCGGCCGACGCAAGCGCAGTCGTGATAAATGAGACCGCCGTGCGCAGGCTGGAGTTGGAAGACCCCCTGGGAGAGACGATTCCCTATGTCCGTGGCCTGGATCAGCGCGTCGTTGGGGTGATCGAGGATTTCCACTTCCACGGCCCGCGTCAAGAGGTAGGACCACTGGTCATGAGACAGATTGACAGTTGGGTGGGTGTCATCATCGTGCGAGTGCGCCCCGGCCACCTCGAAGAAGCCCTCCAAGTGATCGACGACAAGTGGGCCGCCGCCGCACCGTACCGCCCCATCCGGCGAGAATCGCTTGAAGAGGCGGCGGCGGAGTTCTACTCCGATGAACTGAAGGTGGGACGCGCGCTCACCCTCCTCCTTTCCTTGACCATCGCCGTCGCCTCGGTCGGACTCTTCGGTCTGGCCGCCCACTCCGCTCAAGCACGAACCAGGGAGATCGGCATCCGCAAGGTGTTCGGCGCCTCCCCGGGACGCGTCACCGCCATGCTGCTGCGCGACTTCGCCAAACCCGTTGCCATCGCCTTCCTCCTCAGCGTGCCCATCGCTTACGCGTTGGCCGACCGCTGGCTGCAGGACTTTGCCTACCGCGTGGAAATCGGCGTGGTCCTGTTCATGGTGTCGGCCGCTCTCTCTTTCGTCATCGCCGGGCTGACGGTTGGCGGCCAGGCCATGCGAGCTGCCCTGACCAGCCCCGTGAGGACCCTGCACACGAAGTAGACGGGCGGATCCCGCCCCGAAAGGACCAGCATGCTGAGAAGCTACCTGACCACGGCCCTCCGCCACCTGTGGCGGGAGCGCGGCTACGCGGCGATCAACCTCTTCGGGCTGGCCGTCGGCCTGGCCCTCTGCCTGCTGGTCATCCAGCTGGCCGCCTATCAGCTCTCAATCGGCGACTTCCACGAGAACAAGGACCGGGTCTACCGCGTACTGAAAGAGGAGGAACCTGACGCCTCACCTTGGAGTATGGGGGGCTCCAGTCTGCCGCTACCTCTTGGGCCAGCCCTGAAGGAGCAAATTCCCGAAGTCGAGGAAACAGTCCGATTCGGCGGGGGTTCATCGCGTCTTCTCAGAGTCGGAGCCAAGAGTGGGATTCGTGTGAGCGGGATTCACTCGGCGGAGTCCAGTGTTTTCGAAGTGTTCAGCCTGTCCCTCCTGCGCGGCGACCCCAAAACCGCTTTGTCGCGCCCCTACACCATGGTGCTGACCGAACCTCTCGCCCAGCGGCTGTTCGGAGAGGACGATCCCATGGGCCAGGTCGTCCGCCACAACGAAGCCATCGATTACACGGTTACCGGCATCGTCGGGCAACCGCCCTCCAACTCATTGCTGCACTTCCCGGCCCTGCTCTCCCTGGCCCCTGCGCAGCACACGCAAAGGGAAGGGGATCTGGGCTGGAGAACCTTCGCCTACACGACCTTCGTGCAGCTGAATCCCAGTGCAGATGCCGGTACGGTAGCCGAGCGCATTCCTGACATCGTTCAGGAAGCCGGGGGGTATCACGAAGCTACCCATTCCTACACGCTGCAACCTTTGAAATCGATCTACTTCGACACGGAGTCTCCCAACTCGATCGGCCCGAGCGGCAACCCCATGCACCTCGCTCTGTTCGCCGCCCTGGCGATGGTGCTCCTGACGATCGCCGGGTTCAACTACGTCAACCTGGCGACAGCGCGCGCGGAGGGACGGATACACGAGATAGGCATCCGCAAGGCCCTCGGCGCCCATCGCGCCCAGCTCATTCGCCAACTCCTGAGCGAGTCGGTAGTGCTGAGCGTCGCGGCCACCTTCCTGGGCGTTGCCTTTGCAGAAATCGTGACTCCCTTCCTGCCTGCGATGGGAGGAATCGACTTTGGCTGGTCACCCGGCTGGACGATTTCGACCTGCGCCGGGACAGCGGCGCTGGCGGCAGCGGTCGGACTGGCGGCGGGCGCCTACCCGGCATGGGTCGTGGCATGCTTCCAGCCGGCGGTCCTGGAGCGCGGGGGGCGCATCGGCGGCGCACGCCTGCGCCGGGGTCTGGTGGTGGCGCAGTTCACCATTGCAGCGACGCTGATGACGATGACCCTGCTGATATGGCACCAGGTCAGTTTCATCCAGAACATGCTTCGGGAAAACTCCGTCCTGGGGTTGGACCCGGAACAGGTTGTCGTCGTCTCCAACCCCCGTGACGGCGGCCTCACCGCAGATCAGGCTCGAATTCTGAAAGCTGAGTTGCTTCAGGACAGCCGTATCGCCGCGGTGAGTCTCTCTGTGGCGGTCCCTGGTCACGGTTCGGGAGGGAGGTTCATCACCTACAGCAAGGGGGAGGGGGAAAAAGCGACAAGCGAGTATGAAGCAGATGGCGACTTCGTTGAAATCATGGGATTGCGAATGGTCCAGGGACGCCCCCTGACCGACAAACCGTCGGACGCCAACGCGGTCGTGATAAATGAGACCGCCGCGCGCTGGCTGGGATCGGAAGACCTCTTGGGAAAGACGATCCCCGACGGCTTCCTTCGCAACTTTATCCCCGGCCCCGACGGCCATGTCCACGGCGTGGAGAGGCGCGTCGTGGGGGTGATCGAGGATTTCCACTTCTACGGTCCGCGCTCCAAGGTTGAACCCCTGGTCATAACACAACTCGATGAGAGGGTGAGAGTCATCATCGTGCGGGTGCAATCCGGCCACCTCGAAGAAGCCCTCGAAGTGATTGACGACAAGTGGTCCGCCGCCGCTCCCCACCTCCCCATCCAGCGCCACTCCCTGGAAGAGGTCGTCGCCAAACTCCACTCCGACGAACAGAAAGTGGGCCGCGCACTCACCCTCCTTCTCTTCTCGGCCCTCGCCGTCGCCTCGGTCGGGCTCTTCGGTCTGGCCGCGCACGCCGCTCAAGCACGAACCAGGGAAATCGGCATCCGCAAGGTGTTCGGTGCCTCCCCCGGACGCGTCACCGCCATGCTGCTCGGCGACTTCGCCAAACCCGTTGCTATCGCCTTCCTCCTCAGCGTGCCCATCGCTTACGGGCTGGCCGACCACTGGCTGCAGGACTTTGCCTATCGCGTGGAAATCGGCGTGGCCCTGTTCATGGTGTCGGGCGCTCTCTCTTTCGTCATCGCGGGGCTGACCGTCGGCGGCCAGGCCATGCGAGCTGCCCTCACCAGCCCCGTGAGGACCCTGCACACCAAGTAACCACCAGGAGGATACCGCCATGATCGACATGCACGACATCGAGAAGTACCACCAGACCGGTTCCCTCAAGACCTACGTGCTGCGCCACGTGCACCTGAAGGTGGAGAAGGGCGAGTTCGTCTCCGTCATGGGGCCGAGCGGCGCCGGCAAGTCGACCCTGCTCCACATCATGGGCATGCTCGACGAGCCGACGGCCGGCACCTACCGCTTCCTCGGAGAGGAGGTGAGCGGCATGGGGGAGAAGGAGCGCACCGAGGTGCACCGGCGGCACATCGGCTTCGTCTTCCAGGCGTACCACCTGATCGACGAGCAGACGGTCTTCGAGAACCTGGAGATGCCCCTCCTCTACCAGAAGGTGAAGGGCTCCGAGCGCAAGGCGCGGGTGAGCGAGTTGCTCGACCGCTTCCAGATGGTGGCCAAGAAGGACCTCTTCCCCCACCAGCTCTCCGGCGGCGAGCAGCAGCGCGTCGGCGTTGCCCGCGCCCTCATCGGCCAGCCGAGCCTGATCCTGGCCGACGAGCCCACGGGCAACCTCAACTCCCGGCAGGGGGAGGAGGTGATGGCCATGCTGCGGGAGCTGAACGGCGAGGGAACCACAATCGTGCAGGTGACCCACTCGGAGAAGAACGCCGGCTACGGCAGCCGGGTCGTGCACCTGCTGGACGGCAAGGTCTCGCCCCAGTGACCTCGAGGTTGTGAGCGATGCTACTCAGCTACCTGACAGTGGCGTGGCGGAACATGTCCCGCCGCAAGCTCTACTCATTCATTGCCATTCTCGGTCTCGCCGTCGGCATGGCTACCTGCACCATGGTTGTGGACCTGATCCGACATGAGTTGAGCTATGATCGTTTCCACGAGAAGGCCGACCGCACTTTCAGGGTGACTCTGAAGGTGCGAAACGGTGAGTCGGAACGGAATCTGGCCGCCATCAGCCTGGGAGTGATGCGGGCTCTCCGTACCAGGTATCCGGAGTTTGAGTCCAGCGTAGGGCTCTTCAGGTTCGCGCTCTCCGAGGAGGTGGTGGTATCAAGAGGGCGGGATCGCTTCCTCGAAGAGCCATCCAGATTCATAGCCGTCGACGGTGACTTCTTCGATGTATTCAGCTTCTCTCTGCTAAAGGGAAATCCGCAGACGGCCTTGGAGGGCAAGGGGCGGGTTGTAATTACCGAGAGTACTGCGGCCAGGTACTTTGGTGAGGTCGACCCCCTTGGCCAGGAGATACACCTTCCGTACGAGTACGGCATAAGGGCAGTTGTCTCAGGAGTTCTCGAGGACTTCCCGCCGAACTCCCATCTCGACTTTGACTTTCTCTTTTCTCCGCAGCAGGAAGGTCTTCGCGCAAGTCACTTCGACCTTCTACGAGCGCACTCATACGTGGTGCTTCCAAGTGGAGTTGATGCTGCGAGAGCAAGAGACAAGCTGCAACTGACCAACCAGGAGTGTCAGGGATTTGGCCGGGGTGGAGGCAGAGAGGGCATTACCTGCGATGTGGACCTTCAGCCGCTGGCCAAGGTCCACCTGGCCTCTCACCTCGAGGGCGATTGGGAGACAACCCGCACCTTGGGTGATCTGTACAGGTATGGAGGCATCGCATGTGTCATATTGCTGATAGGATGCCTCAACATCATCAACATAGCGACTGTCCAGGGGATTGGACGTGCGAGGGAAGTCGGCCTGCGCAAGGCCATAGGGGCTGAACGTCGCTCGTTGATCCTGCAGTTCTATTGCGAGGCAACCCTCCACTCAGTGGCAGCGCTGGTCTTGGCCTTTCCCTTGGCGGAGTCACTCGTACCGTTCGTCAACGCGGTAGTTGGTGAGGAATTCAGGCCCGGGGTCTACGCCAATTGGGAAACATGGATGGTCATGTTTGGAGTTGCACTGCTGGTTGGGGCCGTCTCGAGTTCCTACCCATCTCTCATGCTCGCGCGCTTGAGAGTAGTGGAGAGTATGAGGGGGCGCCACTTTGGCGGTGCCAGTCAAAGTCGGATGCGCAAGATCATGACAGTGCTGCAATTCGGTTTGGCCACCGCATTCATCGGAACGGCCGGTGTGGCGTACGATCAAGTGGCCTACCTCGGGAAGAGGGACCTCGGATTCGAGGCGGACAAGATTCTGGTCGTCGAGGGAGGGATCAACCCATGGAACCTGGGGCTCTTCAAGAGTGAACTCCTGGAGAGCCCGAGGATTGCCGGCGTAACGGGTGTCTCCAGCAGCCCGGCGCGGCAGGCTCCCGCAGGGGTCAAGAGATGTGTCGGAGGCGGAAGTGCTCCCGAGCCAATTGACTGTGATCTGCTGTTTGTGGACGGAGACTTTGTGGAATTGATGGATCTGAGGGCCCTCCCCGGGTCCGGATCCTCCGAGAGCCGCAAGTTTGCTGAGTCATCTGTCTTGATCAATGAGAGGGCCGCCCGGGAGTGGGGATGGACGGATCCTGTCGGCAAGGCGGTTGAGTTCCCCTTTTGGAAGGAGAATCGGAAGGCACAGGTCATCGGTGTTGTCAAGGACTTCCATTGGCACACCCTTCACGCAGAAGTGCGGCCTATGGTGCTGGTGAGGCACTCAGAGTCGATTCCAGCCAGTACGGTGAACAGGACATTCATCAAGCTGCATGATGAAGAGTCGTTGCCGGAGACGATAGCTCTGGTCAAAGAGAAGTGGGAGAAGGTGGCAGCCATTGGGGGCGACTTCTCGTACGCATTTCTCGAGGACGAGCTGGATGACCTGTATCGCCAGGATGCTCAGGACGTTCGTGTCTTTGGGCTTCTGGCGGGTTTCGCCATGCTCACTGCGTGCCTGGGTCTGTTCGGTCTGGCATCGTATCGCGCCGAGAGCCGCAAGGGGGAAATCGGCATCCGGAAGGTGGTCGGTGCCTCCACGGGACGCGTGGTGTTCCTGTTGGTACGAGAGTTCGGGGAGTTGGCTTTGGTCGGAAATCTGATTGCGCTGCCTGTCGTGTACTACAGCATGTCGACATGGCTTCAGAGTTTCGCGTACCGCGTTGATATCTGGTCTCAATTCCTCGCAGGTGCGATCCTGTTGGGAGTGGCCGTCGCCTTCGTCCCGGTAGCATTCCACTCGGCGAGGGTGGCGGTCAGCAACCCAATAGACCACATACGGCTGGGGGAGTAGCTGGTTCATGCTTCTCAAGCTGAACGACGAGGGCAAGCCGTGCTTCGCAACAACCTGATCGTCGCCTGGCGCCACTTGCGCCGCTATCGGATGTACACCGCGATCAACGTGGGCGGGCTGGCCGTGGCTTTCGCAGTGGCCATCTTCGTCGGCCTGCGTGTGCACAGTGCGCTGATGTGGGACCACTTCCACGCCAAGGGCGAGCAGATCTACCAAGTCTGCATGACGCATCCGGCCTGGGATGGGGAGGCCACCACGTCAACACCGGACGGCCTTGGCCCGGAGATGGTGGCCACACTCCCCGCTGTGCTGCGCTCGGTGCGTACCAAGTACACGTCCGGGATGCTGCTCTACGGGGATCAAACGACGGAGGCGACGGGACGGTTCGCCGACCCCGGCTTCTTCGAGTTCTTCAGCTTCCCGCTGATCGCGGGCGATCCAAGGACGGTCCTCGACGGGCCGAACTCGATCGTGTTGTCGAGGCGGCTGGCGCAGCGGCTGTTCGGCTCCGAGGACCCCATGGGCCAGACCCTGCAAGTAGTGGACCGGGGGATCCGGGGGATCCGCGGAGACTTCGTCGTAACCGGGGTCGCCGCCGATGTGCCGTACGAGTCCAGTCTGAAGTTCGACTGGGTGCTCCCCGGGCGCGGCGGAGGCGAGACCTACCTGCAGATCGCCGATGCCGCGGGCGTGGAGGCGGCTCTGGCCTTCGACCCGGACCGGTACTGGGAGGGTTTTGAACTCGTCATCGTGCCGCTCTTCGACAAGCGGCTGCACCCCCAACTCAGTAGGGGGCAAACGATGAGGGAGTCGCTCTACCGCAGCGGGTTCGTCGCTTTCCTCGTGCTGCTGCTGGCGTGCATCAACTACGCGAATCTGGCCGCGGGCATGTCGCTGACGAGGGCGCACGAAGTGGCTTTGCGCAAGGTGGTCGGTGCCGGACGGGGACAGCTGATGCGTCAGTACTTCGCCGAGGCCCTGCTGCTCAGCTTCGCCGCCCTGGCGCTCGCCGCGCCGCTGATCGAGATCCTGCTGCCGGGCCTGAATCGTCTGCTGATGGTGCCGGAGTCGTTCGGGTCGAGCCTAGACCTGCAGTACACGCCGTGGATGGTGATGGCCCTGGCCGGGTTCGGCGTGGTCATGGGGCTCGTGGCCGGCGCGTACCCGGCTCTGGTGCAGTCGCGGATGCAGCCCGTCGAGATCATTCGGGACAGGCTCCAGGTGCGAAGCCGTGCCAGCCGCATCCTGGTAGTCGTTCAGTT
Source organism: Candidatus Latescibacterota bacterium (assembly GCA_022827165.1). The sequence continues at coordinate 38,080 of JAJDTN010000392.1, forward strand.
CGCGGCCTCCACGGTGTTCCTGACCACGGCCCTCGTCATGGATCGCCAAGTCGATCATTGGGTGTCCCTGGATCAGGGCTACGACCCGCAGCTCGTGGTCTGCATCCCGACGTTTGCGGGCTCCGCGAGAGAGGAAGGCGTGCATGAGTCGCGGCGCCTCCTCGAGATTTTCCGCCGGGAGGTCCTCCCCCTTCCGGGGGTGCTCGCCGTCTCCGGGTCCGAACAGTTCCCCGACAAAGTCAGTGACTTTCGCTTCGACGACCGGGAACGGGCGGATGCCGCGCTGATCGAGGTAGATCCGCACTTCCTGCGCACCCTCGGCCTGGAAGTGGTCGAAGGTGAGGACTTCCCCCCGGACCTGCTGGCAAGCGGTCGTGTAGCGCTCGTCAACCAGCAGCTGGCGGCCACGCTGGAGGGGCCGGTTGTCGGCTCCTATCTCGAAGGGGGCCACCGGCCGCGGATTGTCGGCGTGGTCTCCGACTTCCAGCACGACGATCCCTTCGTCTTCGTGCCCGAACTCGTACTCAGCGTCCGACCGGAGCGCCGCATTGGGACGGTGCTGGTTCGGGTTCGACCCGAGGGGGTGCCCGAAACCCTCGCCCAACTGCGCGAGGCTTGGGAGCGGCTGTCGACAGGGATGCCCTTCAACTATCGCTTTCTCGAAGATCATATCGCCGAGCGCTTCGCTTTCCACGCCCGCATCATCAGCATGCTGCGCTGGGCGACCGGATTCCTTGTGCTGATCGCCTGTCTCGGCGTCTTCGGCATGGCCTCCCTCGCGGTGAGCCGGCGCACAAGAGAGGTGGGCGTGCGCAAGGTCCTCGGCGCCTCGACGACAAGCGTGGCCGTGCTGCTGTCGTCGCAGTCCACGCGGCTTGTCCTGATCGCCGTTGTCATCGCCACGCCCCTGGCCTACCAGCTCTCGGACCACTTGCTCGCCACCGACGTGAACCGCATCGAGCTCGACCTGCTCAGCTACTCGGCCGGCGGCCTGATCACCCTGGGCCTGACCTGGCTGGTGACCGCATACCACGCTGTCCGGGCGGCACTCGTCAACCCGGTTGACTCGCTGCGCAATGAGTAGATGGGCGGCGCCGTCGCCACCAGAGGAGTTCAGGACATGAGGAAGATTCATCTTGCATGCAGCATCCTGGCACCGCTGCTGTTGCTCACATCCCTGCCCGCCGCTGCGGCCGACCCGGCCGGACTCTCCTACGAGGTCCGCTTCACCGGGGAGAAGATGACCCTGGACGGACATGCCGACGAGAAGAGCTGGGCCCTGGCGCCGGCCATCGAGCTGACCGACCGGCACTACCCAAGCCTGATGGCGATCGATTCCGTGAGCACGCGGGTGAAGGCCCTGTGGAACGACAGGGGGCTGATGGTCCTGTACCACTGCCTGGACGCCCACATCCAGGCCGAGGTCACCAGGCGCGACGGGCCCGTGTACACCGACGACACCGTGGAGCTGTTCCTCGATCCGGACATGGACGGCACAAACTACCTCCAGGTGGCGATCAATCCCCGCAGCGCGAGGAGGGACCTCCTCATCCCCGAAGCCGGCGGCACGAACTTCACTACCGACTGGGATCCCGATCTCACGAACGCCATCTACGCGGAGGGCTCCCTCACGGATCGGTCGGACCGGGACGAGTGGTGGACGGTGGAGCTGTTCCTTCCCTGGAGCGGCCTGGGCAGGAAGGCCCTGGAGTTGAGTTGGGAGAGGGATGACGTCACCCACGAGGTGAACGCGAGGGACGTGCTGGGCGAACAGGCGGTCCCGCCTGAGCCCGGCGACAGGTGGAAGGCCAACTTCAACCGCTTCGATCAGGGCAAGGGAGTGAGGAAGACCCTGGTCGATGAAGAAGGAGGCATCAAGGAGGAATAGCCATGCTGCGCAACCATTGGATCATCGCCTGGCGCAACCTGATGCGCCACCGCCTGCACACGGCCATCAACCTCGCCGGCCTCGGCCTGGGCATGGCCTTCTGCCTCCTCGCCTGGCGCTTCGCTTCCCAGGAGTGGTCCTTCGACCGCTTCCACGGCAAGGGGGACCGGATCTACCGCGTCTACATGGAGATCACCCTGCCGGAGATGGGGCGGGTCGCCTCGGCCGACATGATCGAGCTGGCCTTCGCCCCCGAGCTGGAGGCCCTCTCCCCCCTCGTGGAGCGGACCGTCCGCCTCAGCGCCGGGGAGGGCAGCGACAAGAGCGACCGCTTCGTGCGCACCGCCTTCGCCGGCAACTCGAGCGACGAGGAGATCCTCCTCGTCGATCCGGCCTTCTTCGAGGTCTTCGACTTCCCCCTGCTGCGGGGCGACGCCGCCACGGCGCTGACGGAGCGCAACTCCGTCGTGCTCGGCCACGAGATGGCCCAACGCCTCTTCGGCGGCGCCGATCCGCTGGGGCAGAGCCTCAGCCTGGTCTCCCCGGATTGGGGGAGAGCCGAGGACTTCACCATCACCGGCGTGGCGGCGCCCGTGCCGCGAACCTCGTCGATCCAGTTCAACATGCTCCTTCCTCTCGACAACTCGGAGTTCCTCTTCATGGACTCTCCGGACGAATGGGAGGGCACCTGCAACGCCTACGTCCTCCTCAAGCCCGGGGCCGACCCCGCCGACCTGGCGCCGGCCCTCGCCCAGCTTGGCCGCACCTGGCTGCGGCTCCACGAGGACGACCTGCCCGCCGACTTCCCGGAGGACGCCTCGCCCTACCGCCTGCAGCCGCTCACCGGCCTGCGCTCGGACACGGGTCTGCTGCGATGGGTGGGGCACGGCGTCGTGGAGCCGAGGGACCCCTACGTCTCCTACATCCTCGGCAGCATCGCCCTGGCGGTGCTGCTCATGGGGTGCATCAACTTCGTCAACCTCGCCATCGGCCGGGCGTCGCTGCGGGCGGCGGAAGTGGGCGTGCGCAAGGCCGTCGGCGCCGGGCGCGGCCACCTGATGCGCCAGTTCGTCGGCGAGGCGGCGGTGCTCTCCGTCCTCGGGCTGGGCGCCGGGTGCGCCCTGGCGTCGCTGCTCCTGCCGGCCTTCAACGCCACCTTCTCGCAGGAGCTGTCCCTCGGGCTGACCCAGCCGGGTACGATCGGCGCGCTGGTTGCGTTGCTGGTGCTCGTCAGCCTCGGGGCCGGCTGGTATCCCGCCCTCGTCCTCTCCCGCCTGGCGCCGATGAGCGCCATCCGGCGCAGCCTGTCCACGGCCGGGATCACCCGCATCAGCCGCGTCCTCGTGGGTGTGCAGCTGGCCATCTCCGTGGCCCTCATCACCTGCACCCTGATCATGTATCACCAGCTCGACCACGTCATGGCCCGCGACATGGGCCTCGACCAGGAGCGCGTCATCGCCGTCCATACCGAGCCCGTCAACAACCCCGATCAGATCCGGCTGGTTGAGCCCATGCTGAACCACCACCGCATCGCCTCCATCTCCCTGTCGGACGACGACTTCCTGCGCGACGAGTATCCGTCCGACTACCGGGCCGCGACCCCTGAGGGCCGCGAGGCGCAGGTCCGCCGTTTCATGGTCGACCACCAATTCGTGAAGACCATGGGCCTGGAGGTGATCCGCGGCCGCGACTTCTCGCCCGCCAAGGGCGACAAGGAGAGCGTGGTCCTCATCTCCGAGAGTTCCGTCGCCCGCCTCGGACTCGCCGATCCCGTGGGCGAGACGGTGGAGCTGATGCGCGTCTCCCCCTCGGGCCGCAAGTCCCGGGGCCACTACCGCATCGTCGGCGTGGTGAAGGACTTCACCTTCGAGTCCGGTTACGAGGAGAGCCCGCCCGGGCTCCTGGCGCTCCATCCCGGCCTGCCCGGCGAAGGCGAGCTGATGCTCGTGCGCGTCAAGCCGGGCGACCTGCAGGAGGTCCTGCAACACCTGCGGCAGGCCTGGAACGGCGTCGTCAACTACTCCGACTTCGACTTCTCCTTCCTGCAGCAGGACCTGGAGGCCGCCTACCGCGACGAGCTGCGCTGGCGCCGCGTCATCACCTGGGCCGCCGCCGGCGCCGTCCTCATCTCCGCCCTCGGCGCCTTCGCCCTCACCGCCCTCGCCGTCGGCCGCCGCACCAAGGAGATCGGCATCCGCAAGGCCCTCGGCGCCACCGTCGTCGGCCTCACCGCCCTCATGGCCCGCGAGTTCGCCTGGCTCGGCCTCCTCGGCGCCGCGGCGGCCAGCCCCCTCGCCTGGTGGTGGATGCGCGACTGGCTCGACGGCTTCGCCTTCCGCATCGACCTGTCGCCCTGGCACTTCGCCGCCGGGGCGGCGATCGCGCTGGCGGCGGTCCTGGTCAGCTCCTGCCACCAGGCCTGGCGGGCGGCGCGGGCCGATCCGGTGCGGGCGCTGCGATACGAGTAAGGGAGAGGACCCCAGATGCTGCGAAACTACCTCCTCATCGCCGTGCGCAACCTTCGCAGGAAGAAGCTGTACTCCACGATCAACGTGGCCGGACTGGCCGTGGCCATGGCGGGTTTCTCCTTCATCATGCTCTTCCTGCGCCATGAGCTCGAGTACGACCGGTTTCACCACGGAGCCGATCGCATCTACCGCGTCATCGTGGAGATGAGCTCGGAAGGCTTTCACGGCAGGGCCCCGATTGCACCCTCGGCCATGGCGGCTGCTCTCCGTGAGCAGGTCCCTGAGGTCGAGGCAGTGGGCCGCATCTGGCAGCCGCTGTTCACGAGTACGCCCAAGCCGGCCGTGCGCGTCGGCGACGACGTCTACTACGACGAGGACTTCTTCTGGGCGGACCCCGATCTATTCGAGGTGTTGAGCTTCGAGTTCCTGCGCGGGGACAGGAAGACGGCACTGGCCGATCCCGAAGCCGTCGTGCTCTCGGAGAGCGCCGCGCACCGGTACTTCGGCGACCTGGATCCCGTCGGCCAAACCCTCAACGGGGGCCGGAACGTGGTGAGCGCCGTCGTCCGCGACTTCCCGACCAACTCCCATATGAGGTTCGACTTGCTGGCCGCGGCCTCCGGGACGGATGTGGACAGGTTCCCCGAGAGACAGAGGTGGTGGGACCACAGCTACCCGACTTACCTGCTCGCAAGAGAAGGCGCCGACACCACACGTATCGTCCAACAGATGAACGGAATCGTTCAAGGCGAGATGGGCGAGATCTACAGGCAGATGAACCAGGAGATCCGCTACGAGCTGCAGCCCATCGTCGAGGTGCATCTGCACTCCGACTTCTATGCCAACATCGGAAGCACGGGCGGCAACGTGGCCCATGTCTACGCCTACGGCGCCATTGCAGTGTTCCTGTTGCTGCTCGCGATCATCAATTTCACCAATCTCGCCACGGCGCGATCCTCCGAGCGCCTGCTGGAAGTCGGCGTTCGCAAGGCGGTCGGAGCGCACCGCAACCAGCTCGCCCGTCAGTTCCTCGGAGAGGCGATCATCCTGGCCTTCGCCTCACTGGGTGTGGCGCTGATCATCATGGCCTTGGCGGCCCCGTGGTTCAACAACCTGACCGGAATGGAGTTCGCCCCGCATCTTCTCAAGGACGCCCGGATCCTCCTGATGCTTGTCGGGATGGCGCTCGCCACCGGGCTCTGCGCCGGGCTCCATCCCGCCCTGCAGCTCTCCGCCCTTTCCCCAACGCGGGCGATCAAGGGACTGATCGATCGCACGGGCCGGTCCGTCGGGCTGCGAAGCATCCTGGTGGTGGTGCAGTTCACCGTTTCCATTGGCCTGCTTGCGGCCACGCTCCTCATCGGTCAGCAGCTCGACTTCCTACGGTCCAAGTCCCTCGGCTTCGACAAGGAGCACCTGCTGGTCTTCACGACCCGGTCAGACGCCATCCGCCAGCACTTCGATCCGGTCCGCCGGGATCTGCTGGCCAGCCCGCTGGTCGCTGCCGTGGGACGCTGCTCGCAGGAACCGGGCTACGTCGTGAACAAGTCCGATGTCGCGGTACCGGGGTCGGAGACGCTGGCCGTGACGATGCTCTGGGTGGACCATGGTTTCGTCGAGGCCATGGGCCTGGAAATGGTCGAGGGCCGTTCGTTCTCAACAGAGCACCCCGGCGATCCGAAGCACGCTTTCCTGGTCAACGAGACGATGGCCCTCCTGCTCGAGCCGGAGTACGCCGTGGGAACCCGGCTGGGAGACCCCGGCGATGACGATGCCGCGACGGTGGTCGGCGTCGTCGCGGATTTCCACTTCGGCTCCCTGCGCGAGCCGATCGAGCCGCTGCTCATCGCCATGCCGGGGAACATGGTCAATTCCAGCGACGCCCCTTCCCATGCGGTGGTGCGCCTGGCTGCCGGGGATCCACAGGAGGGAATCGACTTCATCCGCCGAACCCTGCAGGCGCACGACGATCCCTTTCCCCTGGACTACCGCTTCGTCGACGAGCGCCTGGACGCCCTGTACGACTCGGAGGAACACCTCGGCCGGATCTTCACCATTTTCTCCGGACTCTCCATCTTCCTCGCCTGCTTGGGCCTCTTCGGCTTGACGGCTTTCCTGGTGCAGCAGCGGACCAAGGAGATCGGCATCCGCAAGGTGCTGGGCGCCAGCGGGCTGTCCCTGGTCATCCTGCTGTCTAGGGAGTTCACGCGCCTCGTCCTGCTGGCCAACCTGATCGCCTGGCCGGTCGTGTTCTTCGCCGCCCGTCACTGGCTGCAGGACTACGCTTACCGCGTGGAACCGGGCATCACCGTGTTCGTGGCCGGCGGTCTCGTGGCGCTGGCCGTCGCCTGGCTCACCGCTTCCTATCACACGATGAGGGCAGCTCACGCCAACCCGGTGGAGGCCCTTCGTTCGGAGTAGTCCGGGCACGGGAGTTCCCATAACAATGTGTGAGACAGAACTATGTGGAAGAGCAATCTGATCACCGCACTGCGCGTACTGGCCCGCAACCGGGCGATCACGCTGATCAACGTGATCGGACTGTCCGCGGCCCTGGCCGTGACCATCCTCTGCCTGCTGTTCGTACGCTACGAGACCTCCTTCGATACCTGGCACGAGAGGGGCGAACGAATATTCGCCGTCTACTTCGAAAACCTGGAGCCTACTTCCGGACCCGACAGGAATCGCACGATGGTGCGCCCCAGCTTGGCCGAGCCGTTACGTACCACAGTCGCCGGCATCCGCGAATCGGTCCTCATGCACAGGACATACGCCAGGGTCTCTCTCGGTGACGCGACCTTCATGAAGATGGTCCTCGCCGTCGATCCGGCCTTCCTCAGCATGTTCACCCTGCCGCTGGCCGCGGGCGATGCGGGGACAGCACTCGAAGCTCCCCACGGCGTTGTGCTGGACCACGAGACAGCACGGAAGTATTTCGGCCCCGCTGTACCAGTCCACGCCATGCTGGGGGAGCGCATCCGCATCAGAGCGTTTCCACCCGAGGAGACGCAGATCGAGGTGGAACGCACGATCACGGGAGTTCTGGCTCCACTGCCAGGGCCTTCTCTTCTACCTCTGGACGTGCTCGTACCCTCGGCGGCGGTCGAGGAATTGCAGCTCGTGCATGACGACAACTACATCGTTAGTACAAAGGGTATAAACGGCCTGTTCATCGAACTCGAAGAGGGAGTGGCACCTGCGGAGATGGAAGCGCGGCTGGCACCCCTGGCCGCCCACTACCAAAGCCCGGCCACGAAGGCCCGCCCCAAGCTGCAACCCTTCATTGGGGCCCGCTTCGCTCAGGAAATCGGGTCACCCATCGGCATCGGCTCCGGTACCGCGGCGCACTGCTACCTGCTGGCAGGGCTGGCCGCCCTCGTTCTCCTGGTCGCCGCCATCAACTTCGTCAACCTCGCCCTGAGCCGCGCCATTTCGCGCACCCTCGAAATCGGCATGCGCAAGGTGATCGGCGCCACCCGCCCCCAACTCGCCAGCCAGTTCCTGGTCGAGGCCGTCGTCGTGAGCCTGATCGCCGTTATCGGGGGCATGGCCCTGGCCGAAGTACTGCTGCCCACCTTCAACCAAGTCGTGAGTCGTCAACTCGACCTGGAGTGGCTGTCCCTCGAGACCGCGGCCGGTGCCCTGACCCTGACTCTGACCGTCGGCCTGCTCTCCGGCCTGTACCCGGCCCGGGTCATCTCGCGACACCACCCGATCCGGGCCCTTGGCGGAAGTGCGCCACAGCTCGGTCGGGGCCGCATCGGCCGGGGTCTGATCGTCCTGCAGTTCGTCATGTCGACCTTCCTGGTAGTCGTGACGATCACCATGACGCGGCAGCTCGACTTCATGAAAACCAACCTGGGGTTCGACGGCGAGCGAGTGGTACTGGCTCGTTCCAAAGACGCCCTCGATCCTCTGCAGATCCAACGCCTCGCCAGCGAGATCGATTCCCGGCCGGGACTGGTCGAGGGGGTGGCAGGTATTTCGGCCGCTCCCGGCACGGGCGGCGAGTACCCCAGACCATTCCGGTTCGGTGAAGAGACATTCAAGATCAAGCCCTTCCGTGTGACTCCGGATCTCCCTCAGGTCATGGGAGTCGAGATCCTCTCCGGGACAGGCTTCGCTCGGGACGCGCGCGGGCCGTCGCCCGGCATTCTGTTGAACGAGACCGCGGCGCGCCTGCTAGGACCGGAGGATTCGGTCGGCCGCACTCTGTCGGTTCCCCCCTTTCTGGATCATCCCATACCGGTCATAGGTGTCGTCGCGGACTTCCACTACGAGGACATGCGCCACACCGTAGGGCCGGCCCTTCTGACAACGGTCATGCCCGGGTCAATGCGACACGACCGGTTCGATGAAATCCTGTTTCGAGTCGACAACCGGGACCTGTCGACGGCAGTGGATGAGGTCAGGACGCTATGGAACCGAATGCTGCCCGAGTACGAACTGAAGAGCCTGAGCTTCCTCGACGAGACCTTCGTATCGAGGTACGCAACCGAACGGCGCGTCGGCATCGTCATGAAGTGGATGAGCGCATGCGCCCTGGCCATCTCCTGCATGGGACTCGTCGGACTCGCCGGCCTCGCCGCTGCTCGCCGCACCAGGGAAATCGGCATCCGCAAGGTCCTCGGGGCGACCACCACCAATGTCGTGCTTCTCATGTCCCACCAGTTCGGATGGCTCGTAGTTGCGGCCAACGTCATTGCCTGGCCCCTTGCCTTCTTCGTCCTCGATCACTGGCTCGCCTTCTATGCTTACCGGATCGACCAGGGCCCGGGCTGGTTCGCCCTGGCGGGTGTCGGGGTACTCCTCGTCGCCCTGGGAACCGTCAGCGGCCAGACCTGGCTGGCGGCGCGGACCAATCCGGCGGATGCGTTGAGATACGAGTAGGTCGGCCACCAGGGGAGGCGAGTTCAGTCCGGCTCGGCCCTCGGGGGAACAGATCATGCTCAAGAGCTACCTGCACATCGCAGCGCGCCACCTGACCCGCCACCGGCTCTACGCGCTGACCAACGTCGGCGGCCTGGCGGTTGGGCTCGCGGGGTGCATGCTCATGGCCGTCTGGGTTCTCGGCCAGCTGGAGACCGACCGGTTTCACGAGCACGGCGACCGCATCCATCGAGTCGTCACCCGGGGGGAGAAAGCCGCCCGCCTGACGACGCCTGCCGTCCTCGGCACCCGCCTTCAAGGCGAAGCGGCCGAAGTGGAAGCCGTAGTGCGCATGCTGCACGTGGACAACCCCGTGCCGCTTGTCAGCCACGGGGAGAAGCGCTTCTACGAGGATGCCTTTCTCTTCGGCGACCCGGAGGTTCTGAAGGTCTTCACCTTACCCCTGGCAGCCGGCGACGCTGGCACTGCTCTCGACGAGCCCTTCAGCGTCCTCCTCTCCGAGTCTGCTGCGCGCAAGCTCTTCGGCGACACCGATCCCATGGGACAGATCGTCCGCTTCAAGGATCATCTCGATCTCACGGTGACCGGGATTCTGCGGGACCTGCCGGGGCGGTCGCACCTGCGGATCGAGTTCCTCGCCTCCTTTGCCACAGTGGAACGCTGGCTGGGAACCGCCGCGGTGGAGGACTGGCGGCGCAGCATGTACCGCACGTATCTGCTGCTTCGTCCAGGCGTTGAGCAGCAGTCATTGACCCCTGTGCTCGACCAGCTCCGGCGAGAGCACTCCGGCGTTGACGATCGCGGACGCTGGGAGCTGCAGGCACTCCACCGGATCCACCTGCATTCGCGAGAGGACCTGGGCATCTCGGGAGGTGGAGACATCCGCGAGGTGATCATCCTGGCGACGGTGGCGTGCCTGGTCCTGCTCGTCGCCTGCCTCAACTACGCCAATCTGGGAACCGCCCTGGCTGCACGGCGGGTGCGGGAGATCGGGCTGCGGCTCTCGATGGGCGCTGGGCGCAGCCAGTTGGCGCGGCAGTTCCTGATCGAGTCGGCGGTGGTGACCTCCGGGGCCTTTGCCGTCGCCCTGGCCCTGGCCCACACCCTGGCTCCACACCTGACGCGCCTCGGCGGGATGGAGCTTGTCCCGGCGTACTCCGATCCGAAGATGCTGGCCTTGATGGCGTCGATCTTTCTCCTGGCGGTGGTCCTGTCCGGCGGCTACCCCGCCTTCTGCCTCGCCCGGATCGCCCCCGTCCGGGCCATGGAGGGTAGTGGGACGGTCGGCAACAGGAAGGGCCGCCAGGCCATGGTGACGGCGCAGTTCGTCGTCTCCGTGGGGCTGCTCTGCGCAACGGCGATCGCCCAGCAGCAGATGGCCTTCATCAGGAGCGCGGAACTCGGCATCGAGACCGAACAGGTCCTGGTCGTGCCGATTCGCAGCCAGCCGATGCGCAGCGACCCGCAGGCGGTGATGGCGCGGTTGGGCCAACTGCCGGAGATCACCTCGGTGAGCGCGGCCTCCTTGTTGCCGGCGGGGCCGACGGGCAGAAGCAGCATCCAGCCGCGTCCTTCGGAGACGGATCCCGTGAGCGTCGATCTGCTGTGGGTCCACGCCGGAGTGACGGAAACCCTCGGCATGACCCTGGCCGCAGGAGAGGGCTTCACCGAGAGCATGGAGCCGCGCAACGGGTACTTCATCCTCTCTCGGGCGACAGTGCGGGCCCTGGGATGGGAGTCCGCGGATGCTGCCATTGGACGGACTCTGGCCATCGGGATGGCCGGCGACACCGGCGTATCCCCAGAGGGCACGGTCGTCGGTGTGGTTGAGGACTTCCATTCAGGCTCTCTGCGCCGCGGCATCCAACCGGTGGTCCTGCAGTTGTGGCCGTGGAGCAACTACCTGCTCGTTCGCTTCCGCGCCGATTCCCTGCAGCAGGTCCTGCAGCAAGTCGAGGCCGTGATGGCAGAGTTGGATCCCGTCCATCCTCTCGAGTATTCGCTGCTCGACGACCGCTTTGCCGCCATGTATCAAGGGGATGAGAAACTGGGGACCCTGTTCGCGGGCTTCAGTGGACTCGCCCTGCTCATCGCCTGTGTGGGGATGTTCGGTCTCGCTTCCTTTGCCGCGGCGCGCCGCCGCATGGAGTTCGGCGTGCGCAAGGTGTTGGGTGCCACGGGAGCGGAGATCGGCCGGCTCCTCGCCGGAGAGCTTACGCGCCTGGTGCTGGTGGCCAGTCTGCTCGCCTGCCCGATCGCCTACCTGGGCATGGTCACGTGGATGGAGCAGTTCAGCGAGCGCGCCGAAGTCGGTGCCGGTCCCTTCGTCGCAGCCGTCGCCACCGCGTTGGCCGCCGCATGGGTGAGTGTCGCCTGCCATGCCTTCAGGGCGAGCCGGCTCGATCCGGTGGAGGCACTCCGCCAGGAGTAGTCAGGCCAACAGATCGGGGTCGCCGGAGCCACGGTGGAGGGACCCCCTGCCTGTGGGAAACCTCCAGGAGGCCTCTGTCTGTTATTGGCAACGCCGTGTGCCGCAATCGGTTATGGAGTGCTCGGAGAATAGGATCAGTCCACTGACTCTATCTGAGTCGTCAAGAAGTGGCGCCCATCATTCGACATCCGATTGCTCCAAAGCTGGCCCGCGTTACAGGTCATGTGCGACACATCCGCCCGGCCCATGCTGA
>JAJDTN010000314.1 GCA_022827165.1 Candidatus Latescibacterota bacterium
CCGACTTCGTGCGCCGCCTCAGCGCCGAGGCCCCCCACCTCGTGCTCGTCGACGTCTGCAGCCCCCGCGCCACCGAGGACTACACCAAGATCCCCCGGGGCCTGCGCGACCTGGTGAACTGGTTCATGGTCTTCAACCACCTGCGCACCGGCGGCGACCGGTCGCGCTACGAGGCGGTCAGCTCGCTGCCGCCCCACCAGCTCGACGAGCTGCAGCTCTGGCACGAGTTCGAGGTCGTGGCCCGCCAGATCGCGCCCTGGGTCGATCCCGGCGAGCCCTACGCGGTCACCCACTGGGCGCCGGAGCTGATGGCGGAGGTGCTCATGGGCGACCTCGTGGTCCCGGCGCGCCCGGCCCGGCCCTCGGAAGAGCCCCAGGTGGTGGTCACCAACCCGGGCTTCTACCGCACCGTCGGCGAGGACCTGCCCGACTACCTGCGGCGCACCCACGCCTACCACTTCAACGACCCGGAGAAGCGGGTGGCGGCGCGGATCGTCGGCGGCTGGGGCGACCACGGCTTCGAGACCCGCGTCGAGGGCCACACGACGGACGAGTACGTCGCCGCCATCCAGCGGCAGGTCGGCCTGGAGCTGTCGGCGATGGAGGCGGAGACGGCCTCGTGAACGGGTCCGTCCACCTGACCTGCGACGCCCTCGCGCGGCGGATGGGCGAGATCTTCGCCCGCGCCGGCGTCTCTGCCGAGGAGCGCGAAACCGTCGTCGAGGTGCTGCTGGAGGCGACGATGGCCGGCTACCTCTCCCACGGAATCATGCGGGTCCCCCTCTACGTCGAGGCGATCCGCAAGGGACGCATCCACCCGGGGGTCCGGCCGCGCGTCCTGCGGCGCAGCGCCTCGGCCCTGCACCTGGACGCCGGCCACGGCCTCGGGCCGGTGAGCGCTACCGAGGCCGTGGGACAGGCCACGGAGATGGCGGCGAGGAGCGGTGTGGGGTGCGTCAGTGTCGTGCGCGCCGCCGACGTGGCTCGTCTCGGCAGCTACGTCATCGAGCCGGCGCGGGAGGGGTTCGTCTGCCTGCTGCTGGTCAACGACGCCGGCGGCAATCCGAACGTGGCGCCCTGGGGCTCGACCGAGCCCTTCCTCAGCACCAACCCCCTCGCCGCCGGGATCCCGCGGCGGGGCGCGGCGCCGATCGTCATCGACATCTCCACCAGCGTCGCCGCCGCGGGCCGGCTGAAGATGCTGGCCGCCGAGGGGCGGGAGGCGCCGGAGGGCTGGCTCATCGACGGGGCCGGGCAGCCCTGCAGCGACCCGGCCGCCGCCCTGGAGGTGCCGCCGCGTGCGGCCCTGCTGCCCCTGGGCGGGCTGCTCGCCGGACACAAGGGGTTCGCCCTGAGCCTGCTCGTGGACGTGCTCGCCGGCGCCCTGTCGGGGGCCGGGTGCAGCGCCGGCGACCTGGAGTCGAGCGACCGCAACGGGCTCTTCGTCCTCGCCGTCGAGCCCGGACACTTCCTCGGGCGGGAGGGGTTCCTCGACCGCGTGGAGGAGTACGTGCAGCGGCTCAAGGGGCTGCCGACGGCGCCGGGGGTCGAGGAGGTCCTGGTGCCCGGCGAGCGGGCCCACCGGGAGCGCGAGCGGGCCTTGGCCGAGGGCTTGCGGATCGATCCCGGGATCTGGGCGCCGGTGCGGAAACTGATGGACGACCTCGGTCTGGCGGAGGAGTGAGCGATGCGGCGTCCCCCTACCCGGGCCAACTACCTCCCAGATCACCAACGTCAAGGGCTTCCTCGACCGCCATCCGGACCGAGGGCGGCAACCTGGTTTGCCAGGCCGCCGACCCGCAGCCCACGGGCGCGGCGGCCGGAGGCGTGTTCTCACCCTCCGGCCGGCAGCTGCAGCGGTGCTCCGTCGCCGGCCTCGACAGTTTCTTACAGGCCGGCCAGGAAATCGAGCAGCCTGGCGTTGAACTCCTCGGGCTGCTCCTGCTGGATGTAGTGCCCGCTGTCGGTGATCACCTCCAGGCGGGACTCTCGTCCGGGCAGCTGCGCCGCCAGGGCCGCGGCCTCGGGATCTCCGGGGCGCACGCGGCCCCGTCCCGCGGCGAAGACGAGTAGGGGCACCCGGCACCAGCGGCCCTCGGGAACGGGCGCGTCGTCGGGGTCGGGGCCTCCCCGGGCCGCCTCCAGGCGGTCCGAGTTGGCCCGCCGCCAGCGCATCAGCCGGGTCAGGTGATCGACGTTGAACTCGCTCGGATAGTCCCACTCGCGGCCCAGGGCGGCCAGGGCCTCGCGGTGCCTGGCGTGGAGGGCGCGGGTGGCCTCGTCGAAGCGCTCCGGACCGAAGGCCCCGCTCTGGAAGTCGAACTTGCCGAAGGCGGCACTGTCGACGCTGACCATCGCCTGCACCCCTTCCGGCCGGGTGAGGTACATCTGCCGCGCCACGGCGGCGCCGGCGCTGTGCCCGATCAGCACCGCTCCTTCGAGTCCCAGGTGGTCGAGCAGGGCCCAGGCGTCGCGGGCGTCCCTGGCCAGGGTCACGGGGCCGTCGGGATCGCTGCCCCCGCGTCCGGCGCGCAGCGGGAATACCACTCGGTACCCGGCCGAGGCCAGGACCGGCCACTGATGGTCCCACTCCTCTTCGTCGCGCTCCGCCGCCGCGCCGTGAAGCAGCAGGAGGGGGCGCCCGGCCCCCTCCTGGAACAGCAGCAGACGCCGCCGGCCGAGGCGGAACTCCTGCATGGGCGGGCGCCCGGAGGCGGCCGGGCCCAGCGGTTCAGGATCGCCCGTCACGGCGGCCGGACGCACCCGGGGCGCCTGCCTTGCAGCCGCGCCGGGCGGGGTCGGGGCGTCGACACGATCACCGGCCGCGGTCCCGCCCTTTGGGCTTGCGCCGGGACTTGGCCTCCTGGCGCTCCTTCTCCTGGCGGGCGTAGGGAGTCTCGATGCCGTACTTGCGGCACAGGCGGGCGAAGCTGCCTGTCGCGATCCCGAGGGCTTGGCTCGCTTCCGAGTTGCTCTTGTAGACTCGGGCCGCCCGCTCAACCCAATCTCTCGGAATCCCAGGCATCCGCTTGTCACCGAGGTTGTTGAAGATCGCTCCGACGAGTCCGGCAGGACCGGTCTCGAAATTAGCCATAGATGAAACTGGAAATTAGTCATGGCTAATTCATAATGCAAGCACTGGCTAAAAATCGCGGGCCGCCACCGCCGCCGGACGCCCGGAAGCCCCCGGGAAGGCCGCCCCGGGGGCTCGCGTCAGAGCGACATGCGCCGAAGTGGCGGCGCAGTATGTGGTGGGTTCGCAGAGGGAAATCTGGTGGGCGATCCCCGGCTCGAACGGGGGACCTCCTGCTTGTAAGGCAGGCGCTCTGACCAGCTGAGCTAATCGCCCTCGCGCCGAATCTAACCCCGGGCCCGCATGGCTACCAGCGGCCGCCGGCTCAGGCGGCCAGCTCGAAGATCGGCCGGCTGCCGGCCGCCTCCCGCCGCAGCCGGGCCGCCTCCTCTTCCGTGACCGGCGTGAAGCTCTCGGCGATCTCCAGGGCCATGCGGAACAGCGCCGGCTCTCCGGGCGGGATCGCCGCCGTCACCGGCTGCGACAGGGTCCAGCGCAGGGCCAGGTCCGCCAGCTCCCGCTCCTCCAGGGGTTCGTACCAGCACTTGGCCCACCTGCGCTCGGAGTCGGCGGCCATCTTGCCGCGGGCCAGGGACTTGAGCGCCAGGCGGGCGGTGCCGCGGGCCTCGGCGGCGGCGACCACGGCGGGGCCGAAGTCGGCGGCGAACCAGGTGGACCAGTTCACGGGGAACAGGACCGAGTCGAAGTCCACCGCCTCGATCAGGCGCAGGGCCGTCTCCGAGGAATGGGACGAGAAGCCGAGGTAGCGGGTCATCCCCCGCTCCCTCGCCTCGCGGAACAGCTCCAGGGCGCCGCCCGGCCCCATCACCTGCTCGAAGTCCTCGTCGGTGTTGACGGCGTGGAGCTGGTAGAGGTCGACGTGGTCGGTGCGCAGCAGGCGCAGGGACTCCTCCAGCTCCCGCCGCGCCCCCGCCGCCGTGCGCTCGGTGGTCTTGCAGGCCAGGAACACCCCCTTGCGGTAGGGCTCCAGGGCCGGCCCGAGCATCTCCTGGGCGTTGCCGTAAGTGGGCGCCACGTCGAAGTAGTCGACGCCGCGGTCCACGGCCTCGGCCACCACGCCCCTCGCCTCGTCCGCGTCGACCCCGCTCACCAGGATGCCGCCGAAGCCGACGATGGAGAGGCTCTCCCCCGTGTTTCCATACTCGCGCTTTTCCATCTCTCTCCTCCTCAGCCCGCGGCTCGCGTCTCGGGCAGCCAGAACAGCTTGCCCTTGTCCCCCGCCGCCACCTGCCCGGCGACATCGAGGAGCCGCGCCTCCTCGGCGGGGCTCAGCGGCGTGTAGGCCTCGGCCAGGGCCACGTTCTCCTCCACCTGCGCCACCGTGTCCATGCCGACGACGGCCACGTCGAGATCGAGCCCCATGGCGTAGCGCAGGAACAGCCCCCGGTCCTCCGCCGGCACCTGGCCGTAGGCCATCACCTTCATGGCCATGATCCCCATGCCGCGGGCGCGGGCGGCGGGGATCGTGGTGGAGGAGAAGTCGTTCCAGACGCGGTTGGCGGCGCCCAGGGGGTTGAGGACGGTGTCGAAGTCGTACTCGCCGATCATGCCCACGAAGGCGGCCGGATGGGTGTGGCCGGTGAGACCGACGAAGCGGATCCGGCCGGCGCGGCGGTACTCCTCGATGACGCGCAGGGCGCCGTCGGGGCGCAGCACCTCCTCCAGGCCTCCGGCCTCGTCGATGGCGTGGAGCTGCATCAGGTCGATCTGTTCCACCCCGAGGTGCTCGAAGCTGGCGGCGATCTCCTGGCGCACGGCGCCGCCGGAGCGCTCCAGGCACTTGGTGGCCAGGAACAGGCCGTCGCGGTCCCGGTCCTTCAGGGCCAGCCCGAGACGGCGCTCGCTGTCCTTGTACTTGGAGGCGGTGTCGAGGTAGGTGACGCCGAGGTCGATGGCGCGGTGGACGACGGCCACGGCCGCGTCGTCGTCATCGGCGAGGTTCCAGCAGACGCCGCCCAGGCCGAGGGCGGTGACCGTCTCGCCGGTGCGGCCGAGGGTGCGGGTGGGAAGGGGCACGGGATCTCTCCTTTGGCGTGTGGGTGCGGCGCAAAGATAGCGCCGGCGAGCCAGTGACGCCCCGTGAGGGAAGATTGACGGATCCGGCCGGCGGCCCGTAGATTGGCCGCCATGGAATCGCATACACCAACGACCGTCAGCGACCGCCGATACCGCCGGGCCGAGGCCATCCGCACCGGGGGAACAGAGCGCTAGGCGACGGTCCCTTCGACCTCACACCCCCGGTGACGGAGATCCCGTCATCGGGGGTTTTTCTTTGCGGGAAGCGAGAGAGATGAACGTCCTCGAAGATCTGATGTACCGGGGCCTGCTGCACCAGGTCACCGACCTCGACGGCCTGGCGGAGCGGCTGGCGCAGGGGCCGGTCACGCTCTACAACGGCTTCGACCCCACCGCCGACAGTCTGACCATCGGCAACCTCGTGCCGCTGCTGATGCTGCGCCGCTTCCAGTTGGCCGGGCACCACCCGATCTGCCTGGTGGGCGGCGGCACCGGCCTCATCGGCGATCCCGGCGGCAAAGACCAGGAGCGGGCCCTCAACCCGGCGGAGGTGGTGGAAGCCTTCACCGGGAAGATCCGCGCCCAGGTGGAGCCCTTCCTCGACTTCGAGGTGAAGACGAACCCGGCGCGCCTCGTGAACAACCTCGACTGGCTCTCCGGGGTCACCGCCATCGAGCTGATGCGCGACGTGGGCAAGCACTTCCCCGTGCCCTACATGCTCGCCAAGGAGTCGGTCGCCTCGCGCCTGAAGACGGGGATCTCGTACACCGAGTTCAGCTACATGGTGCTGCAGGCCTACGACTTCCTGGAGCTGCACCGGCGCCTCGGCTGCCAGCTGCAGACCGGCGGCAGCGACCAGTGGGGCAACATCACCGCCGGCTCCGACCTGATCCGCCGCGCCGACGGCGCCAAGGCCTTCGGCCTCACCTGCCCGCTGGTGACCAGCGCCGACGGCGCCAAGTTCGGCAAGACCGAGGCCGGCGCCCTGTGGCTCTCCCCGGAGCGGACCTCGCCCTACGAGTTCTACCAGTACTGGATCAACACCGACGACCGCAACGTGGCCGCCTACCTGAAGATCTTCACCTTCCTGAGCTCCGACGAGATCGCCCAGCTCGAGGAGTCGGTGGCCGCCGACCCCGGCGCCCGGGAGGCGCAGCGCACCCTGGCCCGCGAGGCCACGGCCGTCGTCCACGGGCCCGGGGCCGCGAGCCAGGCGGAACGGATCTCGCGGGCCCTGTTCCAGGGCAAGGTGCGGGAGCTGCGCGAGGAGGACTTGGAGCTGGCCTTCGACGGGGTGCCCTCCCACACCATGGAGGGCGAGGAGCAGGGCCTCGTGGATCTGCTCGCGGAGGCCGGCGTCTCCTCCTCCCGGCGGCAGGCCCGCCAGGACATCGGCGCCGGCGCCATCTGGATCAACGGCGAGCGCTGCACGGAGGAGTCCCGCCGCGTGGGCCGGGCCGACCGCCTGCACGGCCGCTGCGTGGTGATCCGCCGGGGGAAGAGCCGGTACTACCTGGTGCGGTGACCGCCGGCCATCACTCCCACTCCACCGTGCCCGGCGGCTTGTGGGTGACGTCGTAGTAGACCGCCTCCACCCCCTCCAGCGCCAGCAGCCGCCCGGTGACCTCGCGCAGGAAGTCCGCCGGCAGCCGGCCGAACCGCGCCGTCATGAAGTCCTCCGTGGTCACCGGCCGCAGGACGATGCTCTCGCTCACGCCGTCGGAGGAGAGGGGCACCAGGACCGTGGGCATCTGCGTCAGCCGGGGCATGAGGTTGCGGCGGTCCAGGGCCTCCATGACGATGGCGTCGGCCTCGCGCAGCAGGTCCAGGCGCTCCGTCGTGAGGTAGGCCTCCCGCGGGCTCTGCGACAGGCGCCGCTCCGGCCCCAGCTGGAAGAGGACGCGGTTGACCCGGTCCGTGGAGTTGGTCAGCTCCGTGGAGGCGCGCTCCAGATCGTCCCACGAGGGACCGCCCCCCTCCCCGGGCAGGAACGCGGCGCCTGATGCGCTGAGCAGGGCCGGATGGGCATAGGTGCGCCCGTCCCCCTGCACGCCGACGCTGCGCAGGGGCAGGACCTCCGCGGTCAGCCCGGGGACGTCCAGGGGCGGAGGCTCGCCGACGGCGTCGTCCTGGCCGGCGCCGGGACCGGCGCACAGGCAGCGGACCGCCAGTCCGGGGCCGGGAAAGGGGTGCCGCCAGACGAGGTGGTGGGGCACGCCCAGCTTCTCGCCCAGCTCTCGCACCTCGTCCTTGTAGAGCTGGCTCAAAGGCTCCACCACCTTGCCCTCGGCCAGGAGGCGCTCGATGACGCCGACGCGGTTGTGGTGGGTCTTGATGACCTCGGCGTGGTCGGTGCCCCCCGACTCGATCGTGTCGGTGTACAGGGTGCCCTGCCCGAGGAGCCACTGGTCCGGGTCGAGGTCGAGGTCGGCCAGCACCCGGTCGCGGACCTCGATGAACTCCTCGCCGATGGCCAGGCGCTTGGCCTCCGGGTCGGCGATCCCGGCGACACGGGTCAGGAAGGCGGCGCTGGCGTCGACAACCCTCAGGTTCGAGAACCCGGACTCCTTGAGCAGGCTCTCCACGGCGGCGGTCTCGCCCTTGCGCATGAAGCCGTTGTCGATGTGCAGGCCGAGGACGCGGCCGGTGCCGAGGGCGCGGTTGAGGAGCAGGAAGCAGACGGTGGAGTCGACGCCGCCGGAGACGAGGAGGAAGACCTTGCGCCCGCGGGCCTGGGCCTTCAGCCCCTCCATGGAGCGGTCGATGAAGCCCTCCATGGTCCAGTCGCGCTCGCAGCCGCACAGGTCGAGGAAGTTGTCGAGGATGCGCATCCCCGACTCGGTGTGGGTCACCTCGGGGTGGAACTGGAGGCCGTAGATGCGGCGGTCTTCGTGCCCCATGGCGGCCACCGGGCAGTCCCCGGTGCGGCCGAGGACCTCGAAGCCCGGCGGGATCTCCTCCACCCGGTCGCGGTGGCTCATCCAGATCGGCTCGCGCGGACCCAGGCCGGCCAGCACCCCCGTGGCCGCGGTCACCTCCAGGGAGGCGGCGCCGTACTCCATGCGCTCGCCCCTCTCGACCCGGCCCCCGAGGGCGTGGCACAGGAGCTGGTGGCCGTAGCACAGGCCGAGGATCGGTTGGCCGGTGGAGAGCACCGCCTCCTCGAAGGGAGGGCGGTCATCGGCGTAGACGCTGGAGGGCCCGCCGGAGAGGATCAGGCCGTCGGCCCGCGCCAGCTCCTCGACGGGGGTGTCGGGGGGGCGGATCTCGGCCCACACGTGGAGGCGGCGGACCCGGTTGGCGATGAGGTGGGCGTACTGGCCGCCGAAGTCGAGGACGACGATGCCCAAGGGACGGGACTCCCTGCGGGGAGGGGGGGCGGGGAGAGAGGGGAATATAACGGCCGGCCCGGGAGGGACAATCAGCGGGTTGCCGGGGCCGGGAGACCGTCCCGGGGCTCCCGGCGAAGCAGGCTGACGCGGCCCCAGGTCTCGTCGTCCCGTTCGGGGTGGTCCTCGTTGTAGTGGACGCCGCGGCTCTCCCGGCGCCGGCGCGCCGAGTGCGCCACCAGGCGGGCCGCGTCGATGCGGTTGCGCAGGTCCACGGAGGCGGGATCGAGGCCGCCCTCCGGGACCTCACGGTCCAGTTCGTCCAGGAGATCGCAGGCCCGGCGCAGGCCCGAGTCGGTGCGGGTGATCCCCACCTCCTGCAGCATGATCCGCCCCAGGCGGTCGGCCGCCGGGGCGCAGGGGAGACTGCGGCCGGACCGGTCGCGGCCCCCCGCAACGGACATGGCGGAGACGGGCGCCTCAGCATCCGCCGCCTCGAAAGCGCGGCCGGCGAGGACCACCGCCTCCAACAGCGAGTTGCTGGCCAACCTGTTGGCGCCGTGGAACCCCGTGTGTCCGACCTCACCGATCGCATAAAGTCCCGGAAGGTCGGTGCGGCCATCGACGTCGGTGTGCACGCCGCCGCACAGGTAGTGGGCGGCGGGGGCCACGGGGATGGGCTGGCGGGTGATGTCGATGCCCAGGCCGGCGCAGTGGCGGCTGATGTTGGGGAAGCGGCGGCGCGTCTCCTCCGGGTCCTTGGAAGTCGCGTCGAGATAGACGCAGTCGCGGCCGCTGCGGCGCATCTCGGCGACGATGGCGCGGGCCACCACGTCGCGGGTGGCCAGGGAGCCGCCGGGGAGCTGCCGCTCCACGAAGGGCTCGCCCTCGTGGTTGACGACGACGGCGCCGTACCCGCGCAGGGCCTCGGAGATCAGGAAGGTCCGCCCCCCGGGGTGGGCCAGGGCCGTGGGGTGGAACTGGAAGAACTCCAGGTTGGCCACCGTCGCCCCGGCGCGCCAGGCCATGGCGATCCCGTCGCCGGTGGCCACCGCCGGGTTGGTGGTGCTGGCGTAGATGCGGCCGGCGCCGCCCGTGGCCAGGACCGTGACCGGCGCCGTGAAGTCGGTGACCTGGGCGGCGGGACGGTCTTCGGAGAACGCCCGGACGCCGCGGCAGCGGCCCTGCCCGTCGACGATCAGGTCGAGGGCGAGGTGGCCGGGGAAGGGGGTGATCCGCTCCTCGGCCTGGGCTGCCGCCAGCAGGGCCCGCACCAGCTCGCGGCCGGTCCAGTCGTCGGCGTGGGCCACGCGGTGGGTGGAGTGGCCGCCCTCGCGGCCGAGGCTGAGCCGGCCGTCGCCGGCCCTGGAGAACCGCACCCCCAGGGCGACGAGGTCCTGCACCCGTCCGGGGCCCTCCCGAACCACCGTCTCCACCACCTCGGGGTCGCACAGGCCGGCCCCGGCCTCGAGGGTGTCGCGGACGTGGGTCTCGGGCGAGTCCCCCGGCCCGAGAACGGCGGCGATGCCCCCCTGGGCGAAACGGGTGTTGGAGTCGGCCGCCTCCTTCTTGGTGACGACCGCCACCCGGGCCCCGGAACGGGCCGCCCGGATGGCGAAGTAGAGACCGGCGATACCGCTGCCGACGACGACGTAATCCGTGGAGATCCGCATGTCGCCGGTGGAAACTCCGGGCGCGGCTCCGGAGTGTCAACGCGGTTCCGCCAGCTCGACCTGCACCCCTGCCTGGCGCCTCAGGGGCCGCACCTGGAGGCGTCCCCGCAGCCAGATCCGCAGCGGCCCGAGCGGCCCGTCCAGGCGGAGGCCGCCGAGGGCGCAGACCCGCCAGCCGTCGCCGTACAGGGGGCGGATGCTGACCGAGCCGGGCAGGTCGCGCTCGTACTCGTAGATCCGCGCGGCGTAGCCGCCGGTGCGGTAGCGCGTGGCCTGGAGGGACCACTCCCCCCGGGGGGTGCGGCGGCGGCTGCCCAGGCCCAGGGCGGCCCCGCGCAGGCCGCCGGAGCGTACGCCTTCGAGGCGGGCCTCGAGCCGCAGGCCCCCGGGCGACCAGCGACCCCGAACGCGGGCGCGCTCGGTGACCGGGAAGACCTGCGAGCCCTGGGACCAGCCGCTGCTGCGCCGCCGCTGGGCGTCGACCGTCACCTCCAGCCGCCGCAGCGGCCGCCGCCGCCAGCTCAGACCGAGGCCGCTGGTGCCGCCGGGAACCGGCTCGGTCCAGCGGGCGGCGGAGCGGCGCGTCTCGTCCAGCCACAGCCGCCAGCCGCGGCCCCGGATGCGCGCGGTCACGCCCCGCTGGCCGCTGCTTCCCCCGAGGACGGAGGCGCCGAAGGGGCTGAAGAACCCCGGCGCCGAGCCGCGGGCCAGGAGGTCCCACCGCACCCCGGCCGCCGGCACCCCCGAGAGGCCCGCCACCAGGGCCGGACGCCCCCCGGCGACGGCGGCGGCGCCGAAGAGACGCGCCCTTCCAAGGGTGGCGCTGCCATCGATGGCGGCGGCCCCCTGCCCGCGGCCGGAGAACGCCGACGGCACCCGTCCGGGCCGGCGCAGGTCCAGGAGGCGGCTGAAGGCCAGGTGCTGGACGGTGACCCCCACGCGGGCCCCCTCGTCGGCGGCGGTGGCGCGGGCGCCCAGGACCCACCCCGAGAGACGGTCCCGGTAGTCCCGGCGGGTGCCGGTGTGGGTCCCGTCCTCCGGCAGCGACACGGCGGCGCCGGAGGTGTCGAGGCGGGCGTCGCGGCGGAACCCGCCGGCCACGAGGCTCAGGCGGACGGCCCCGCGGCGCCCGCGCAGGAACAGGCCGAGCAGGTCCCGGTTCTCGGCGGCGGAGCGGTAGCCCACGGCCTCGCCGTCGCGCCGCGGGCCGGGCGCCGGCACCCCCATCGAGCGGCCGCGGCCGAAGAGCAGGCCCTGGCCGAAGGCCGGCCGCAGGCTCCCCAGGGCGACCTCCGGACCGCCAGCCTCCGGCCGACGGTGGGCGTAACCGACGACGTGGTCGAACCAGCGCCGCTCGCCGGGGTCGCGCTCGCCCACGGCGGCCAGCTCCCAGGCGCCGATGCGGCCCTCCGCCCGCTGGTAGAGGCGGAGCCCGTCGAGGGAGGCCTCGCCGCCGCGGAAGCGCAGCCGCAGGGACCCCTCCCCCACGGGGCGGGCGTCGGCGCGCGCCTGGGCGGCGGCCTGGTCTCCCTCCCCCGGCAGGGCCGGTCCTGTGTCGGCTGGAGACGGACAGGGAGTCAGGAGGCCGGCGCACAGCAGCGCGGCGGCGGTGGGGCGCGGGACCATGTCCGGGGGAGGGCAAGCTCCGTGCCCGGCTGCTCCCTCCGGGCCGGCGCATCCCGGGTGTCGCCCCCCGGTGACGGTCCTGTGAGTCCCGGCTCACACCCGAGCGGCGCTTGCTCGGCTGGAGACGGACGGATGATAATGTGCTCTGTGCAGAGGTTGGGCAGGGACAGACCCTCGTACTGGAGAAAGACCGAAGGGCGATGAGAATCTTCAGCCTGGCATCAGGATCCGGGTCCGACTACGAGTTCACCGAGTACCAGCGGCTGCCCTTCGAGGTCGATCACGAGGAGTCCGTCCTCGAGAAGTGGCTGGAGTCGAATCCGGACGCCATCCTGGAAGGGGGCGGGATCATGATCCTCGGCCGCCAGGTCCGGACAAACCTGGGCGGATTCATCGACCTGCTCGGGGTGGATCGGGCGGGCAACGTGGTCGTCGTCGAGTTGAAGAGAGACCGCACGCCGCGCGATGCAGTCGCCCAGGCCCTCGAGTACGCCGCCTTCGCCGAGCGGCTCGACGCCGACGCCCTCGAGCGTCTCCTCCGTGGGTACGAAGGCGATGAGTCACCCACCCTCGTCGACTGTCACCGGGAGTACTTCGACCTCCATGAGGCGGAGGCCGTGGCCTTCAACAAGGACCAGCACATCGTCATCATCGGCCAGCGCATATCGCCGGAGATCAGGCAGACCGCCTCGTTCCTGGGATCCAAGGGGATCAGCGTCATCTGCATCGAGTTCACCTTCTTCCAGGCCGAGGATGGAGGTCGTGTGTTGTCTCAGGATGTCGTGGTGGGCAAGGAACAGACGAGAGGGGACAGACTGGAGTCCGGGTCTCTGCCTGTCATCTCGGAGACCGAGTTCCTGAATACCTGCGACGAGAATGGGAAGGAGCTCTATTCGAGGATCCTCCAGTGGGCAAGGGACAAGTCGCTGTCCGTCCGCTGGGGAAGCCGAGGCTTCTCCTTTGGAGTCGACATCGGGGGAAGCCGGGTTGTCGTCGGCTACGCTTTCCCGCTGGGTTCCTCCTACAAGCAGACCTTCTACACGGCCCTTCGTGACCGGGCAGGAATCCAGAGCAAGACGGTCGCGCCGCCGGAAGAGATCGAATCTCTTCAGAGAGATGCGGAAGCAACGGGACTGTTCGGGCCGGCGGGGCGGGAGCTCAAGTGCCGCGTCGACCGCGCCTTGACCGTCAGCGAGATCGACTCGCTGATCGCTTGGTGCGAGTCGGTCGAGCAGGCGATCTTGAAGCACGGGTTGAAGGACACAGCTGCGAGTAGCTGAATTCTCGACCCGCCGGTCACCTCCCCCAGACAACCCGGACCACGACAGGAGGAACTCCGATGGTACGCAAGATCCACAAGATCGCCGTCATCGCCGACGACATCGAGGCCGCGGTGGCGTTCTACACGCAGCAACTCGGGCTCACAGTGGTGGAGCGCTTCCCCACCGAGGACGACGAGGACTACGTCTTCCTCGACGCCGGCGGGATCACTCTCGAGCTCATGCCGCGGAAGACCATGGGCCTCGACCCCGGCTTCCACCACATCTCCTTCGAGGTCGACAGCGTCGAGGAGAGCGCCCGGGAGCTGCGGGACAAGGGGGTCACCATCACCAAGGAGCCCTTCGACGTGGGCGGCGGGACCGGCATCACCCTCGGGTTCTTCGAGGGGCCGAACCAGCTGAACCTGCAGCTCTTCCACCGGGAGAAGTGAGGCCGCCATGCGCGTAGCGACAGCCGGCCGCGGGAGCCTGGAGGAGCTGAGCGGCGTCCACGGCGGCGCCGGACCCATCCTCTTCGGCCGACTCTGGGAGCGCGACGACTTCGAGACCCCCTTCACCTTCGTCCACGGCGCCATCCTCCTGCCGGGCGGCGGCATCGGCCTCCACCGCCACGACGACAGCGAGGAGATCTTCATCACCGTCGACAACGCCTCGCAGTTCACCCACAACGGGCGCACCGCCGCGGTCGAGGGCGGCGGCGCCGTGCCCCTGCGCAGCGGCGAGACCCACGCCATCTACAACCACACCGACCGCGAGACCCGCTGGTTCAACGTCCACTGCGTGGTGCCCGGGGGCGAGCCGAAGTCGACGGACCTCGGCGACGACTGCTCGGGTGCGGAGCTGGAGTCGACCGACCGCCTGCCGGTGGCCCGGCTCGACCGCGCGGCCCTGAAGTACGTCCGCTGCCACGCCGGCCGCGGCGAGGTCGGCGTCCGCAACCTCTGGGGGCCGGAGGACTTCCGCAGCAACTTCCACTTTCTCGCCCACTGCCTGATGCCGCCGGACACCTCCCTCGGCTACCACCGCCACGAAGGCGTGGAGGAGGTCTACATCGTCATCGAGGGCCGCGGCCGGATGACGGTGGACGACGAGACGCGGGAGGTGGCGCAGTGGGACGCGATCCCCAGCCGGCTCGGGGGAAGCCACGGCCTCTACAACCACACCGGGGAGAGTCTCGAGCTGCTGGTGGTCGCCGTCTGCGCCGAGAAGGGGCGCTTCGACTACACCGACCTCGGCGACGACCTGAGCCGGCGCTGACGCCGCCGGCAGCGGGACCTATCTTCCCCGCCCCGAGGCGCTCCCGCCATCAAGAGAGGATCGAATGAAGTTCGGCACCTGCAACGAGTACTTCGAAGGATGGGCCCTCGAGGAGGTCTTCGACTACGCCGCCGAGGTGGGCTACGACGGCGTCGAGATCTCCCCCTTCACCCTCGCCGACTCGGTGGACGACATCCCCGAGCGCCGCCGCCACGAGATCCGCGCCGCGGCCCTGAGCGCCGGCGTCGAGATCGTCGGCCTCCACTGGCTGCTCATCCGCCCGGAGGGGTTGTACACCAACCACGCCGACGACGCCATCCGCAACCGCACCCGCGACTACTTCAAGTCCCTCATCCGCTTCTGCGGCGACATCGGCGGCGAGGTCATGATCATCGGCTCTCCGAAGCAGCGCAACGTGCAGGAGGGCTGGGACTTCGACGAGACCTGGGAGCGCACGAAGGCGGTCTTCGAGGACTGTCTGCCCCTGGCCGAGGAGCAGGGCGTCTACCTGTGCATCGAGCCCCTCAGCCCCGAGCTGACCAACTTCATCACCACCGCCGAGGAGGCGCGGCGCATGGTCGCCGAGATCGGCCACCCCAACTTCCGGACCATGGTCGACGTCTGCTCCGGCTCCACCGACCCGGTCCCCGTGGCGCAGCAGGTGCGCGACTCGGGCGAGCATCTCTACCACGTGCACGTGAACGACGCCAACAAGCGCGGCCCCGGCTTCGGGGAGACCGATTTCGCCTCCGTCCTGGCCGCCCTGCGGGAGACCGGCTATCAGCGCTACGTGTCGGTGGAGGTCTTCGACTTCGCGCCCGACCCGAGGACGATCGCGGCGGGCAGCCTGAAGTACCTGAAGGGGATCCTGGACGCTTCGGTCAGATCCTAGAGGCGGGGCCCTCTCCCCCGTCCTCGAAGGGCCATCCCAGGGCCTCGAGGCTCGCGTAGTCCCTGTTGAGGGCCGCCGTCATCTCCTGCCCCAGGCGCAGCAGGATCCGGCACCCCAGGCCGGGGTCGGTGGCGGCGATGTCCATCAGGTCGGGGCGGAAGAAGCCGACCAGCTCGCTCCTCTCGGCGGCGGTGAAGGTGGCGGGGGCCGGGGACTCGTCGAGGAGGGCGAAGCGGCCGATGATGGCGGGAGGAACGAGGGTGTCGGTGATCTCCACGCCCCCCGGGTCCTGGCCGATGAGGTGGACGGCGCCGCTGCGGATCACGTAGAAGCCGGACCGGGGGGCCCCCTGGCGGAGCACGACCTCGCCGTGGGCGAAGGTGCGCACGTGGACCTGCCGCGCCAGGGTGGCCAGCTCCCCCGGCTCCAGCCCGGCGAAGGCGGGGACCCGGCCCAGGAGCGCCTCGAGGGACTCGGCGCGCTCCGCCTTCCGGGAGAAGTAGTTCTCCCACTCCGGGTCGGGGGCAACGCCGCGGGATCTGGCGGAGGGGCTCATCTCCGCGCAAAGATAGCGGTTGCCGGCGCCCGGACCATCGCTCTAGTTGTCGCCCCGGAAGCGGCGGACCCGCCGGATTTCACTCCAACCCTCAGGGAAGGGAGAGCACCGTGCCCAGCTACACCTTCAACCACATCCACCACGAGGCCGAGGACGTGGCCGCAGCCGTGGACTTCTACCAGCGCGTCTTCGGCGCCACCGCCGGCGAGCCCTTCGAGCGCGCCGGCGCCACCTGGGTGGAGGTCCACGTCGGCGAGACCCAGATCACGGTCACCGACCGCGAGTTCGCGAAGATGGAGCTGGGGCGCTACCAGGGCGTCGACCACTTCGCCTTCACCACCGACGACTTCGACGCCACCCTGGCCCACTGCGAGAACGAGGGCGTCCACATCTGGTTCGGCCCCATCGAGGTGCCGGGAACGACGCAGCGCATCGTCTTCATCGACGGGCCCGACCACGTGAAGATCGAGTTGATGGAGAAG
>JAJDTN010000319.1 GCA_022827165.1 Candidatus Latescibacterota bacterium
CCTCCTCCCCCAGGCTCTCCCGGAAGCGTCCGCGGTAGAGGTCGAGGAAGGCGGAGACGCCGGATGCCGCGATCGCCTCCAGGTCGTCACGCAGCCGCTCCGCGTCGAGACCGTACTGCTCGGAGAGAGAGTCGAGCTGCGGGCCGGGCAGGTAGAGGCGGGTCTCGATGGCGAAGTACTCGCCGTCGATCTGGGCCAGCTTGTCGTTGGGAAGGTTGTTGACGACGGAGGTGATGTGCACGCGCAGGATCCGCCCCCGGTAGGATTCCAGCTGCACCGGCGCCTCGAGGTTGGTCTGCACGTAGTCCAGGCGGAACCCCCGGCGCCGCTCGCCCAGCTCCTCCCGCGCCGCCTCCAGCGACGCCGGCGCGGCGTCGGCCAGCACGTAGCAGAGCGGCCCCGGGTCCAGCCGCCCGGCCTGGGCGAAGCGGGTCACCGTGTCGATGAACTCCCGGGCGTAGTCGACGCTGGAGACGCCGAACTCGACGCAGGCCAGCTCGGCGGCCGGGTCTTCCTGGCGCGCCTCGACGACCTGCTCCAGGAACCGCCGGGCGTTGGCGCGCACCAGCTCCACGACGGAGTCCGGCGAGCCGCTGATGCTGTCGCGGTAGTCGCGGCCGTGGGTGCCGACGTAGGCCCGCATGTGCCGCCAGAAGGTCTCGTTGAACTGCCACACCGGGCTCCGGCTGTAGGGCACCCAGTCCCCGATGACGGCCCCGCCCTCGCTCTCCGTGGAGCCGGCCTCGCGGCGGCGCAGGGCGGCGCGCACCGCCTCTTCGAGGGCCGGTCCGGTGTCGAGCTGGCGCACGTCGAGGGCCAGCTCCCACGTCTCTTCCGGCTCCCCCCCCGGGCCGACGAAGGGCCGGTAGGCGATGGGCACGCGGAAGTGCTGGGCGTAGGTGATGCGGTTCCAGTAGGTGCGGAAGGCGGGATCGCCGGCCTCGGTCTCGACGACGCGCTCGAGGCTGCGCAGGGCGCCGCGGAAGGAGCGCGCGTAGCCGTCGTCGCGCAGGCCGGGCTCGTGGACCACGGAGACGCCGCGCTCCTCGAGGTCGGCGCTCAGCCGGTCGACGTCGGAGCGGGCCCGCTCGCTCGGCGCCAGGCCCGCCGCCGACAGCACCGGCAGCAGGTCCGCGGTGCCGCTGATCGGCATCAGGTGGATGCCGGCGGCCCCGGGCAGCCCGCGGATGCGGCCGATCAGGTCGGCGGACCACTGGCGCTTGAAGGCGGTGAACTCCTCCTCGTCGAGGTCGCCCTCGGCGGCGCGGTAGTCGCGCAGCAGGGCGCGCGCCTCCGCGGAGCGGGCCCCGCAGCCGATGAGGAAGAACCAGAACCGCAGCATCGCCGCCGAGCCGATCACGGGAACGCCCACCACCAGCGGGGTCGAGGTGAGCCCGCGCGCGTGGGCGCGATCCCACCAGGCCTCGTGGCGCTCCCACAGCAGCGGCGGCTGCAGCAGGACCGCCTCGGCGCCGGCGTCGATCTTGCGGGCCAGGCGGTCGACCCGCGCCTCGACCCGCCCCACGAGGGGGTTCTCCACCGCCCACACGGGCAGCCCCTCCGGCAGCTGCCCGGAATCGCGCAGGCGGCGTGTCAGCTCCAGGGTCCGGAAGGCGTCCATCGGCAGCAGCGAGGCGCCGCCGGGGACCGCCCCTATCCCGCGCCGCACCAGGTCCCCCCCGGAGAGCACCAGCAGCCCCCGGGCGCCGCCGCTCACGGCCCGCAGGATGCGGGCCTCCACCGTGCTCTGCGTGCGGGTCCCGGCGGAGATCGTCACCACCGGCTCGCGGGTCTCGTCCAGGACGTCGAAGAGGCCCTTCGGCCGCTCCCGCCGCCCGAAGAGGCGCACCGCGTCGCCGAGGCGGCCCACCAGCGGGATGTCGGGCAGGGTGACGGCGTCGACGGCGCCGCGCTCGATGAGCCGCGCGTAGCGCGGCGCCTGCGCCGGGTGCGTCTGCTCGGCGGTGACGACGAACAGTCCGCGCCGCAGGCGGTCGGCGACGGGCGGGAGGGCGGCGGTCACTTGCCGCGTCGGTCGGCGTACTCGCGCAGGGAGGCCACGTGCGACGTCACCACCTGCACCCCGTAGGAGAGGGGGGTGCCCACGTTCAGGAAGCGGTAGCCCCAGTCGATCTTCTGGCGGATGTCGTCGGGCTCGGCCAGGGTCGTGCCGGTGACGATGCCCGTCCCCTCCAGCCGCCGGGGCACCGCCTCCATGATGCTCTGCACCTCCTTGGAGCCCGTCTGCCCCATCACCCCCAGGGACGCCGACAGGTCCAGGGGGCCCACCAGGATGATGTCGATGCCGGGCACGGCGGCGATCTCGTCCAGGCTCTCCCAGGCCTGCAGGCTCTCGAGCTGGCAGACCAGCAGGGTCTCGTCGTTGGCCGTGGCCAGGACGTGGTCCCAGTCCTGGCCGGCGATCCTCGTCCACATGGGCGACAGGCCGCGGTTGCCCTCGGGCGGGTAGTGGGCGGCGTCGACGGCCCGCGCCGCCTCCTCGGCCGAGTTGACCTGGGGGATCATGACCAGCACCGCCCCCGCGTCGTAGGCCTTCTTGATCAGGCCCGGGTCGTTGTTGGCCACCCGGATCAGGGGCGCCACCCCCCGCTGCCGGGCGAGGACGGGGATGACGTCGAGGGACTCGACCCCGTAGGGCATGTGCTCGGTGTCGATCCACAGGAAGTCGATTCCCGTGTCGAGGGTGGGGCCGGCGAAGTGGGGGGTGAAGGCGGGCAGGCCGGTGCCGAAGACGACCTGCCCGTCGGCGAGCTTCTGCTTGATCGGGTTGGGGTACATGCGGTCTTCCTTGGGCGCCTCAGGCGCGCTGGGTCAAGAGGATGAAGGCACCCAGCCCGACGCGGTAGGCGGCGAAGGGAGGGGTGCCGAAGCGTTCGAGAAGTCGCAGCAGCAGGCCGATGGCGGCGTAGCCGCTCACCGCGGCGGCGGCGATGCCGATGACCAGGCTGAGAACCTGCTCGCCTCCCGGGCCGGCGCCGAGAAGCTCCATCAGCTCCAGCAGGCCGGCGCCGGTGATGGCGGGCAGCCCGAGGAGGAAGGCGAACCGCGCCGCCTGCTCGCGGCGCAGGCCGACGAGGAGCCCCGCCATGATCGTCGAGCCCGACCGCGACACCCCCGGGATCAGGGCCAGGGCCTGGAACAGCCCGATCAGCTGGATCCGCCAGAAGGAGAGCTCCGTCAGGTCGCGGTGGCGGCGCCCGAGGCGCTCGGCCAGCAGCAGGCAGGGAGCCAGCAGGATCAGCGCCCAGGCGATGACCGGGAGGGCGCGGGCGTCGCCGGCGATGAAGCCCTTCAGCCCCAGGCCGCAGACGACGGCGGGCACCGTGGCCGGCAGGATCGCCCAGGCGGTGAGGCACTCCGGGGAGTGGCGCAGGTCCCGCCGGCGGAGCCCCTCGACTGCGGCCCCGGCGAGGCGGCGGATGTCCCCGGCGAAGAAGGCGAGGACCGCCGCCAGGGTGCCGAGGTGGATGGCGGCGGAGAAGGCGAGGCCCGGGTCGCCCCACCCGAGGTAGTGGGGGACGATGCGCAGGTGGGCGGTGGAGGAGACGGGCAGAGTCTCGGTGAGACCCTGGACGAGGCCGAGGACGACGGACTGGAAGGGCGTCATGTCGTCGGCTTCGGCATCATGGCGCGGTCAATCTATTGCGCGCGGAAGGCGCCGACCACGGCCGCCCGGTCCCTCAGGGAGAGGCGGGGGGCGCTTCGGGGGGAAGCTCTTGCGGGTCCGTCGGGGGCGGGTCTTGCGGCGGAGGGCGGACCGGCTGCCTCAGGCGCAAGAAGAGAGCTTCGAGGCAGGCGGGTCCCGCGTCAGGACGGCTCCGGTCCGCCATGCGGCGGCCGGGCCGGGAGCAGGTCTCCTCGAAGGGGACTCGGTCGCTTGCGGTGCTGCAGACGGCGGGCGGGACAGCCTCAGGCGTCTACTCGGCTGTCCTCGATGTCGTGGGGGGAGAGGTGGTGCCGTGCCGGTGGGATTCAGGGCGCCAGGGTGGCCTTAACGCCGCCCCAGGTGGCGGGCGAGACCGCGCTGGCGACGTCGACGCGGCGGTAGGTCAGCGGTTTGGCCTGCGGTCTGACGCGCGGCTCCGCCTGCTGGAACAGCAGGGCGTCCACGGGGATCTCGGGGTAGTGAAGGACCAGAACCTCGCCGCCATCGCGAAGCTCGAAGGCTCTTGGCTGGGACTCGTTCAGGGCGTCGAGGATCGACACCGCGGTCAGGATGTCCTGGTAGAGGACCGTCAGTTCCTCCTCGAGGGCCCGACGGTCCTCTTCGGGGAAGTCGCGTCCCTCGAAGGCCCGGATCGCCGCCTCCCAGGTGAGACCGAACTGGATCCAGTGCGAGACCATGAAATCGGTGAAATCCCTGTCGTCGAGCCTGAGGTCGGCCGAGATCCACTCCAGCCGGAGGCTGTCGCCGGAGGTCGTGTAGGTACCGGAGCCGAGGAGCGTGCTGGCCTCCAGAGGGGTCTCGGGCCAAGCCTCCCGGAACAGTTGGTTCAGGGCATCGGCGTCGGCAGCGGTGAGGTCGTCGTCTTCCTCGAAGACCACCTCCGGCAGCCTCCAGTATCCATCTTCGGTCCGGCTGACGCTGCTGACTTCGAAGTTTCCGTCGTCCAGGAAGACCAGGCGCGTGGTGAGGGAAACTCCGTCGACCTCGCCGCTCGCCTCCCAAGTGCCGACGAGGCTGTCCTCGGCGGCGGCAAGGGGAGGGACGCAGAGGGCGAGGAACAGGATGGAAGGCAGGGACTTGCGGAGCATGGGACACCTCCTTGCCGCGGGGCCGTGCGGCTTCATGCTGCCGGGGGGTAAGCGACGCTTTGGGGTCCCTCCTGTCAATCGCCGCCGTCAGGGGATCAGGCGCCGGCACTCCATGTAGTAGCGCTTCTCCTCCGCCTCGCCGAGGGAGAAGCTCTTGCGCGGCAGCGGGCCGTCGCGCAGCACCGTGCGGAAGAGGGCGTGCTTGTCGAGGGCCCGGGAGAGGAGCCCCGCGTTGCCGGGGCGGGTCCCCAGCTCGGTCACCTCCTCCTCGCCGTGGATGTAGTCGAGGCGTAGGCCGCGGCGGGAGCCGAGGTCGGTGAGGAAGGCGTCCAGGGAAGCGGCCTCGAGGTCGTGCCGGGGGTCGTGGACCACGACGATCCCCCAGCGGGGAGGGCCGTCCTCGCGTCCGGCGACGAAGGGCAGGTGATGCAGGCCGCGGGCGCCGAGGTCCTCCCGGGCGCGGCGCCAGGAGCCGGGGGAGTCGAAGACATCGGTCCGGGGGGTGGAGCCCTGGCCCCGGAAGAAGGCCTCCATCTCCCGAGTCAACTCTTCGCCGTCGACGCCGAAGAGCACCCGGTGGATCGGCTCGAAGCGCAGCCCGGGGTCGTGCAGGTTGACCAGCTCCACGAGGGCGTGGCGCGAGGGGTGGCCGGTCGCCGCGTCGACACCGCCGGCCTCGGCCTTGACCCCGTTCCACACCTCCCGCGCCGCGGCGAAGGAATGGTTGCCGTCGCCCATGGCGTAGAGCGCCGGGGCCCCGGTCTCAATGCCGTAGCGCTCGCCCATGGCCTCCGGCAAGGCGAGGCGGGTGAGGGCGTCGGCCACCTGGCGGATCGCCTCGTCCTCGCCCACGTGCCAGCCGCGCACGCCGCCGCCACCCAGCATCAGCTCGGTGTCGTAGAGCAGGGGCAGCGCTCTCTCGAACAGGGGCTCGATGACGGTGGCCCCGGGGTCGTCGATGAGGACGAGGATGTGGGGGATCTCCAGGGCCGCCCCTCGCCGCACCTCCACCCGCGGCGGCAGGCGCCCGGGGTCGGTCCCTTCCGTCGTGCGGATCAGGGTCGAGGCGTCCGGCGCGAAGCTGTACCGCTCCAGGTCGAGGGCCGCGATCAGGCCCTTGCGGGAGGCAGCGTGCGGCGTGCGCCGGTCCACCAGCACGAAGCCGGGCTCCCGGGGCTGCAGGACCCCGTCCCGGAGGTAGCACTCCATCTGCCCGTGGATGCGGCGGATGCGGGCCCCGCGGCCGGGCGCCTCCAGGAAGGCCTCGGGGAAGACCAGGTGCAGGGTGGAGGGCCGGTCCCCCACGAGGCGGGCGGCCTCCTCCCAGTACTCCGGGTTCGAGGTGTGCTGGTCGCAGGCGATGACCGCCCACTCCTCGAGATCCACCTCCGGGCGCGGCAGCAGCACGCGGGGCACG
Organism: Candidatus Latescibacterota bacterium; assembly: GCA_022827165.1. Next base: position 6,194 of record JAJDTN010000319.1, read on the forward strand.
CTCAGACCGATGTCGGGGAAGCGCATGGCGGCAGATTGTAGCCGTGGGCTCGGAGGGCGACAACGGCGGCGAGCGGTGTGGCTCGCCGCCGTCGGCCGGGGTAGCTTGGGAAGGCGCGGTACAGCGGCTCCGGGTCGGCGCCGCCCACAGTCTCGACACCGCGGCGCCCCCGTCCCGATGGGGCCCGCGCGGCGGCCGGGGTAGCCTGGGGAAGCCGTTGCGCGGCGGCTTCTGGTCGGCGCCGGCCACAGTCTCGACACCGCGGCTCCGCCGTCCCGATGGGGTCCGCGCGGCGGCCGGGGTAGCTTGGGGAAGCCGTTGCGCAGCGGCTTCTGGTCGCCGCCGCAATCGCGATGTGGACCTACGCCGCGGCCGGCCGGCGCGGATGGGCCACCGCCTGGTGCGCGCCTCACTCGAGCCCAGGGGATCGAGCCATGACGGCGATCTCGACCTTGCTCCTTCTCGTGGCGGCCGCCGCCGCTCCGGCCGCCGCCGAGGGATCCGGCTGGCTGCAGCTGCGCGGCGATCGGCACATGAGCGGCCGCGCCGCCGGCACCGGCCGCATGACGGACGGTCCTCCCGCCGAGGCCTGGCGCCATGACATCGCCGCCTGGGAGGGCTACGCCTCGGTGACTCCCGGTGCGGGTGCGCCGGTCCTGCAACTGCCCTTCCCGGGTGGCCTCGACGCCGGCTGGCTCGGCCGCGAGCAGTCGGCCTGGGGGCTGGGTCCGCCGCTCCACGACCTGGCCGGCGACGGCGCTCTCGTCCCCATGCACGCGTACAACGCCTACAAGGTGGCCGCCATCCTGCCCGGCGTTCCCGGTCTGCAGCGCTTCGAGATGGGCGACTCCTTCTCCGACGGAGGGGCGGAGCCGAAGCGGGGCCGTCTCCTGGCCTACGACACGGGTGAGCCCCGCGTCGTGTGGGAGACCGAGCCCTTCGAGAACACATGGGCCCCGAACGTCCTCGTCGTCGACGCCGATGCCGACGGGCAGCTCGACCTGGCGGTGGCCACCCACTACCGCATCCTCGTCTTCCACGGCGCCACGGGCGAGACGATGATGGAGCTGCGCTACCACGACTACCGCAACTACGGCCACTTCGCCGCCGCCGACATCGACGACGATCCGTATCCCGAGTTCGCCGTCGTCGCCGACTTCAGCATGCACGCCGAGGTCATCGACAACGACGGCCGCCGGCTGACCCTGCTCTGGATCCGCGAGATCGAGCCCGATCCCTCGCAGACGACGAAGGTGGTGCGCCCCCGGCCCTCGGTCTTCCTCGACGCCGACGGGGACGGCGCCGTGGAGGTCGTCTACAGCGTCTACGACGATACCGGCGACCGCCTCTGGCACACGATCGCCGTCGACGCCCTCAGCGGCGAGACGGACCACGACTTCCCCGGGCGCTACCTCCACGGCCTGCACGACATCGATGCCGACGGCCGCCCCGAGTGGTTCCTGTCCCAGGCCGAGGGAGAAGCCCTGCCGCCCTATGCGCCGGTCTCGGTGCTGACCCTCGACCCGAGCGGCCCCGTGGAGCGCTGGCGGCACGACCGCGCCGCCTTCAGCAGCCGGCCCCTCGACGAGTTGCCCCTGACGGTGAACACGAGCGCCTCCGACGGTCTGCGCACCGCCGTCACCGGTGACGCCGACGGCGACGGCCGGTCCGACTTCTTCGTCGTCACCCCCGCCGCGGAGGGAGAGGCCCTGACCGCCTGGGGTGCGGGCGCCGGCGGCGCCGTGCGGGACCTGTGGACCCTCCGGGGCCCGGAGGGCGCCCGTCTGCAGGCGGAGGCCGCGGCCACCGGCGAGGAGGGCCCCGCCGCGCTGGTATCGTGGAAGGGCCGGGGGGGCGCCGGGCAGTCGCTCATGGTGGAAGGCGCCGGGGCCCGGCTGCACCAGTTCAGCCGGCAGAGCTTCACCCCCGCCGGCACACCGGTGGTCGCCGATCTCGACGGCGACGGTACCATCGAGGTGGTGGTGCAGACGGCCAACGAGGAGGTCCTCTGCCTGGAGGCGCCCCGGCGCGGCGACGGCGAGGCCCGCGTCCGCTGGCAGATGCAGGGCCACGGCCAGACGAACAGCGCCCCCTGGCACTGGGGAGTGGTCGCCTCCGACCTCGACGGCGACGGCTCCCTGGAGACGCTCTTCGCCCGCGAGGCGCCCAGCGGCAACGCCAGCCTGGCGGCGGTCACCGCCACGGGCGAGGTACTCTGGCAGACCGTCTTCGACGGATTCGACGGCAGCATGCCGATCTGGAACTTCAGCGGCCTCTCCTGGTGGAACACCGGCCACTTCCGCGAGGCCGGGCGCAACGACGTCTTCGTCACCCTGCGCCGCGGCAAGATCGGCAGCGAGGTCGGTTTCCTCCTCGACGGCGGGACCGGCGCCGTCGTCTGGGAGAGCAACGGCTACACCCTGCCCGTCGACGGCAGCGGCCGCAGCCTCGGAGGCCATCCGAGCGCCGCCGGGGACGTCGACGGCGACGGCCTGGAGGAGATCGTCGTCATGTGGCCGGACCGGCTGCACGTGGTCGACGGCGTCACCGGCGACGCCCAGGTCGTGCGCCAGGCCTACGGGGAGGGGCTGTCGCCCATGTTCGCCGCCCCCGCCTTCGTGGGCTACGCCTTCCCGGCGCTGGTCGACCTCTTCGGGGACCCGGCCCCGGAGCTGATCTGGGGCCACTGCGGCTACCTGAACGCCGTGCTCTCGGCCGCCGGCGACGTCTGGTGGCAGACCGACTACCTCAACAACACCCAGGTGCAGTCGCTCATGGTTCCGGGTGACGCCGACGGCGACGGCGACCTGGAGCTGCTGGCCTCCACCGCGGAGGGCGTGCAACTGCTGGAGCCCGCGGACGGCGCCGTGCTGCAGGCGATCGACCTGGGTCCCGCCACGACCGACGTGGTCTCCGGCGACCTCGACGGCGATGGCCGGGACGAGTTCCTCCTCGGGCTGGGCGGACGCCGCTGGGCCCTCCCCGGGCCGCCCGGCCTGGCCATGGTGGAGCTGGAGGCCGGCGAGCTGCGCAACGCCTGGACCTTGGAGACCGGGGGCCGGCCGAGCGACCCGGCCCTGGCCGACGTCGACGCCGACGGCTTCCTCGACCTCGTGGCGCTCACCACGGACGGCTACGTGAGGGCCTGGACCGGGGACGCGGGCACCGCCGTGACCGGCCCCCTGGCCGCCCTGCCGGCGGCGGCCGCGCTCGAGGCGCCCTGGCCGAACCCCTTCAACCACCGGGTCACCATCCCGTACCGGATCGAGACGGCGGGTTCCGTGCGTCTGGAGGTGTTCTCCATGACGGGGCAGCGCCTCCGGCGGCTGGTCGACGGCTGGGTGCCCGCCGGCGAGCATCGGGCGCTCTGGAACGGTCTCGACGCCCGGGGCCGGCCCGTGGCCAGCGGCGCCTACGTGGTGCGCCTGCGGAGCGGGGATGTGGTGGATCAGCGCAAGATCGCGCTGCTGAAGTAGGCCGGGGCGGCCCCTGGCCAGCGGCGTCTACGTGGTCCGTCTGTGGAGCGGGGATGTGGTGGACCAGCGCAAGGCTGGGCTGCTGAAGTAGGCCCGGGAGCGGCTTCCCGGGCGAGATCCGCTCAAAGTCCGGAACTATGCCGCCGAGTCACTCACGCTCAGCCGAGCCGGCGGAGGCCGGTCAGTCCGGGGATACCCAGTAGGAGTAGAGCCGTGCGTTGACGAGGTGGAGCCGCAGCCGCACCGGCCCCGGCGGCAACCCGCGGGCTCCCCACCAGCGCACCGGCAGGTCGACCCCGTCCTCCTCGATGGGGACGCAGCGGTCGGCGCCGTACCCGGGCAGGACGCCTTCCTCCTCGTCGAGCAGCTCCACCCGCAGCGACCCGTGGTCCGCCTTGGCGTTGACCCGCAGCTCGCCGCCCGCCAGCTCGAAGGGACGCGTCGTCAGCCGCCCTCCGTCGAAGCTGCCGGCCACCGAGGCGAAGCCGTCGAGGCGCAGGAAGGCGAGGCCGATGGACATCGTCCCCGTGTGCTGGTCGGCGGCGATCCGGGGGTCGTACTCGCGGGGGATCTTGGCATGCCGGCGGGGGGTGCCCCGGTAGTAGATGTAGAGCCGGTCGCCCACGGCGACGGGGGGCGCGCCGGTGAGCATGATCTGGAAGCGGTCCCACTCGCCGATCTCCCCCAGGCCGACGAGGGGCTCTTCGGCCGGCGCCCGGTTCCAGCGCTCGCCGTCGCGGCTGGTCAGCAGCCGCAGACTCTGGGTCTGCCGCAGGCGGCGCTTGTCGAAGTGGGTGAGGACGCCGAGGTAGTGGGCGCCGTAGGGGAAGCCGGTGTTGTTGTAGAGGGCCTCCTCCTCGTGCAGGGGGGCCAGGAAGGGGCGCGGCGGGGTCCAGGTGACGAAGTCGCGGCTGACGCTCAGCAGGCGCTCGGGCTGGCCCCGCAGGAAGGCGACGCAGCGCCCGGCGTCGGCGTCGATCATCAGCGACTGGGCGTCGCCCACGGGGCCCAGGTCGTCGGTGCCCGGCCGCGGGTGATAGCGGAAGAGGGGGTCCGGCGAGTGCTCCCAGCGCAGACCGTCCGGCGAGGTGGCCGAGTAGATGCCGGAGCGCGGCCCGTCCCAGTCGTAGCTCGACCAGCCGAGGGCCTTGTAGCGGCGGCTCGGGTCCGGGTCGGCGGGGTCCCTCAGCATCGACTCCCAGTGGTCCTGGCCTTCGTGGTGGGATGCCGGGATGACGATGTTGTTGCGCCTCGACCCGAGGGCCTCGTGCAGCCTCAGCTCCGGCCGCTCCCAGTGGATGCCGTCGGGCGAGGTGGCCAGGCACTGCACGTGGCCGCAGCCCTCCTCGTAGTGGCCGCCCATGTACCAAGCCTTGAAGAGCCCCTCCTCCTCGTCGTGGATCACCGACGCCGTCATCCCCGTGTGGCGCTCCCAGGCCGCTTCCTGGCGCAGCACGGGGTCCGGGTGCTTGACGGCGGCGTGGAACATGCGCTCCACGCTCTCCGCGCCGTCCACGTCCTCCATGTCGACGAACAGGCGCTTGCGGTGATCGAGGGTCTGCACCTTTCTGACGGTAGGACAATCCTCCCTGCCGGGACAGCCGCATCGACTGCCTGGGCAGGGGCGGCGCCAGCTTCGACGCCGGCCACCCCTCACCCCTGCCGGAGCGCCTCCTGACCCACTTCCGGGCCGAGCGCCTCTCCCCCGAGCCCATCATCCACGCCCGTCTCCCGGGCCTGGAGGGCGGGCGCGGAGCCAACATCAACGGACCGTCCCTGATCCGCGTGCCCCCGTGGATCCCGCGGCCCCTGGGGCGCTACTACCTCTACTTCGCCCACCACGGAGGGCACTACCTGCGCATGGCCTGGGCCGACGACCTCGCGGGGCCGTGGACGGTGCTCCCCGAGCCCGGGGTCCTGCACATGGACCGGGGCCCCGGCCTCCACCACATCGCCAGCCCCGACGTGCACGTCGACACGGCGGCGCGCCGGCTGCGCATGTACTTCCACCAGCCCACGGGGCGAGGGGAACAGCGGTCGCACGCGGCTCTGTCGGAGGACGGCCTGTCCTGGCAGGTGAACCCCGCCGACCTGGGGCCGTCCTACTTCCGCGTCTTTCCCCACGGGGGGCGGTTCTACGCCTGTGCCATGAGCCCGGGCCCGGGCGGCGGTCTGTTCCTGCGCTCCCGAGACGGGCTCACCGCCTTCGAGGAGGGACCGGCCATCCTTCCGGGGTGCCGCCACGCCGCCGCCTGGGTCGACGGCGACACCCTGCACCTGTTCTACTCGCGCAAGGGGGACTCGCCGGAGCGCATCCTGGTGTCGGCGGTGGACCTGTCACGGCCGTGGGAGAAGTGGCAGCCTGGCCCCGAACGGCTGGTGCTGCGGCCGGAGCTGGACTGGGAGGGGGCGGGTGCGCCGGTCGAGCCGTCGCGCCCCGGCGCCGTGGCCGGCCTCGTGCACCAGTTGCGCGACCCGGGGATCTACGAGGAGGACGGCCGGCTCTACCTGCTGTACTCGGGCTCCGGCGAGCGCGCCATCGGCATCGCCAGGCTGCACCGGGACTGAGCCCGCCGCCCGGGGCGGGCGGCCTGGGGCTCGGCTACTGGGCGGTGTAGCCGCCGTCGACGGGGATCGCCGCGGCGACGATGAAGCTCGCCTCGTCGGAGGCGAGGAAGGCGATGACGCGGGCGATCTCCTCCGGCTGGCCCATGCGCCCGAGGGGGTGGAGGCGCCGCATGGCGGCGTGGACCTCTTCGTCGCCGGTGACGTTGGCGGTGAGCGGCGTGTACACGAAGCCGGGGCAGACGGCGTTGATGCGGATGCCCTCCGCCGCCAGGCGCACGCCCATGTCGCGGGTGAGCTGGACGATGGCGCCCTTGCTGTGCGGATAGGCGGTGAAGCCGTCGGAGAAGGGCAGGGAGGTGGGGTAGCCCACCAGCCCCATGACCGAGGCGAGATTGACGATGGCGCCGCCCCCGGTCCGGCGCATCTCCTTGACGGCGGCGTGGCACATCAGGAAGGTTCCCCGGGCGTTGACCCGCATCACCGCGTCCCAGCGCTCGTCGAAGTCGGCGGCCGGATCGACGGTGCGCGGCGTGATGCCGGCGCTGTTCACGAGGATGTCCAGGCGGCCGAAGGCGCTAACCGCCGCGGCCACGATCCGCTCGCTGTCGGCGCGTTCCGAGACGTCGCCGGCGATCTCGAGGAGGCGGCCCTCGGGCGCTTCCGCCTCGCCCGCCAGGGTCTCCAGGGCTGCGGAGTCGATGTCGGCGGCGGCGACGCGGGCCCCCTCCTCGAGGAACCGGTGCACCGTCGCCCGGCCGATGCCGGAGCCGGCGCCGGTGACGAGCGCCGCCTTGTCCGCGAGTCTCCGGGTCATCCGGGAAAGGTAGCCCGCCCGCGGTCCCGAGTCAGGACGGCCCCGGCGGCCGCCGCCCACATCGCACAGGAGATCCTCCATGCGCTGCATCATGGTGATGTTCGACTCCCTCAACCGCCACATGCTGCCGCCCTACGCTCCCGACACCTGGGTGCAGGCGCCCAACTTCCGCCGCCTCGCCGAGCGCGCCGCCACCTTCTCCACCAGCTACGTCTGCTCCATGCCGTGCATGCCGGCGCGCCGCGACCTGCACACGGGGCGGCCCAACTTCCTGCACTGCCCCTGGGGGCCGCTGGAGCCCTTCGACGACTCGGTGCCGCAGATGCTGCAGGAGGCCGGCGTCTACACCCACCTGTGCTCCGATCACTACCACTACTGGGAGGACGGCGGCGCCACCTACCACGGCCGCTACAGCTCGTGGGAGTTCTACCGCGGCCAGGAGGGGGACCCCCACATCGGCCAGGTCGCCGACCCCGAGGTGCCGGAGAACCTCAACCAGAAGGGGCGCCGCAGCGACTGGGTGAACCGCCCCTTCCAGCGCCGCGAGGCCGACCTGCCCCAGAGCCGCACCTTCGAGGCCGGCTGCCGCTTCATCGAGACCAACGCCGGCGAGGACGACTGGTTCCTGCAGATCGAGTGCTTCGACCCCCACGAGCCGTTCTTCAGCAACCGCCGCTACCAGGACCTCTACCCCTCCGACTACGACGGCCCCCTCTTCGACTGGCCGTCGTACGGTCCGGTCCGCGAGACCCCGGAGCAGGTCGCCGAGGTGCGCCGCAACTACGCCGCCCTGGTCTCCAAGTGCGACGCCAGCCTCGGCGACGTCCTCGACCTCATGGACCGCCACCGCATGTGGGACGACACGATGCTGGTCCTGTGGACCGACCACGGCTTCCTGCTGGGAGAGCACGGCGGCTACGCCAAGAACTGGCCGCCCTTGTACGAGGAGCTGAGCCACACCCCGTTCTTCGTCTGGGACCCGCGCAGCCCGGGGGCGGCGGGACAGACCCGCAACGCCCTGGTGCAGCCGGCCATCGACCTGGGGCCGACGCTGCTCCGGTTCTTCGGCCAGGAGCCCACCGAGGGCATGCGCGGCCACGACCTGGCCGGCGTCGTCGCCGGGGACCGGCCCGTGCGCGACGCCGCCATCTTCGGCTACCACGGCAACCGCGTGAACGTCACCGACGGCCGCCACGTCTACTACCGCACCTGCCGCACCCCCGGCAACCAGCCACTCAACGCCTACACCCTCCTGCCCACGGCGATGCGCGGCTACAAGGGGCGGCTGCCGGAGGCCGGACTCGCCGACCCCTTCTCCTTCACCCGGGGGATGCCCACCCTGCGTCTGCCGGCGGGGGGCAACATCTCGCAACCGGTGGAGGGCGACGTGGGTGACCTGCTCTACGACCTGCAGGCCGACCCGAAGCAGGAGAGTCCCCTCGACGATGCGGAGGTTGTGGAGCGGCTCGGCGGCCAGATGGCCAGGCTCATGGCCGAGTGCGACGCGCCGGCGGAGCAGTTCGAGCGCATGGGGCTGAGCCGCTGAAGCGGCTGGCGGCTCAGCCGTCCTCGGCGATCATCGTCTCGGCCAGGGCGAAGCAGCAGGAGGAGCGCGGCCGGCCGAGGGTGCGGGCCCAGGTGTCGCGCGGGTAGGCCTCGCCGCCCACGTCCCGCCCGTCGAGACGGATCGAGCCGCCGCCGGCGAAGACCAGGATCGTGAAGACGATCCGCGGATGGGCGGTGGGAGGCCCCACGAGGGGCGGGTCCAGCTCGCGCCAGCAGACATCGATGCGGCGGCCTCCGGCGTCGATCTCCCAGGCGGGCTCGCTGCGGATGTCGCCCCCGGGCGACAGGCGGGCCTCGACCAGCTCCATGCCGCGGTCGAAGGGGGAGGTGGGCACGACCTGCGTCTGGCGCACGAACTCGGCGAATTCGCGGTTGTCCGTGCACAGGCCGGTGAACCCATCGGTCCCGGGGACCTGCACGAAGGCGGCGGTGCCGGAGCCGGCGGGCGAGGTGTCGCCGCGGTAGAGGCTGACCATGCCCGTGTGGTCCTGGCTCCCGGGCCGGCGCAGGTAGGCGATCCAGTGCTGGCCCGACCAGAGCAGGCCGCCTTGGCTGAGGGAATCGGGCATGGGCGGACAGGCTATCCCCGCGCCCCGGGGCGGTCAAGCGGGCGCCGCCGATGCGCGGCGGTTGACATCCCGGGGGGCCGCCCGCTTCGTACGCCGGCTCGGTAACTACCATAATGGACAAGGGATCCCCATGGCCGAGGACATCTACGGAGCGCGGACCACGGTGAGCGCCGGCGGCGCCGGCGAAGGCGTCGTCTACCGCATACGGAAGCTGGAGGAGGAAGGCGTCGCCCCGGTCTCGCGGCTGCCTTACTCGATCCGGATCCTCCTCGAGGCGGCCCTGCGGCAGTGCGACGGTTACGAGATCACCGCCGAGGACGTGGAGCGCATCGCCCGCTGGAGCCCGGAGACGGCGGGCCGGGAGGAGATCCCCTTCAAGCCTTCCCGCGTGGTGATGCAGGACTTCACCGGCGTGCCGGCCGTGGTCGACCTGGCGGCCATGCGCGACGCCATCGTCGAGCTTGGCGGCGACCCCCGGGCGGTGAACCCCCTGATCCCCGTCGACCTGGTGATCGACCACTCGGTGCAGGTCGACTACTACGGCCTGCGGAAGGCCCTGGAGCTGAACGCCGGCCGCGAGTTCGAGCGCAACCGCGAGCGCTACGAGTTCCTGCGCTGGGGCCAGGAGTCGTTCGACAACTTCCGTGTCGTGCCGCCGGCCACCGGGATCGTGCACCAGGTGAATCTGGAGTACCTGGCCCAGGTGGTGCAGGCCGCCCCCGGCGACGGCGGCGAGGTCTGGATCCCCGACAGCCTGGTCGGTACCGACAGCCACACCACCATGATCAACGGTCTCGGCGTCGTCGGCTGGGGCGTGGGCGGCATCGAGGCCGAGGCGGTCATGCTCGGCCAGCCGATCTACATGCTCCTGCCCCACGTCGTCGGCTTCGAGCTGACGGGCCGGCTGCCGGCAGGGACCACGGCCACCGACCTGGTGCTCACCGTGACGCAGATGCTGCGCGCCCACGGCGTGGTGGGGAAGTTCGTCGAGTTCTTCGGCCCCGGGCTGGCGCAGCTGAGCCTGGCGGACCGGGCGACGATCGCCAACATGGCCCCCGAGTACGGCGCCACCGTGGGGCTGTTCCCCGTGGACGAGGAGACCCTGGCCTACCTGCGGCAGACCGGCCGCAAGGCCGCCGCCGTCGAGCGCGTGCGCGCCTACATGGAAGCCCAGGGCATGCTCTACGGCCCGGAGACGCCGGACCCCGTCTTCAGCGAGAGGCTGAGCCTCGAAATGTCCACAGTGGAGCCGAGTCTGGCCGGCCCCACCCGGCCACAGGACCGGGTGCCTCTCAAGAGCATGAAGCCCGCCTTCGGCACCGCCCTCAAGGAGAGCTTCGACGTGCACGCCGAGGGCCGCAGCGCCTCCGTCGACCTCGGCGACCAGGGGGAGGCGGACCTGCCCGAGGGCGGGGTCGTGCTGGCGGCGATCACGTCGTGCACCAACACCAGCAACCCCTCGGTGATGCTGGCGGCGGGCCTGCTGGCGCGCAACGCCGTCGCCCGGGGGCTGAGCGTGCCGCCGTACGTGAAGACCAGCCTCGCCCCGGGCTCGCGGGTGGTCACCCGCTACCTCGAGGCGGCGGGCCTGGTGGAGGACCTGGAGGCCCTCGGCTTCCACACCGTGGGCTACGGCTGCACCACCTGCATCGGCAACTCCGGCCCCCTCCACGACAGCATCGAGAAGGCGATCGCCGACGAGGACCTGGTGGTCTGCTCGGTGCTCTCCGGCAACCGCAACTTCGAGGGCCGCGTGCACCCCCAGACGCGGGCCAACTTCCTGGCCTCGCCGCCGCTGGTGGTCGCCTTCGCCCTCGCCGGGCGCGTCGACATCGACTTCGACAGCGAGCCCCTCGGCCGCGGGGACGGCGGCGACGTCTTCCTGCGCGACCTGTGGCCCACCCAGGAGGAGATCCGCGCCGAGATGGCGCGCTCGGTGCAGGCGCGGATGTTCGAGGAGGAGTACGGCAACGTGTTCTCGGCCAACGAGACCTGGAACCGCATCGCCGTCCCCGAGGGCGAGCGTTACGCCTGGGACGAGGCCAGCACTTACATCCGCCGGCCCGGGTTCTTCGAGGGCCTGAGCCGCGAGGTCTCGCCGATCCGGCCGATCACCGGGGCCCGGGTGCTGGCCAGCCTCGGCGACAGCGTCACCACCGATCACATCTCCCCGGCGGGCTCCATCGCCCCCGGCAGCCCCGCCGCCCGCTACCTGGAGTCGAAGGGCGTGGAGCGCCGCGACTTCAACAGCTACGGCTCGCGCCGCGGCAACCACGAGGTGATGATGCGGGGCACCTTCGCCAATATCCGCATCCGCAACGAGCTGGTGCCCGGCGTCGAGGGCGGCCTCACCCGGCACCTCCCGTCGGACGAGCGGATGACCATCTACGAGGCGGCGCAGCGCTACCAGGCCGAGGGAGTGCCCACCATCGTCCTCGCCGGCGCCGAGTACGGCTCCGGCTCCAGCCGCGACTGGGCCGCCAAGGGGCCGCTACTGCAGGGGGTGAGGGCGGCGATCGCCGAGAGCTTCGAGCGCATCCACCGGTCGAACCTGATCGGCATGGGGATCCTGCCCCTGGAGTTCGCCGCCGGCGAGACCCGCCACGGCCTGGGCCTCAGCGGCGAGGAGGTCTTCGACATCGCCGCCGGCGACGACCTGCAGCCCGGCGCCTCGGTCGAGGTCGTCGCCCGGGGACCGGGCGGCGAGGAGAAGCGGTTCACGGCGGTCTGCCGCATCGACACACCGGTGGAGCTGGAGTACTACCGCAACGGCGGGATCCTGCAGACGGTGCTGCGGCGCATGGTCTCCTGAAGCGCGGCCCCGGCATGGCCAACCCCAACGTCGAGCCCCTCGCCCAGGACTTCGCCGTCGCCGCGAGGGTCCCCGATCCCGGGCGGTTGTTCTTCCACGACCCGGACATGACCCGCCTCGACGACGGCACCCTGCTCATCGCGGCCCCCGAGTGGGGGCGCCCCGGCCGCGGCACGGGCCGCCACCTGCGGATGCTGCGCAGCTCCGACGGCGGTTCCGCTTGGGACGAGCTGCCCTCCCTCCCCTTCGAGGAGGGCACGCCCTTCGTCCTCGACGGCGAGCTCTACCTCTTCGCCCAGGAGACCTGCCATCAGGATGTCCTCATCGCCCACAGCCGCGACCGCGGGCAGTCCTGGTCCGATCCGGTGCGCGTCCTCGAGGGGCCGCTGTGGAACATCTCCACCGCCATGCTGCTCAGGCCCGACTGCGTCTACTGGGCCATGGACCGGGACCTGCCCGAGCGCACCCACGGCGGCAAGGTGATGGTCCGCATCGACCGGCGGAAGTCGCCGCTGGACCCCGCCGCCTGGAGCCTCTCCAACATCGTCGAGGCGCCCCCCCTGCCCCGCTCCCTCACGCGGGGCCTCTATCCCGAAGGCGACCGGGCCGAGCTCTACCGCGGCTGGCCGGACCCCCTCGTCTGGCTGGAGCCCAACACCGTGGAGGTCGGCTCCCGGATCCGCGTCTTCACCCGCTGCGTCATCGACGAGTACGCCACCGCCAACGTCGCCGCCGTCCTCGACTACGACCCGGAGGCGAACCGCCTCTCCTTCACCCAGTTCGCCGGCTGGCCGGGGGCGCAGTGCAAGTTCTACCTGATCCACGACCGGCCCGGGGGCATGTACTGGATGCTGAGCAACCTGGCGACGAACTCGCAGGACCTGCTGGGATGGGGCGCGCGCATGCGCGAGACCGGCTACCACGGCGGACCGGGAAACGAGCGCCGGTGGCTGTTCCTGCACTACGGCGTCGACTGCCTCAACTGGTTCCCCGCCGGCTGCGTGGCGCGCTGGCCCGACCACGCGCACCGCAGCTTCATGTACCCGAGCGCCGTCGTCGACGGCGAGGATCTGGTGGTGCTGTCGCGCACCAGCCGCGACTCCGGCGACCAGCACGACGCCGACCTGTGCACCGTCCACCGGGTGCGCGGCTTCCGCGCCCTGGCCATGGACCTGCGCCGTGGGGGTCTGGCATGAGTCCCGCAAAAGCCCCGCCGCCCGAGCCGGCAGCCGGCGCCGAGGATCGCGCCTACGTCGCCTTCGAGGACGTCTGCAAGAGCTACGACGGCCGCACCCTCGTGGTGAGCCACGTCGACCTGCGGGTCCGGAAGGGGGAGTTCCTCACCCTCCTCGGGCCCTCGGGCTCGGGCAAGACCACCTGCCTGATGATGCTCGCCGGCTTCGAGACCCCCACCTCGGGCACGATCCGCATCGACGGCCGCCCGGTGCACGACCTGCCGCCGCGCAAGCGCGGCATCGGCATGGTCTTTCAGAACTACGCCCTCTTCCCGCACATGACGGTGGGCCGCAACCTCGCCTTCCCCCTCCAGGTGCGGGGCCTCGATGCGGAGGAGTGCGGCGAGCGCGTCGAGCGCGCCCTGGCGCTGGTCCGCCTCGAGGGTTTCCAGGACCGCCGGCCGGCCCAGCTCTCCGGCGGCCAGCAGCAGCGGGTGGCCATCGCCCGCGCCCTGATCTTCGATCCCGACCTGGTGCTGATGGACGAGCCCCTCGGCGCCCTCGACCGGAGGCTGCGCGAGGAGATGCAGTACGAGATCCGGCGCATTCACCAGAGCCTCGGCGTGACCGTGGTCTACGTCACCCACGACCAGCAGGAGGCGATGGTCATGTCCGACCGCATCGCCGTCCTGCGCGGCGGCCGCATCGAGCAGATCGCCGGGCCCGAGGCCCTCTACGAGGAGCCGGAGCGCTCCTTCGTGGCCCGCTTCATCGGCGAGAACAACCGCCTCCACGGCCGCGTGAACGCCGTGGACGGGGAGATCTGCGAGGTCGAGTGCGGCGGCGAGATCATCCAGGCCCTGCGGGTGGCCCCCTGCGGGCCGGGGGACGCCACCACCCTCTCCATCCGCCCCGAGCGCGTCGCCGTCTCGCCCGAGCCCGGACTCTACACCAACGTGCTGGAGGCCGTCATCGAGGACATCACCTTCCTCGGCGACCATCTGCGCCTGCGCCTGGGCGTCTGCGGGCGCGACGACTTCATCGCCAAGATCCCCAACGTCGTCGGCCACGGCGCCGTGCTCGCCGGTGACCGGATCCGCATCGGCTGGACCCCCACCGACTGCCGGGTCCTCGACCCGGACGACGACGAGGCCTGAGACCCATGCCTGCCGAGGACCGGACCAGCCCCACGGGGATCCGCTACCAGCCCGACGAGCAGCCGCCGCATCCCCTCTCCATCGGCCTGGGCGTGCAGGCGGCCATGCTCGTCCTGGCGGGGATCGTCCTGACTCCCGCCATCGTGATCCGGGCGGCGGACCAGGACGACTCCTACCTGACCTGGGCGATCTTCGCGGCCCTGATCATCAGCGGCTTCACCACCGTGCTGCAGGCGGTCCGCCTCGGGCGCATCGGCTCCGGGCACGTGCTCATCATGGGCACCTCCGGGGCTTTCATCGCCGTCTGCGTCGCGGCCCTGGTGGAGGGGGGGCCGCCGCTGCTGGCCGCCCTCGTCGTCGTCTCGTCCCTGTTCCAGTTCGCCCTGTCGGCGCGGCTGTCGCTGCTGCGGCGCATCCTCACGCCGGTCGTCTCCGGCACGGTGATCATGCTCATCGCCGTCACCATCATGCCCATCGCCTTCGACATGCTCTCGGACGTGCCCGAGGGGACGCCGCCGGCCGCGGCCCCGGTGACCGCCGGGGTCACCCTGGCGGTGGTGGCGGCCCTGGGGCTGCGGGCCTCGGGAGCCTGGCGGTTGTGGGCCCCCGTCGTCGGCATCGTCGCCGGCTGCGGCACGGCGTCGCTCTTCGGCCTGTATGACGTGGAGCCCATCGCCTCCTCCGCGTGGGTGGGGGTTCCCGCCGGGGGCTGGCGGGGACTCGAGTGGGACCTCGGGACCGCTTTCTGGGCCCTGCTGCCGGCCTTCATCTTCGTGACCCTCGTGGGGGCCATCGAGACGATCGGCGACGCCGTGGCCATCCAGCGGGTCTCCTGGCGGGCGGAGAGGGCCGTCGACTTCCGCACCGTGCAGGGAGCGGTCGCCGCCGACGGGGTGGGCAACCTGCTCTCCGGGGTCGCGGCGACGGTGCCCAACACGACCTACTCCTCGAGCATTCCCCTGGCGGAGATGACCGGGGTGGCCTCCCGCAATGTCGGCGTGTGCATCGGCATCGTCCTGGCTGTCCTGGCTTTCATGCCCAAGATGACGGCCCTTCCCCTGACCATCCCCAATCCCGTGGCCGCCGCCTACCTCACCATGCTGCTGGCCCTGCTCTTCGTGCAGGGCATGAGGATCGTCGTCCAGGACGGGATCGACTACCGCAAGGCCACGGTGGCCGGCCTCGCCTTCTGGATCGGGACGGGGTTCCAGAACCAGGCGATCTTCGCCGACTCCCTCGGCGAGACCGGGCGGGTGCTGCTGGGCAACGGCATGACCACCGGGGGCCTGGTCGCCATCGTCCTGACTTTGTTCATGGAGCTGACCCGCCCGCGCCGGCGGCGCATCGAGATGGACCTGGACCAGGCCGCCGTGCCGGGGGTGGAAGCCTTCCTGCGCGAGAGCGCCGGCCGCATGGGCTGGAGCGAGAGGGCCATCGACCGCCTGTGCCTGGCCGGGGAGGAGACCTTGTTGAGCCTCGGCATGCCGGAAGAGGGGGACGAAGCCGGGTCGAAGCGGCGTCTCCTCGTCTTCGCCAACCGCGACGGACGGGCCCTGGAGCTGGAGTTCGTCGCCGCCATCGGCGAGGAGAACCTCGAAGACATGATGGTGCTCCTGGGAGAGCGGGCCGAGGCGCCCGACGAGCGCGAGCTGTCGCTGCGCCTGCTGCGGCACGTGGCCTCCTCGGTGCGCCACCAGCAGTACCACGACACCGACATCGTGACGGTGCGAGTCGAAGGAGACGAGATATGAGAGGACGGAGAATGACCTTCCGAATCACCGCGGCCGCGGTCCTGGGCCTGCTTTCCTGGAGCGCCGCCGCCGCCGGGGACCAGTCCCTGACCGTGGTCTCCTGGGGCGGCTCGTACGCGCGCGCCTGCGTCAAGGGCTACCACGAGCGCTTCACCGCCGAGACGGGGATCGCCATCAACCTCGAGGACTACAACGGCGGGCTGGCGCAGATCCGCGCCCAGGTCGACGTGGGCAACGTCTACTGGGACGTGGTCGACCTGGAGATTCCCGACCTCGCGCGCGGCTGCGACGAGGGGCTGCTCGAGTACGTGGAGATCGACTCCCTGGCGGCCGGAGCCGACGGCACCCCCGCGGCCGAGGACTTCGTCGAGGGCACGATCACCGACTGCGGCCCGGCGACGATCTTCTACTCCACGGTGTACGCCTACAACGACGAGAACATCGAGGGCGAGAAGCCCGCCACCATGGCCGATTTCTTCGACCTGGAGAAGTTCCCCGGCCGCCGCGGCATGCGCCGCTCGCCCTTGGCGAACCTGGAGTTCGCCCTCATCGCCGACGGCGTCCCCCTCGACAGCGTCTACGCCGCCCTCGACACCCCCGGGGGCGTGGACCGCGCCTTCCGCAAGCTCGACACCATCAAGGAGCAGATCGTCTGGTGGGAGGCCGGGGCCCAGCCGCCGCAGATGCTGGCCGACGGCGAGGTGGTGATGACCACCGCCTACAACGGCCGCATCTTCAACGCCCAGGTCCTCGAGGACCAGCCCTTCGTCATCGTCTGGGACGGCCAGGTGCTCGACACCGGCGGCCTCGCCATCGTCGCCGGCACCCCGAGGCTGGAGGCGGCGCGGAAGTTCGTCCACTTCGCCTCCACGGCGCGGTCCATCTCCGACGTGGGCCGCTTCATCGCCTACAGCCCGACGCGCCGCTCCGCGGGGGCCCTGATCTCGACCCACGCGGAAAAGGGCGTGGAGATGAGCCCCCACATGCCGACGAGCGAGCAGAACGCCAGCCGCGCCCTGCACAACGACTGGGAGTGGTGGAGCGACCACGGCGACGAGATGAACGAGCGCTTCAGCACCTGGCTGGCGCGCTGAGCAGCAAGCGGAGAGGGGTTGACAGTCTTGGAAATTCTGGAGTAGCTTCCAAAAAAATCCGACCGTTGTGAAACACGGGTCAAAATGGTTCAGTATGCCCGGCGCCTGAAGATGGACTTGCCCGAGCGCCAGTCGGCCTTCTTGTGGGGACCGCGGAAGACGGGCAAATCCACCTATCTCCAGCAGACCTTTCCCGACAGCCTGGTCTTTGATTTTCTGAAGACCGACTTGATGCTGGACTTCAATCGCCGGCCGGCCCTCCTGCGCGAGCAACTGCTCGCACGATCCGAAACATCGCGGGCGCATCCGATCATCCTGGACGAAGTGCAGCATGTGCCGCTCCTGCTCGATGAAGTGCACTGGCTCATCGAGAACAAGGGATTGCGCTTCATCCTGTGCGGGTCCAGTGCGCGCAAGCTCAAGCGGGGACGGGCCAATCTGCTCGGAGGACGCGCCTGGCGCTACGAGATGTTCCCGCTGGTGAGCGACGAATTGAGCGACGGCGACATCGATCTCCTGACGATCCTGAACCGCGGTCTGATTCCCGACCACTTCGTCAGCCTGCAATACCGCCGTTCCCTGAACGCATATCTGCAGGATTACCTGAAGGAGGAAGTCTTCGCCGAGGGGTTGACGCGCGACATTCCCGCCTTCTCCAGATTCTTCGAGGCCATGGCGTATTCGCACGGCGAGCTGACCAACTTCTCCAATATCGCGCGCGAGTGCGGCGTCAGTTCCAAGACCGTCAAGGAGTACTACCAGATTCTCGTGGATACGCTCCTGGGCGCCATGGTCGCGCCTTTCAAGAGACGGCAAGGCCGTCAGGTCATCTCGAAGGCATCCAGGTTCTATCTGTTCGATGTGGGCTTGGCCGGGGCCCTGGCCAGACGGCACTTGCAGGAGGCCCGGGGTGCGACCTTCGGCAAGGCCTTCGAGCATTTCGTCTTCACCGAATTGAGGGCGCACAGTTCATACAGCGAACTGCGCTATGACGTTTGCTTCTGGCGGACGAAGTCCGGCCTGGAGGTCGACTTCGTGCTGGGGGACGGCGAGGTGGCCATCGAGGTAAAGGGGACGGCCCGGGTGGAAGACAGGGCCCTGCGAGCCCTGCGCGCCTTTATCGACGAGTACGCTCCCCGCAAAGCGATCGTCGTCTGCAACGAGCCGGCAGAACGGGTCGCAGGGCCGATTCGCATCGTCCCATGGAAGGCGTTCCTGCAATCGCTCTGGGCAGGCGAGGTGATCTCCTGAAGGGCCCGGCAGCGATGAACCGCCCCCGGCTGCGCGCCGCGGGGCTGGTCCTGCCCCTGCTGGTCTTCATCGGCGTGACCTTCATCGCGCCGCTGGCGACGATGCTGGTGCGCAGCGTCTACGACCCGGTGGTGGCCGGCGTCCTGCCGGAGACCCTGCGGCTGCTGGGCGACTGGGACGGCGAGGAGGCTCCGCCCGAGGCGGTGTACCAGGCGGCGGCGCGGGAGCTGGTGAAGGCCCGGGCCGACCGCACCCTCGGGCAGGTGGCCACCCGCGTCAACCGCGTCCAGGGGGGCCTGCGCAGCGTCTTTACGCGCAGCGCCCGCAAGCTGCAGCGCGTCGACGAGGGGCCCTGGCGCGAGGCGATGATCGCCGCCGACGAGGCCTGGGGCGACGCCGGCACCTGGCACGCCCTGCGCAGCGCCGGGGAGCGGCTCACCGCGCGCCACTACCTGAACGCCCTGGACCTGCAGCGGCTGCCCGACGGCTCCGTCGCCCGCCAGCCGGAGGAGCGCCGCATCTACGTGGCCCTCCTGGGGCGGACCCTGCTGGTGAGCCTGGGAATCACCGGCCTGTGCCTGCTCCTCGGCTACCCCGTGGCCCACCTGATCGCCCACGCGCCGCCGCGGCGCGCCAACCTGCTGCTGGCCCTGGTGCTGGTTCCGTTCTGGACGTCGCTGCTGGTGCGCACCACCTCGTGGATCGTCCTGCTCCAGAACCAGGGGGTCCTCAACGACGCGATGGTGGCCCTCGGGCTGATCGGCGACGACGGCCGGCTCGCCCTGGTCTACAACATGACCGGCACCTTCGTGGCCATGACCCACGTGCTCCTGCCCTTCATGGTCCTGCCCCTGTACTCGATCATGCGCGCCATCCCGCCGGTGCAGATGAGCGCCGCCGCCTCTCTCGGGGCGGGTCCGGCGCAGGCCTTCTTCCGCGTCTACTGGCCCCAGACCCTGCCCGGGGTGGGCGCCGGCTCGCTGCTGGTCTTCATCCTCGCCATCGGCTACTACATCACCCCGGCCCTGGTCGGCGGCAGCCGCGGCCAGCTGATCTCCAACATGATCGCCTACCACATGCAGACCTCCCTCAACTGGCCCCTCGCCGCGGCCCTGGGCGGTCTCCTGCTGGTCTGCGTCATGGTCCTCTACCGGCTCTACGACCGCCTCGTGGGGGTCGAGGGCATGAGGCTCGGCTGATGGCCCGCTTCCTCTACCTGGGGTTCTGCGCCGCCGTCTTCGCCTTCCTGGTGGCGCCGATCCTGGTGATCGTGCCCCTCAGCTTCAACGCCGAGCCCTACTTCACCTTCACCGAGGGCATGCTGCGCCTCGACCCCGAGGCCTGGTCGCTGCGCTGGTACCGGCAGATCGTCGAGGAGGACGTCTGGCGGCGGGCCCTGGCCAACAGCCTGATCATCGGCGTTGCCGCCACCGCCCTGGCCACCACCCTGGGGACGCTGGCCGCCCTGGGCCTGTCGAGCGCCGCCATGCCCGCCCGGCGCCTGGCCATGGGGCTGCTGATCTCGCCCATGGTGACGCCGGTGATCATCGCCGCGGCGGGCATGTTCTTCTTCTACTCGGGGCTGGGGCTGTCACAGACCCACCTCGGGCTGATCCTGGCCCACGCCGCCCTGGGCACGCCCTTCGTGGTGATCACGGTGACCGCCACCCTGTCGGCCTTCGACGACAATCTGACCCGCGCCGCCGCCAGCCTCGGCGCCGGGCCGCTGCGCACCTTCCGCAGCGTGCAGCTGCCCCTCATCGCGCCGGGCGTCATCTCGGGGGCCCTCTTCGCCTTCGCCACCTCCTTCGACGAGGTGGTGGCCGTCCTCTTCATGGCCGGCATCGAGCAGCGCACCATCCCGCGCCAGATGTGGGCCGGCATCCGCGAGCAGATCAGCCCCGCCATCCTCGCGGTGGCGACCTTCCTCATCCTCTTCGCGGTGCTGCTGCTGTTCGCGGTGGAGTGGCTGCGCCGGCGCTCGGCCGCGAGCGCGGCGCCGGCCTGAGGGCGGGCCCGGCCGAGCAGGGCCTGCCGGAGGCGCCGGGAGCGGCCTCGGTCAGCGGGCTCGAGCGAGCGGTCCGTCAGTCCTGGAGGAGCGCCCTGCGGTCCCGTGGCGGCCTGCCCCTCGGCCGGGGCGCGTCAGTCGTCGAGCAGGGTCCGGGCGACCTTGCGCGCCTCGTCCAGGCTCTCGACGACCCGGTCCCCGGGGACGTCCCGCAGCACGTCGAGGGTGAGCAGGGTCTGCTCCACCGAGCCCGAGAGACCCATGATCACGCACTCCGTCTCTTCCTTGCCGGCCACCTCGATCAGCTGCCGGATCAGCATGGCGGCGCTGTCGTCGAGGTAGGTGGCTCCCGAGAAGTCGAAGATCACCACCTCGTGGTCCTTGATGTCGCCGCCGATGACGGCCACCAGCTTGGTGGAGGAGGCGACGGTGAAGCTGCCCCGGAGGGCCACCAGGCCGACCCGGGCCGCGAAGGGATCGGCCTCCTCGCCCTCCCGATCGAGGAAGGTCTGGTCCAGCAGGGGCACGGATACGACGCTGTCGAGCTCCAGGCTCTCCAGCTGGCGGGCGTTGGCCATGCCCGCGGCGATCAGGCCGATGGCCACGGCGGTCACCAGGTCGACGAAGACCGTCAGCCCCAGGGTGATCCCCATGACCAGCAGGTGCTCGCGGCGGACGCGGTGGATGCGGGTGAGCATCCGCCAGTCGATGATGTCCCAGCCGACCTTCATCAGGATGCCGGCCAGGGCCGCGTGGGGGATCGGCTCGACGAAGCGGCCGAGGCCCAGCAGCAGCGCCAGCAGCAGCAAGGCCCGCAGCGCCCCGGAGACCTGGGTCCGTCCGCCGGAGCGGATGTTGGTCACCGTGCCCATGGTGGCGCCGGCCCCCGGCACGCCCCCGAAGAGTCCGGAGACCATGTTGCCGATGCCCTGGCCCACCAGCTCGCGGTTGGCGTTGTGGCGCGTGCCGGTGAGCGAGTCGGCCACGAGGGAGGTGAGCAGGCTGTCGATGGAGCCGAGGAGGGCGAGGATGATGGCCGGCTCCAGGGCGCGGGCGAGGAAGGCGGCCGACGGCAGGGAGAACTGCAGGCTCGGCAGGCCGGTGGGCACCGGCCCGATGACCGGGGCGCCGCTCACCCAGAAGACGCCCAGGAGGGTGCCGGCCAGGAGGGCCACCAGCAGCCCCGGCACGTACCGGGTCAGGCGGGCGGGCCAGAGCACGGCCACGGCGAGGGTGACGGCGGCGATGGCGAAGGCGCCGAAGTCGACGCCGGCCACGGCCCCGGGCAGGGCAGCGACGGCGCCCATGGGACCGCCCGAGGCGGTGGGCGCCCCGAGGAAGGGCATGGCCTGGATCAGGATGATGATGAGGCCGACGCCGGACATGAAGCCGGAGATGACCACGTACGGCGTGTAGGCGACGAAGCGGCCCACCTTCGACAGGCCGAGGAGCACCTGCAGAAGGCCGGCGAGGACGACGATGGTCAGCGCTTCGGCGAGGGTGCCGGCGCGGCTGGTGACGATGACCGCCATGGCCACGGCCATGGGGCCCGTGGGGCCGGAGATCTGCGAGCGGGTGCCGCCGAAGATCGAGGCGAAGAAGCCGACGGCGATGGCGCCGTAGAGGCCGGCCGCCGCCCCCATGCCCGAGGCCACCCCGAAGGCCAGGGCCACGGGCAGGCCCACCACCATGGAGGTGAGGCCGCCGAAGAAGTCGCCGCGCAGGGTCCGGGTATCGTAGTTCACGGGGCGATCCTGTCTGCCGCCGGGCGGCTCCTCAGGCCTGGAGGGTCAGGCCGGGAGGCGGGTCCAGGCGGTCACGTGCGGCGGCAGGCGCAGGGGCCGCTTCGAGGCCACCACCTCCTGCCTCACGCGCTCGGCGAGGGTGTCCACGTCGACCTCGTCGGCCGTCGCCATCCCGAACTGCTCCAGGAGCGGGACCAGGCTGCGGAAGCTGTTGGCGAGGAAGGAGTAGCCCGCCCAGCCTTCGGGGCCGCCCACGGGGCACTCGAAGTGCATGTACGGCTCGGGCAGGCCGGCCTCGACATAGGCGCCGTAGAGGTCGAAGCCCATGTCGGTGTGCGCCCCCGAGCGCTCGAACACGCCGAGGCCCCAGTCGACGAGCTGGTTCATCAGGGGCGTGTCGTCGTGGTAGGTATTCCGGTAGGGGCTGAAGTCGACCTCCTGGAAGGCGACGATTCCCCCGGGGGCCAGGCGAGCCCGGAGCTGCCGGAGGGCGTCGGCGGGATCGGCCATGTACATGAGGACCAGGCGGCCGATGAGGGCGTCGAAATCGTCCCCCAGGTCGAGGGTCCTGGCGTCTCCGGCGACGAACTCGATGTTGGCGAACCCGGCCTGCCCGGCCCGGGCCCGCGCCGTCTCGAGGATCTCCGGGTTCATGTCGACGCCGACCACGGAGCCTTCCGGTCCGACCAGCTCGGCGGCGGTCATGGCCACGTCGCCGGTGCCGCTGCCGATGTCGAGGACCTTCATGCCGCCGGCCAGGCCCGCGGAGTGCAGCATCCGGCGCGTCACCGCGTCGTAGAGCTGCGACTGCTGGATCAGGCGGTCCTCCTCCTCCTTGCTGCGGCCCATCGTGTACTGGGCGTCGCCCTTCGTCTCGCTCACGGCTTCCTCCTCCAGCTCGGTGATCCCTGTCCGCGATCGGGGCCGCCTCAGCGGCTCCCGTACTCCTCCATCCGCTGCCGGTCCTGCCGGCTCATGAACGGCTCATGGGCCTGGAGGAACTCCGCCAGGGTCTGCTCCACCGTCGCCGTCGACGTGTCGAGGACGATGCGCCGCCGGATCAGGGACGCCTCGAACTCCTCCTCGAACCGCCCCAGCACGCGCTCCACGTCCTGGTCGCGCACGATCGGGTGGGTGTGGGGGGCCTCCCTCATGCGCCGCCGGATCACCTCCGGGGCGGCCTTCAGCAGCACCAGCACCGTGCCCGGCGCCTTGTCGAGCATCTCGCTCTCGAAGCGGCGCGCCATCTCGGTGCGCTGGCCCTCGGGGCTGCGCTTGGGAGCCCCGGTCTCCGGGCCCCCGTACCCGTAGTAGAGCGGCGCGTAGACCGCCTCCTCGATGACGAATCCCATCAGGTTGTGGTCGCCGTGGGAGTAGAAGGAGTCGCCCAGGTGGTAGGTAAGGGAGTAGCGCTGGAACATCTCCAGGAACTGGGGATGGACCGCCAGCACCGACTCCTGCGCTTCGGGGGAGAGCTCGCTGGAGGGCACGCTGAAGTGATCGTGGAAGTGGCTGGTCCCGCCCAGGGCCTCCTCCGCCCAGTTCAACACTTCGCCGGCGAGAGTGGACTTGCCGGCGTATTCGCATCCCACGAAGACGAGGTTCATCGGCCACCTTGACGGGGGAGAAGAGGCCCTGCTAACGTGTGGGCCGGGCGCAATATAGCCGATGAACACCCCCCCGCAATCCTACCGCCGCACCCAGTTCGGCGGGGTCATCGCGGCCAGTTGCCTCCCCGGCCTGGTGCCGGCCGTGGTCCTGGTGTGGTACATCCGGACCCCGGAGGTCAACTGGGTGGCGGCGGCGATCGTGGGGGTGCTGGTGCTGGTGCTCCTGCTCTTCGGCAGCCTGACGGTGGAGATCGCCGGCGGCCACCTGCGGATCCGCTTCGGCGTCGGCCTGATCCGCAAGCGCTGGCCCCTCGACGGGATCGAGGGCTGCCGGCCGGTGAGGAACTCCTGGCTCTACGGCTGGGGCATCCGCAAGATCCCCGGAGCCTGGCTCTACAACGTCTCGGGCCTCGACGCGGTGGAGCTGAAGATGAAGAGCGGGAAGGCCGTCCGCATCGGCACCGACGAGCCGCAGGCGCTGTGCGCCGCCCTCGAAGAGGCCCTGGCCGCCCGCAGCCCTCCGGATTCCGCGGGGCCCTGACCAACTGGATCAGCCGAGGCCCGGGTCCGCCGGGGCCCCCGGCCCGGAGCCCGCACCAGGGCCGCGCCCGGGCTGTCCCCGTCGCCTGCCGCCCGGGGGCTCCGGGGGGACCGTCCATAGGCCCCGGCCCGGCAAAGACCCCCGAGCCATCCCCTTCACCCGGCGCCCGGAGCCGCCGGAGCCAATCCCGCGTCACCGGCCGCGGCGGCTTCCGGCGGGCATCCCGCCCCGCCAACCGCAGCCCCGAGCCTCCGCGTCAGCCTCCGCCTCCGGCAGCAGGTAGAGCCTCCATCCTTCCCCCTCCCGGGAGGTCACCACCGCCCAGTCGGGGTCGCAGGCGCCCGCCGGCGTGGGCACGGTGAACGACCGCGGCAGGCGGGCGCACAGCTCCACGCCGCCGCGCCCCTCCAGCCCCGCGAATGACAGAGGATCTCCCTCCTCCACCTGGCTCATCTCGTACCAGCCGTCCCTGCGCTCGTACTTGACTCCCCCGGCCAGCAGCCCGGCGAGGCTCCCGCGGAGGCCGGCCGCCGCCGCGGCCGCGAACGCCTGGGGGTTGGCCAGGGCCGCCTCCGGGTCGGGCGCCGCCCGGAAGATCTCCAGCAGCGTGCGGTGGGTCACCCGCACCGGCGGTGAGGCGCGCTCCAGGAGATCGGCCATGGTCTCCAGGAGGTTGGGCAGGAGGCTGCCGCCCTCGGCGGCGACGCCCCGGGTCTCGCCCTGCGCCTGCGCCTCGAAGGCGCCGGATCCCTTCACCTGGATCCGCCCCCGGGCGACGGTCAGCCCCGGCCGCGAGAGGGGGCGGCTCTCCAACTCGCCGATGGCCCCGGCCACGAGCCGGTCCGTGTCGATGCGCAGGGCGAAGCGGGTCCGGGCCTCGACGCGCTCCCAGAGCCGCCGGAACTCCGGGCTCAGCTCGCCGTCCCGCCCCGCCGAAGGCGGCGAGCCCGCGCGCCGCGGCGCCGGGGGCAGAATCCCGGCGCCGTACTCCTCCTCCAGGCGGCGGCGCTCCGCCTCGCCGAGGGCGGACAGGGGCCGGCCGCAGCGGCTCTCGATCTCCTCGCGGTACTCCTCGGCGATCTCCCTCTGCAGGCCGGCGGCGTAGCGGCGGTAGCTCTCGTTGGCCACCACCGTCAGCACGTTGACCCCGCCGTCGCGCACCCGGCGCCCTTCCTGGTCGACGCACAGCCGCATGCCGCGCCCCACCTCCTGGCGCTTCCTCACCTCCGAGACCGACTGGTTCAGGGTGCAGATCTGGAAGACGTTGGGGTTGTCCCAGCCCTCGCGCAGGGCCGAGTGGGAGAACAGGAAGGCGACCTGTCTCCGGCGCCGGTCCTCCCCTCCGTCCGCCGGCCCCGGGAAGGAGAGCAGGGCCTCCTTGTCGCGCATGATCAGGGCGTACGCGGCGGCGTCCTCGGCGCTCTCGCCGGAGACCGAGTCCAGCCACTCCACGGCGCCCCCCCGCCGCCGGTGGGCGAAGTACCCGGCCTGCACCGCTTCCGGCGCCAGGTCCCGCCACTCCGGCCAGCCGCCCTTCAGCGCGTCGAAAGTCTCGTCGAAGAGCCGCCGGATCAGCCCGTCCGGTCCCGCGTAGTTGGCGACCCGGTCGATGAAGAACAGGGAGAGGACCTTGATTCCCGCCGCCCTCAGGCGGGCCTGCTTGCGGAAGTGCTCGTCCACGGTGAGGCGGATCTGCTCCCGGAAGAGGGCCTCCCGGTCGGGGCCGTGCTCCTCGCCGGCGCGCAGCTCCACGCCGTTGGAAAAGCGGACCACCTCGCGGCCGGCGTCGATCTCGTCGACGTCGAATCCGCGGTACTCGGAGCGGCCGGTCTTGTCAGCGAGGGAGTCGCCGGCCCGCACTGTGAGCGTGCTCTCCCGCGGCGCACCCCCGGCGGAGAGCTTGCGCACCGCCAGCCGAGCCGTGACGCTGCGCCGGCCGCTCCTCACCCCGGCCACGCGGATCCAGGGCCGTCCGGGGTCCTCCTCCCGCGACACGGAGGCGACCTCAATGCGCTTCACCAGACCCTGGCGGTAGGCGTCGAAGGGCGTCAGGCGGCAGACGAGGTTGTAGGGCCGCCGGTGGGTGGCGCTGTAGCGCAGGGCCAGCAGCGGGTCGAGGGAGGCCAGGGCCGCCCGGCTCTTGGGGCTCTCCATGTTCTGCGGCTCGTCGAGGACCAGCACCGGCCGCGCGGCCTGGATGTACTCGATCGGCGCCCGCCCCTGGAGGCGGTCGGCGCTCCGCCGGATGACGTTGGCCGCCTTGTTGAAGGCGTCGATCGTCATCACCAGGACCTCGACGCCCCCGGAGAGGGCGAACTGGTTGACCTGAGAGCGGCTCGAGGCGTCGTACCCGGCGTGGCGCAGGACGGTGTTGCCGTAGAGGCGGGCGAAGTGGTCCCGGGTGACCACCAGGCTCTTGAGGACCCCCTCGCGGATCGCCACCGAGGGCACGACGATGATGAACTTGCGCAGGCGGTAGCGGTGGAACAGCTCCAGCATGGTGCGCAGGTACACGTAGGTCTTGCCCGTGCCCGTCTCCATCTCCACGGAGAAGTTGGGGAAGCGGACGGTGCGGGTGCCCCCCGGGGCCTCGATCTCCTCCTCCATGGGGCGCAGCCCGTCGTCGGGGCGGATACCGTTGTCCTCCTGCACCCGCCGCAGGTTGGCCACAAGCCGCGGCTCGTCCAGGTCCAGCCGGTTGGCCACCGCGGGCAGGTCCCCGGGGCCCAGGTCCACCGCCGCCTCCACCGGGGGCTGCCCGTCGAGCAGGTCGGCCACCGCCTCGACGGCGCGCACCTGGAAGGGCTGGTGGGCGTCGAACCGCAGCTTCATGGGGATCAGAGGGTCTTGAGGCGGCAGGTCATGGCCGCGTTGGCGGCGGCCTCGTCGGTGAGGGCCGCGTCCCGGCAGATGAGCAGGTCGTCGCGGCCAAGTCCCAGGGCCCGCAGGGTCTCCGCCTTCAGCTCGCCGTCCAGGCACAGGTGGAAGGACTGGTCCCGCTCCTCGTCGGTGACGCGGTACACGGTGTTCTCCCCGGTCCCGTCGAGGCGGGCGACCCGGCAGTCGAGGCCGAAGCCCTCCTTCAGCGCCACCTCGAAGAGCACGTCCATCGGCTTCCAGCCCTCGACCAGGGGGTCGACGAACCGCTCCAGGGCGCTCTCGTACTCCCTCGGCTCGCCCTCCTCCATGGCGGGCCAGCCGCGGAAGTTGCTCTCCCCCAGGCGGAACAGGCGGAAGCCGAGGTCCTCCTCCGGAGCGCCGCCGCCGGAAGGCGCACCCTCTTCCTCCCGCAGCCGGCAGATGCTCCGCCGCAGGCGCTCGGCGCAGATCCCGGCGATGGTGCCCAGTCCCTCCGCCCGCGCCGCCGACCTCTCTCCCGTCGGCTCCGGCAGCTGCACCAGGATCCACCGCCGCCGGCCCCCGTCCTCGCGGTTCAGCTCCATCACCGCCTGGCCGGTGGTCCCCGAGCCGGCGAAGAAGTCGAGGACGATGTCCCCCGGTCCGGTGGCGATGGCGCACAGGTGCTTGATCAGCCGCACCGGCTTGGCGCGCTCCAGGACCTCGGCCCCGAAGAGGGCGGTGAGGTCCGTCTTGCCCGTGCGCGTGCGCCCGAAGCGCCGGTCCACCAGCAGGCTGCGCGGCCTCGAGCCCTCCTTCTCGTAGTTGCGCGTGTACACGTGGGGCCAGCGGAAGACCAGCTCGGCGCGGCGCTCCTCCACCCTCTTCCGGGACCAGCGCCAGCGCGCCACCTTGCGCCGGGGGTCGGCGTGGGGCACCCGGTAGGTCCGGCCGTCGGGCCCCTCGATGGGGAAGTCCAGGCTCTCCTGGTATCCCAGGCTCGGCTTGTCCAGCCGGTCGAGGCTGTAGCGCCGGCCCTCGTCGTCGGTCTCGTTGTAGCGCGTCGCCGCCGTCGCCCCCCGGTCCGCGAACAGGGCCGCCGGCCGCGACCGCCCGTAGGCGAGGATGTGCTCGTGGTCGACGACGATCTCCTTCACATCCGACCCGCCGCCGGACTTCTTCTTCCAGATCAGGTCGGCCACCAGGTTCTCCTCGCCGAAGATCTCGTTCAGGAGCAGCTGCAGGTTGTGGCGCTCGTGCTCGTCGATGGAGACGAAGAGGATCCCGTCGTCGCGCAGCAGCTGGCGGGCGAGGAACAGCCGCGGGTACATCATCGAGAGCCAGGCCGAGTGGTGGCGGCCCGAGGTCTCGGGGTTGCTGGTGAGCAGGTTCCCCCGCCGGTCGCTCTGGCCGGTGAGCCGCAGGTAGGTCCCCAGGGGGTCGGAGTAGTCGTCGCGGTAGACGAACTCGCCGCCGGTGTTGTACGGCGGGTCGATGTAGATCATCTTCACCCGCCCGGCGCAGGCTTTGTAGAGGAGCTTGAGGGCCTCGAGGTTGTCGCCCTCGATGAAGACGTGGCCCGTCTCCTCAAAGCCGACCGAGTCCTCCGGCGCCGGGGCGAGGGCGGCCTCCGTGGGCACCTGGAGCAGGCGGATCGCCTCGCCCTTGCCGGCCCAGGTGAAGGCGTAGCGCTCGGGGCCGCCGTCCACGGCCTCCCCCAGGGCCTGCCGCAACCGCTCGAGATCGACCCGGCCCTCGGCGAAAGCCTCCGGGAACAGCGCCCTCAGGGCCTTCAGGCGCTCCTGGGCCGGCGGTGTCGACGTGCGCCGCACCTTGCCCCGCCGGCCGCCGGAAGCCACTGGCCCGGCGCCCCCTAGATGTACCCGGTGGCGCCGTCGGGCCGGATGGGGCAGGTGCGCTGCCAGTGGATGTACCCGTCGCCGCGGATCGCCTCCTCGTTCACCTCCACGCCGAGGCCGGGGCGGTCCGGGCGCAACTCGAGGTATCCGTCCTTCGGCAGGTAGGGCTCGTCCACCCAGTCGTTCCAGTCGCTCTCGGTGGGCAGGATGTACTCGAGGATCTTGAAGTTGTGGCTCGAGGCCGCGAAGTGGACGTTCACCGCCGTGGCCAGCGGCCCCATCGGGTTGTGGGGCGCCACGCTGACGTAGTGGGCCTCGGCGATGGCGGCGATCTTGCGCATCTCCAGCAGGCCGCCGCAGATGCAGATGTCGGGCTGGATGATGTCGGCGCCGTTGGCGGCGATCAGGTCGAGGAACTCGAAGCGCCCGTAGAGGCTCTCGCCGGTGGCCAGGGGCACCCGCATCTGCTCGCGCAGGCGTTTCCACTGGGGGATGTGCTCGGGCCGCAGGGGCTCCTCGTAGAACAGGGGGTCGTACGGCGCCAGGGCGTCGGCCAGCTGCAGGGCCCGCACCGGCTCGAAGATCTTGGCGTGGGGGTCGAAGGCGAACTCCCAGTCCTCGGGCGTGTTGGCGCGGATCTCCTCGAAGTAGCTGGCCGCCGTCGAGCAGACGCGGCCCCAGCGGCTGGCGTCCGGCGGGAGCTGGTAGGGGCTGGTCTTGAAGGCGGTGAAGCCGTGCTCCTCGTTGAGCCGGTGGGCCGTCTCCGCCGCCTCCTTGCCGTTGCGCCCGCCGATGGCGCGGTAGACCCGCACGCGGTCGCGCACCGAGCCGCCGAGGAGCATGTACACGGGCAGGCCCGCCGCCTTGCCGGAGATGTCCCACAAGGCGTGGTCGAGGGCCGAGATCGCCGGCAGGCCCACACCCCCCGGGGGGAAGCGGAACTCCTGCATCAGCTTCATCATGATGTACTCGATGCGCCGCGGGTCCTCGCCGCCGATCAGCTCGAAGAGGTAGTCGGCCACGGGCTTCACGGAGAGGTCGGGCCCGGTGGAGTAGGCCTCCCCCCATCCGTACAGGCCCTCGTCGGTCTCCACCTTGATGAGGGCGCGGGGGCGGTTGCCGAAGCGGGCGACGAAGGTGTTGATGGCGGTGATCTTCACGGGATTCTCCAGTCGGGCTCAGGCGAAGAAGGTCGGATAGGCGCCGCCCTCGGCCTCGCGCCGAAGCAGCAGCACCAGCTCCATGGTGTGGTAGTCGCCCCACATGCACGACTCGCCGCAGGGGATCCGGCGGCCCCGGGGCACGTGGTCCCAGCCGTTGGGGCGGTGGTAGATGGCGTGCAGGGTGATCCCCTGGTGCCGGCTCGAGGCGGCCAGGTAGGGCTCCTGCAGCAGGGCCGCGGCGATGGTGAAGGCGGCGGCCCGGTAGCGCTCGCCGCGCCGGCGGGAGCCCCTCTTCAGCAGGTAGTTGCCGAGGCGCAGGTACCCCTGGGCGCAGATCGCCGCCGCCGAGGAATCGAGGGGCTCGGCGTCGTTGAAGGGGTCGGAGGGCTGGTGGGCGTAGTCCCCGAAGGCGGCGGCGCCCGGGGCTCCCGTGTCCCAGAAGGGGACGCCGTCGGCGAAGCTGTGCTCGATGTGGAACTCCGCGGTGGCCAGGGCGGCCCTCTCCATGGTCGACACGAGGTCCCGCTTCTTCACGCCGAAAGGCTCCAACTGCGCCGGCCGCACGCCGCGGAAGAACTCCAGCAGCTCGGCGTAGCCGCACAGGATCCAGGAGAGGCCGCGGGTCCAGGTGGTGAACGGCGAGTAGCCCTGCTGGGTGCTGGCGCAGCGGTACTGGCCGTCGTTGGTGTTGAAGATCGACTCGTGGGCGACGCGGCCGGGCACGTCCCAGGCGTCGCGCCCCTCGCCGTAGTAGACGTTGAAGCGGGCCGTGGTCAGGGCGTGCTCCACGGCGCGGCCCAGGAGGTCGACGGGCCGGTCGCCCTCGCCCATGAGGACGTGGCCGAGGCGGTCGGCGAGGCAGAGGA
>JAJDTN010000257.1 GCA_022827165.1 Candidatus Latescibacterota bacterium
TCAGCAGGTAGGGCACGCCCTGCAGCGGGCCCTCGGGCAGGGGGCCCCGGGCCGCCTCGCGGGCGCTGTCGAAGAGGGGGGTGACCACGGCGTTGAGGGCGGGGTTCAGCTCCTCCACGCGGGCGATGGCGGCGTCCACCAGCTCCAGGGGCGTCACCTCGCCGGAGCGGACCCGGGCCGCCTGGGCGGTGGCGTCGAGCCAGGCGGGACCGGCGGCGTTCACCGCGTCCCCTGGTCCGGGTTCACCCGGATCTCGTCGGCGAAGAGCCAGGCCGGGTCGCCGGCGCCGGGATGCCACGACGGGCACCGTCCCATGGCGCGGGCCCGAACCCGCACGAAGCGGGCGCGGTCGGCCGGGGCCCTGGCGACCAGCTCCTCCACCTGGGGGCCCCGGGCGCGGTCGTCGACCGCGTGATCGGCGGTGACGAAGGGGCGGAAGGTCTTGCCGTCGTCGGAGAGGTTGACCTCCATGACCCGGGGAAGCCAGATCCACGCGGCCGTGCTCTGAAGGAACCGGCAGGCCACGGCCTCGACCTCCACCGCCTCGCCGAGGTCGACGACGGCGTGCAGGTCGACGCCCTCGAAGCCCTGCCAGCGGCCGTCGTCGAAGAACCCGGAGCCGAGGACGCCGTCGGTCAGCGCGTCGGGGCCGCCCGCCGGGTAGCGCGGCGAGTGGGGATGGGCGAGGTCGACGAACCGGCCCAGGGCGGCGTGGTGATGCAGGTCGAGGCCGGTCCGGGCGAGGACGACGCCGTCGTCGACGAGGGCCGCCCGCACCTGGCTGGGGCCCCGCGTCGTCAGCGGGTGGGCGTACACCGGGTCCCGCGCCGTGGCCTCGCCCCCGTCGAGGCGCAGGTGGACCTGGCCCTCCGGGACCACCGACTCCACCGAGATCCAGTGGCCGGCGGGTGTGGCGCTGGTGAGGATGCGGGGCGAGATGTCCTGGTACTCCAGCAGGTCGAGCCAAGCGGTGCCCGCCGTGGCCAGCCCGAGGTCGAGGGGGGCCCGCCTCGTGCCGCCGCTGGTGGCGTCGAGATGGTAGCGGGTCCAGCGGTCGGTGAGCCGGAAGTCGGCCGAGTCGCCGCCGGCGTGGGACCACAGGCGCAGGACCGGCGCCGTGCCCTCCGGCGCCCGCGCCCAGACGGAGAGCCGGTAGGTGCGCGCCGGCACGACCGTGGGCGCGTAGGGCCGCACGCGGACCCCCTGACCGGGGCCGGGCGAGACCAGGCGCAGGGAACGCCGGCCGTGGTGGGCCAGGCGCCCGTCGACGAAGGCGGTGGCCCCGCGGCCCTCGCCGACGCGGGCGTAGATGGCAGCCGGCACCGACGGCGAAGGGTCCCACTCGAAGCTCGGGTCGACGATGTGGTTGAGGACGCTCAGCGGCGCCGGCGCCGGCCCCCGCAGGCGGTAGAGGCGGACGCCGTAGGCGTCGATGAAGTCCTCGAGCTTCAGGTCCCGCGCCCCGGGTGCGCCGCCGCCGCGCCGCAGCAGGCCGGTGACCATTCCCAGGGGGCGCCCCAGCAGCCGGATCCCGCGCGGGCGCGACACCTTGCGCAGCGGCACGAAACGGTCCTCGTAGAGGACCTCCGCCTCCACCGCCTCCGTCTCCGACCCCGGCAGCAGCAGCTCGAAGGCAAGGGGCTCGTTGCCGGTGTTGACCGCGGCGATCACGGTCTCGCCGCGGTGGCGCCAGGCCGCGGCGCGCACCGCCTCCTCGGAGGACAGGGCCGCGGGCTGCGCCTCCCGCGAGAGCAGGTAGGGCGTCAGGGCCTGCACCTCCTGGGCGGCACGGCCGGCGGCGGCCCAGGCCGCCGGCGACTTGGGGAACCCGCTCAAGCCGTGGCGGATGAAGTACTGCACTCCCGTGGCCCCCTCGACGAGGGCCAGCCATGTCATCAGCCGCAGCTCCCGCGCCGTGGGCTCGCGGGTCCAGTGCTCGCCGCCGCCGAAGGCCTGGCCCACCAGCCACACGGGGATTCGCGGACCCAGCCCCTGGAGGGCGGCGGCCACCCCGGGTCCGACGGTGGCCGGGGGGACGTTGGGGACCGGGTAGGGATCGACCATGGCCAGGTCCATCCCCGCCGCGAACCGCCGTGCGGCTCCGCCGTTGAGGAAGACCATGGTCACCGGGTGGTAGGGGTCCAGCTCCCGCACCCGGTCGTAGAGGCGCTGCATCGCCTCCGGGTCGACGCCCCGGAGGCCGGGCTCGTCGGCGATGTACCAGGCCAGCAGGGCCGGGTGGTTGCGCACCGCCTCGATCTCGGAGCGCAGCCACTCGTCCCGCTGCTGCGGGGGGATCTCGCGCCCCGAGCCGCTGTACACGCCGCCCCCGCCGGAGACGTCGAGCAGCTGGTAGTGGACCTTCATGCCCAGGGCGGCGGCGCGGTCGAGGTAGGCGATGCGCTCGCCGAGGGAGCCCGGGTCGTTGGGCTGGTACGGGCTCAGGAGGTTGAAGCCCCGCACCGCCTCCTCGCCGGCCAGGGTCGGCTGCACCGGCCAGTAGCAGTAGAAGCCGAAGGGGAACCACGGCAGGCCGTCGACGCGGAGACCGCCGCCGAGGCGGTCGACCTGCACGGCGTTGGCCCGCGGCGGCAGCCGCGTCACCGGCGCCGCGGCGCGGACCGTCTCTCCGTCGTCGAAGCGCAGGCGGCAGGTCAGCTCGGTGGTGCCCTCGGGCAGGGAATCCAGCGGGAAGGCCACCCACGGGTGCCGCCCCTGAACGACCGGGGCGTTGTGCGCCAGCACCCGCTCCCCGGCCAGCACATCCGCCCGCAGCTCCTCGCCCTCTGCAGCGGCCGGCAGGCCGGTCAGCACCAGTCGGCCCTCGTCTTCCTCCATGTAGAAGGAGAGGGCGGAGACCGCCTCGAGGGCGGCCGCCGGCGCCGCGGTCAGCAGCGCCAGGGCCAGGAGGAGCCCGAGGGCCGCGTCCTTTCCCCGGATGGCCCTCACGCGGCGGCGCTTCCTCGGGGCGGCCGGCGCCGCCGCTGCCCGCAGCGCCACCAGGCCCGGGGCCGCGCCTCGGATGCAGGCCGCGGTCACGGCGTCTCTCGGGGCGGCCGCCGCTGCCGGCAGCGCCACCACGCCCCGGGCCGCGCCTCTGCTCCAGGCCGCCACGGCGGCTCTCAGGGCTTCCCCGCCCGGGCGGGCAACTCGGGCTTGTGCTGGTACTCGGGCTCCCGCTTCTGGCGCTTCTGGATGGCGGCGATCTCCCGCCAGGTGGCGATCAGGCCCCGGGGGCAGGGGGGCAGGTCGTGGCGGATGGCGCGGTGCAGCCGGCCCAGCCGGTAGCAGGGCACGGCGGCGTACATGTGGTGCTCGATGTGGTAGTTCATGTGCCAGTAGAGGAAGCGCACCACCGGGTTGAGCAGGAAGGTGCGCGAGTTCAGGCGGAAGTCCGGGATCTCGTCGCTGAGGCCGATGTGCTGGCTGCTGTTGCACAGCAGGAACAGCCAGCGGCCGTAGAACGAGGCCAAGGTGAGCAGCACGGGCAGCTGCCACCAGCCCATGTAGAGGGACCCGGCGAGGATCGCCGCGTGGCCGCCGAGCAGCACCCGGTCCCAGCGGAACAGGCGCCGCCGCTTCTCCACCTCCTCCGGCGGGAACAGGACCGACTCCCAGCCGGGGCTGGTCTGCCCGAGGGCGCCCCGGAGGAAGACGCCGCGGATCCGGTGCCAGGCGCCCCAGTAGTCGACGAAGGCGCCGCGCAGGTAGCCCTTCAGGGTCATGTACACGGGCAGCACCACCTCGCCGTCCTCGGGCGGGTAGAGGGTGTACTTGTGGTGCTCCGAGTGGCTGGCCCAGAACTGCACCGGGTTGTACCAGCCGAGGAAGCTGAGCACGTGCAGGAAGGACACGTTGAGCCACTTCGTTCGGAAGACGGAGCTGTGGCACAGCTCGTGGAAGCCGTTGATGATGAAGTTGTAGCCTGTGCCGTGGACGAATGCGGCGAGGACGAACCAGGGCCAGGACAAGTGGAGGGAAGCGTACCACGCCGCCGCGCCGGTGGCGGTCAGGGTCCCCAAAAAGCCGAGGGTCTGGGCCAGGCCCAGCAGGTCGCTGCGGCGGTTCAGGTCGGCCAGGAGCTGCCGGTCGAGGCGGGTGCGGTACCAGGGGATGCGGCGCTTCGTCTGGCGCTCCTCGGGCGCCAGGACGAGGTCGGCCGCAGCCGGCTTCACGCCCATACGAAGATCTCCTCCTCGTCGTCGGAGGTGGCGAAGAAGATGGCGAGCACCGCCCGCGGCCGGTCGCCGACCACGGGGGGCACCTCGTGGATGTTCTCGGAGAAGAAGAAGTAGAGGTCCCCCGGCTCGAGGCGCACCTGGGCGCGCTCGATGCCGTGGGCGGCCACGTGCTCGGGGAACCGCCGCTCCGCCATCACCGGCTGCAGCTCCGGGGTCCAGGCGCAGTTGTAGAGGTAGGGCTCGCCGGTGCCGCCGCCCTCGGAGTTCTGGAAGCAGAGGACGCCGGCGAACTGGCGGTCGAAGCGCGACACGGCGTACTCGAAGGCGCGGGTGCGCTTGGCCACCGAGTCGAAGTGCGGCCCGTGGCCGACCTCGGCGTGGTAGATGCGGAAGATGGCGGGGCCGTACTCGCGGCCGTCGGGCTCCCGCGCGGTCAGGACCCGCTTCTCCGGCGCCAGCTCCGCCAGGGCCCGGTACATGGTCCGCACCGGGTCCTCGTAGCCGTCGAAGAGGGTGGAGAACAGCTCCCGCGTCTGCCGCGAGTGCTCGAAGAACGCCTCGGGGTCGGAGCGGTAGCGGCCGAAGCTGGTGCCGATGTCGACGCGCGGCACCTTGCCCTCGCCGGAGCGGCCGGGGTCGTAGAGCAGGCCGCGCTCGCGGAAGCGCTCCATGAGGGCGCCGCAGTGATCGGCGGGAAAGGCGCCGCGCAGCAAGAGGGCGGGGACCTCGCCCCGCGCCAGGGCATCGAGGGGGCGGGGGAAGCGGCGGCGGATCTCGCCGGGCGTGCCCTCCGCCGGGGTCCAGGTCATGGTCGTCACGAGGGATCTCCGAGTTGCCAGTCCGGGTGCTCGTCCATCTCCAGCGCCGCGTGCGCGAAGAAGGGGTAGACGCTCCACTCCACGCAGCCCACCAGGCCGGGGCGGCCGCTGCCGAAGTCGAAGGGCCAGGCGTTCGGCCCGTGGATGGTGAAGGCCAGGGGCTCGCCGTAGCAGCGCAGCTGGCGCGGCTCGGCGAAGAGGGGTTCTTCCGGGGTGCCGACGTTGCGCAGCAGGTAGACGTGGCCGCTGCCGGCGGTGTTGTAGATCAGGTCGAGGCGGCCGTCGCCGTTCCAGTCGACGAGGCGGAACGACTCGGTCCAGTGCTTTTCCCGCCCCACGCAGGAGTCGTCGATCTCGCGCCCGTCCCGCAGCCGCAGCCGGCCCCGCTTGCGCAGGCCGCGGCTGCCGTCCCCGGCGTCGTACTGCACGAAGTGGGTGAGCCGCCGCTCCTCGTCGTGGGTCACCAGATCGCAGACGCCGTCGCCGTCGAGGTCGCCGAAGGCGGCGCCGGTGCGCCAGAAGAAGGGAGAGCTGGGGTCGGCCGGGTAGGGGTGGTTGGGGCGGTCCGGTTCGGCGGCGAGGCGGCCGGCCTCGGCGCGGGTCTCCTCCGAGTCGGGGTAGCCATCGACGACGAGCTGCTGCCGCAGGCCGAAGCGCGGCGCCTGCCGCGTGCCGGTGTTGCGGTACCAGAAGATGCGGTTGGTCTCGTTGGGCAGCATCAGGTCCGGCAGCCCGTCCCCGTCCCAGTCGGCGAAGACGGGATACGGGTATCCCATGTTGTGCCAGTGGCGGCCGGGCAGGATCTCGTCGCGCAGCAGGCGCACCGGGCGGTCCCCGGCCAGGATCAGCTCCGGGGCGGCCCAGGCCGGCTCCTCGTCGCTGCCGGTGTTGCGCAGGATGCGGGGCCAGCCGTAACCGCACCCGACGAGCAGGTCGGCGGTGCCGTCGCCGTCCCAGTCGCAGAAGCAGGGCCAGCTCTGGTCGGAGCAGGCCAGCACCGCCGAGAGGGACTCCGCCCGCGCCGCGGCCGCCGCCTGGAGCGAGCCGTCGGCGAGCGCCTCCAGCTCGAAGAAGGTCAGCTGCTGCCAGAGGTCGTGCTGCGCCAGCAGTCCCGAGGTGCCGCCGTCCTCGGCGGCGGCGATCCGCGTCGTCGAGGGCGGCAGCCCGCGCACGGGCCGGGGCTCGGCGAAGGCGGGGGCGTCCCCCGGCAGCCGGCGCCGCCAGAAGGCGGTGCAGCCCGGCCAGGCGGGGTCGCCGTCGGGGTGGTCGCTGAAGGCCGGGGGGTTCTCCCGCAGGCCGACCAGGTCCAGGCGCCCGTCGCCGGTGGCGTCGACGCAGGCGATCCGCTTGCCGGCGCCGAGATCGACGGCCTCGGCCGGCTCCACCGGCCAGCCGCGGGGGTTGAGGTTGCGGATCCACCATCCGTTGAAGAGCAGGTCGAGGACGCCGTCGCCGTCGAGGTCGGCCACGGCCAGCGATTCCGTCCTCTCCACGGGGACGGCCACCTCCCCGGCGGGCTCGAAGACGGGCCAGCCGCCCCCGTCCCGCTCGCCGACGCGGTAGAGCTCGAGGCGTCCGCCGCCGTCGGCGGAGAACACCAGCTCGGGGTCGCCGTCGCCGTCGAAGTCGCCGAAGGCGGCGTCCTGGTAGGTGCCGGGGAAGGGCTGCAGCCACGACGTGCCCGGCTCGCGGTACTGCAGCCGCACCGGGTCGCCGACGTGGAGCCGGCTGCCCTCCAGCGGCATCCGCGGATGGCAGACGACGCCCGACCGCGGCTCCCCCGGGCGGTGGTAGTAGTTCCAGGTGCCGGCCAGGTCCGGGCGGCCGTCGCCGTCGAGATCGACCAGGCCGAAGCTGAACAACGTCACGGGCCGGGGCTCGCCGGCGTTGTGGCGCAACAGGTCGCCCGCGCCAACAGCGGGGGTCCGGCCGCGGGCGGGCAGGTGGGGCCGGCGGCTCCCCGGGGGCACCGTGTCGAAGCGGATCTCGTAGCGGGTGCGGGCCGGGTCCCGCACCGCGAACTCGACGCGGCCCTCGTCGCCGTGGGCGAACTCCTCGGCCAGGTGACAGGGCACCGACGCTCCGTCGGCGAGGTCGATCACCTCGATCGATCCCGGGTCCACAAGCCCTTCGCGGCCGGCCTTCCGGCTCACCGCCCCGAGGTCGAGACGGGCCGAGATCGGAATCGGGCCCAAGTCCTGCGGCAGGGGCGAGGTGATGGTGAAGGGCACGGCGACAGGGTTCCTCAATGGGCCTCCCGCCGGACCACGGCCCCCGAGGCGCCGCGCAGGAAGTCGAAGTCCACCCCCAGATGCGCCTGCTGCACGTGCTCGACGTAGAGGCGCACGTAGCCCCGAGTGTCGTGGGGCGGCGGCGGGGTCCAGGCGGCGCGGCGCCGGTTCAGTTCCTCGTCGTCGACGCGCAGGTGCAGGCCGCGGCCTCGCACGTCCAGCTCGATCTCGTCGCCGTTGTGCACCAGGGCCAGGGTCCCGCCCACGGCCGACTCGGGCGAGGTATGGAGGACCACGGTGCCGTACGCCGTTCCCGACATGCGCCCGTCGGAGATGCGCACCATGTCGCGCACCCCGGCCTCGACCAGCTTCTTCGGCATGGGCAGGTTGCCGACCTCGGCCATCCCGGGATAGCCCTTGGGGCCGGCGCCCTTGAGTACGAGGACGCAGCTCTCGTCCACCTCCAGGTCCGGGTCGTCGATGCGCGCCTGCAGGTCCTCGATGTCCTCGAAGACGACCGCCCGGCCCCGGTGCTGCAGCAGCTCCGGCGTCGCCGCCGAGGGCTTGATGATCGCCCCCTCCTCGGCCAGGTTGCCGCGCAGCACGGCGATGCCGGCCTCCTCCTGCACCGGCTCGCCGAAGGGCCGGATCACCTCCCGGTCGTGGCACGGGGCGCCGGCGGTGTTGTCGGCCAGGGTGCGGCCGTTGACGGTGAGAGCGTCCATGTGCAGCAGCGGCTCCAGCTCGCGGATCACCACCGGCAGGCCCCCGGCGTAGTAGAAGTCCTCCATCAGGAAGCGGCCCGAGGGCATCAGGTCGACGAGCAGGGGCAGGTGGCTGCCGAGGGCGTCGAAGTCGTCCAGGGACAGCTCGACGCCGGCGCGGCCGGCCAGGGCCAGCAGGTGCACGACGAAGTTGGTGGAGCCGCCGATGGCGGCGTTGACGCGGATCGCGTTCTCCAAGGCGGGGCGGCCGAGGATGCGCGAGAGGCGCAGGTCCTGCCTCACCATCTCCACGATGCGGTTGCCGGCGAGCTGGGCCAGCGACTTGCGGCGCGAGTCGGCCGCCGGGATCGCCGCTCCCCCGGGCAGGGTCAGGCCCAGGGCCTCGACCATGCAGGCCATGGTGGAGGCGGTGCCCATGGTCATGCAGTGGCCGGCGGAGCGCGACATGCAGGCCTCGGCCTCGGCGAACTCGTGCTCGGTCATGCGGCCGGCCCGCAGCTCCTCGGAGAACCGCCAGACATCGGTGCCCGAGCCGATGTCCCGCCCCCGGAACTTGCCGTTGAGCATGGGCCCCCCGGAGACGACCAGCGTCGGCAGGTCGCAGCTGACGGCGCCCATCAGCGTCGACGGGGTGGTCTTGTCGCAGCCGGCCAGCAGCACCACCCCGTCGAGGGGGTTGGCCCGGATCGACTCCTCCACGTCCATGGAGACGAGGTTGCGGAAGAGCATCGTCGTGGGCCGCATGATCGCCTCGCCCAGGGACATGACCGGGAACTCCAGGGGCACGCCGCCGGCCTCGAGGACGCCGCGCTTCACCATCTCCGCCAGGTCGCGCAAGTGGGCGTTGCAGGGGGTCAGCTCCGACCAGGTGTTGCAGATGCCGATGACGGGCCGGCCGTCGAAGGCGTGGTCGGGCACGCCCTCGATGCGCATCCAGCTGCGGTGGATGAAGGAGGTCTTGGGCTCGGCGTCGAACCAGTCGGCGCTGCGCAGTCGGCCCTTCGTGCCGGTCACGGTCTCAGCGCGGCAGCCAGAAGCCGCCGTCGACGCGCAGGGCGGCGCCGGTGATGTAGTCGGCGGCGTCGGAGGAGAGGAAGGCGGCGGCCTTGCCGATCTCGTCGGGCCGGCCCAGGCGCTTCAGCGGCAGGGCCTCGCCCCCGGCCCGCAGCTCCTCCTCCGTCGAGAACTGCCTCTCACCGGGCGTGTCGGTCCAGCCCGGCTCGATGACGTTGACGCGGATGCGGTGCCCGGCCAGCTCGGCGGCGATGGTGGCGGCCAGGTGGTTCATCCCGGCCTTGGCGGTGTTGTAGGGCGCCGAGGTGGGGAAGGGGATGGAGCCGAGGACGGAGCTGATGAAGAGGATGTGGCCGCCGTGGCCCTCGGCGACCATCTGCCGGGCCCCGGCCTGGGCGGCGTGGAAGGCGCCCCAGAGGGTGACGTCCAGGGTCCGGCGGGCCTCGTCCACGTCGAGGTCGAGGAAGGGCTGGCGCTTCGAGTAGTAGGCGTTGGCGACGACGATGTCGAGGCGCCCCAGGGCGGCGACGGCGCCGGCGATCATGGCGTCCACCGCGCCCCGGTCGGAGACATCGGCGCCGAAGGTCTCGGCCCGGCGGCCGAGGGAGCGGACCTCGGCGGCGACCTCCTCCGCCTCGTCGGGGTGGGAGCGGTAGTTGACGGCCACGTCGGCGCCGCAGCGGGCCATCTCCACGGCGCAGCCGCGGCCGATGCCCCGCGAGGCGCCGGTGACCAGCGCCACTTTTCCGGACAGGTCGATCACGGCGGGTAGACTACGGAAGGCCGCCCCCGTGGGCCAGCCCGCCCCAAGGGGCTTTACGCGGGCGCGGACATGCGGTGGCGCTGCAGCAGCTCGTGGAAGTCGCGCCGGTCCCGGGGGTCGCCGCCGGCGGCGAAGAGGTGGCTGCCGCAGCCGCAGTCGGAGCATCCGAAGCCGGCCGCGGACTCGGGGAAGAGGGCGCCCACGCCGGCCGCCAGCTCGCACTCCCGGCGCCGCGACGAGCGCACCGGCAGGGGGACCACCTCGGCGGCGGCGTCGCGCAGGTAGTCCACGTGCCAGTGGAAGCGCTTCCGCCGCCGCCGGTGGCGCTCCAGTCGCGCCGTCAGGCCGGCCATGGCCGAGCCCACGTAGACGTGCCAACCCGCCGCGAAGGTGATCTCGCCGAGGGCGCCGATCCGCAGGCGACGCCGCCGCGCCAGCCGCAGCAGCAGCAGGTAGGCGCCGCGGTCCTCGGCCTCGCGCCGCAGGTGGCTCCAGGGGATGTGGAGGAGGCGGGTCTCCTCGCGCAGGGTGAGGTCGCGGTTCCAGCCCACGGCCACGGGCAGGATCCTCACCCGCCGGCGCACCTCCAGGAACGTCCGGCTGAAGGCGAGGTCGGTGTGGTAGTCGGGCAGGAACCAGCGCGCCGACGGCGTGTGCACCACGAACATCACCGCCGGCTTCTCCCCGCGGCGGCGCGGCATGGCCGCGAGCTCCAGCAGGTGGCGCCGGCCGCGCTCGGTGACGGCGTCGGGGAACATCGCCCCGCCGTTGCCGAAGAGGGTGCACGACTTCACCTCCAGCCACAGCCGGCGGCTACCCCGCTCGAGCACGAAGTCGAAGCGGCTGCGGCCGGCGGTTACCTCCGCGCCGGCGATGCGCCAGCCGCCCAGGCCGGGCACGCGGCCGCTCTCCAGCAGGTGGCGGGCCACGGCGTTGGTGCGGTGGGTGTCGAGGAAGAGGGTCTCGCCGTCGCGCTCGACGGCGACGCAGGTCCAGCGCGTGCGCCGGGGCCCGCCCGCCGGCGCCGGCACCAGGGTCAGCTCGACATCGGGGAAGAGAAGCTCCTCCATGCGGCCGGGGTTGGGCAGGAAGGCGGTGATCCGCTTCCCGCCGTCGAGGCGGCAGCGGAGGAGGAAGCGGTTCGGACGGCGGATGAACCGGGCCCGCACCAGGGGCCCGTCCACGAAGGGGCCGCTCACGGCCGGGGTCCGCCGGCGTCCCCGGGCAGGTCCTCGCCCACCAGGGCGCCCAGGGAGCGGGTGAAGCGGTAGCTGAGCCCCCACAGGAGCGGCCGCCCGGGGCCGAGCAGATCGAGGGCGGGGAAGCGGTGCTCGGCGGCGCCCCGCCTCAGCCGGTGCTCGCGGAGGCGGCGCCGGTCGAAGAGGTGGGGCAGGGGGACCCAGAGGGCCTCGGTGACTTCATCTGAAAGGGACAGGGCGGGAAGCGCCGCGGATTCTGCTGCGTAGACGAAGGCGGCCACGGTGATCGGCAGCAGGCTGGCGGACATGTCGTCGAGCCGGCCGAGGAAGCGGGCCGCGGCCAGATCGAGACCGACCTCCTCGGCGGTCTCCCGCTCGGCAGCGGCGCGCTCGTCGGCGTCGCCGGGTTCCATGCGGCCGCCGGGAAAGGCCAGGTCGCCGGACCAGGGATCGCCCTCGCGGCGGGCGCGCTCGATGAGCAGCAGTCGCGGCTCCTGCTCCGCGGACTGGTGCAGCAGCAGGGCCACGGCGGCGCGCTCCCCGCCGCCGGGCCGGAGCACGGGCTCGCGGCCGGCGAGGGCCTGCGCGATGCGAGGGACGGTCAGGAGGAGCCCGGACACGGGTTCACTCCCCCTTCAGCGCGGGAAGCAGGTCCCGGCGCAGGGCCAGGCGCACGGCCGCGGCGTTGGCCAGCCATCCGGCGGCCACCACCAGCGCCAGGGTGGACCCGAGAGAGGCCCAGGGCAGCCGCGGCCCCAGGAGGGGCAGGCTGGCCACGGCAGCCGCCCCGGCGCCGAGACCGACGCCGGCCAGCAGCAGCAGGGCCGTCTCCCAGAACAGCAGCCGCGCCAGCCGCCGGCGGCGGAAGCCGAAGGCCTGCAGCGCCGCCAGCTCGCGGCGCCGCTCGAAGGCGTTGCGCAGCAGCAGCAGGCCCAGGCCGAGGGTGCCCAGCAGCAGC
This sequence comes from Candidatus Latescibacterota bacterium, assembly GCA_022827165.1. Next base: position 11,890 of record JAJDTN010000257.1, read on the forward strand.
CCCAGGCCGCCGAGGCTCTGGAAGGTGGACAGGTAGGTGCTCTCGATCTCGGCGAAGCGGGCCAGGCGCTCGGCGGCGGGTGCGGCGTCGAAGCCGAAGTCGCCCAGGCCGCGCTCGAGGCCGGCGATCAGCGCCGGCACCCGCGCCTCGTCCGGCGTCTCCACGAGGAAGAAGCCGTACCCGGTGCGCTCGGGGAAGAGGCGCTCGAAGGCGGACTCCGCGATGACCAGCTCGCTCTGGAAGATCGAGCCCCGAAGCAGGGCCGCCAGGCGCAGCCGCACGGGCCGGCCCGCGGTGTCGTGGATGGTCAGCTCCTCGCCCAGGCCCAGCTTCAGGATCCATTGGGCCGAGTTGGCGTCGGCGGCGGCGGCCACGACACCGGGGCCGAGGTTCTCCTCCAGCAGCCGCCAGGGGTTGCCGTCCATGTGCGCGGCCAGGGGCAGGTGG
>JAJDTN010000105.1 GCA_022827165.1 Candidatus Latescibacterota bacterium
CGAGGCCTTGATCGACCTGATTCCCCAGCATCACGGAACGACGGTGATCGAGTTCTTCTACAACCGGGCCGTCGAGCAGGGCCTCAAGAACGTGCGCCGCGACGACTTCCGGTACGATGGCCCCAAGCCCCAGACGAAGGAGGCGGGTATCCTGATGCTGGCCGACTCGGTCGAGTCGGCGGCCCGAACCCTCTCCGATCACACGCCGAATCGGGTGCGTCAGTTGGTGCGGCGTATCATTCAGCAGAAGTTCACAGCCGGGGAGCTCGATGAATGTCCACTGACGCTGCGCGATCTGCACGGCGTCGAAGAGTCCTTCCTCCCCGTGCTCATGGGAACTCTTCACGGGCGGCTCGAATACCCGTGGCAGACCAAGGCGAGCCAGACCCATGTTTCTACTGCACTGCAGCCCGGACCTGCCTGAGGCCGTAACGGCGGGGACCCGCCACCACCTGGCTGCGGTGGCTCGAAGGGTCCTGTCCGTGCACGAGGCCGGAGGCCCGGTGGAGGCGATCGTCACCGACGACGCGGAGGTTCGCCGCCTCAACGCGGCCTTCCGTGGGCGGGACCGGAGTACGGACGTGCTCTCCTTCTCCCTGAGGGATGATCCGGCCAGCCGAAGTGGAGCCGGAAGCGTGCTCTCGCCGGCGGAGTTCGAGGCACCCGCGGGGGAGATCTACATTTCCCTGCCTCGCGCCACGGTGCAGGCCACGGAGCGCGGGGTGACGGTGGAAGCTGAACTCACCCGACTCCTGGTCCACGGTCTTCTCCACCTTGCGGGGTTTGACCACCAGACCGCAGGTGAGCTTGAGGACATGGAGCGGGAGACGGAGCGCTTCGTCCACCTCCCACCCTGTCCGGCCGGGCCGGGGTGACCTCAGTGCATTTCCAGCCGACAGTCCTGGCGGGCTGTTTTTCAGAAAGGAGTGGGAGAGCCGTTTCTTGGAACCTCCCCAAATAGCCGCACTCACCCTGACCATCCTCTCCTCTGCGGCGCTCTTTGTCCTCGCCAGCTATGAGGCGACCCTGGGTGTCCTTCCACGTTCCTCCCTGGAGAAGATGCGAGACGCCGGCGTGCCTCGCGCCAACCGGATGCTGCGTGTCCACGAGCCGCGCTACCGCCTCCTGCTGATCTCCCGCCTCGGCCAGGGATTCTGCACGGTCGCTCTAACCCTGGCGCTCTACTACCTGCTTCGCTTCCACCTCGACGCGAAGTGGTCGGCGCTGGCGGTGACGGCCGCCGCTTCCCTCTGTCTGCTCCTCGCCTCCACGGCGCGGCGCGTCCGTTTCGAGCCAGAAGGCGAGGAACCCCGGATCCCGGCACTGACCCTGCTGTACGTCCCTCTTCACCTCCTCCTCGGCCCCCTGGCGGCGGTGGTACAGCGCATCGCCGCCGTCGACTACTCCGACGAGGAGTTCAAGGCGCAGAAGGAGGAGGAGCTTCGCAGCCTGGTCGACTCGGAAGGCGAGACCGGCGTACTGGAGGAGGGCGAGCGCGACATGATCCAGGGGGTCTTCGGCTTCCACGACCGGGTGGTTCGAGAGGTGATGGTGCCGCGCGTCGACATCACCGCCGTGGAGATCGGTGGAAGCGTGGCCGACCTGTTGAGCACGATCCGTGACCAGGGCCATTCCCGCGTCCCCGTATACGAGGAGTCCCTCGACTCGATCCGCGGCATCCTCTACGCCAAGGATCTCCTGCGGCTCCTCGATGGGCCGAACGCCGTCGACGGCGCATCTCCCATGCGCCGGCTTCTGGACGAGGTTCCCACCGGGGACGGCGAGGGGATCCAACTGTTGCACGAGCCCTTCTACGTGCCTGAGACCCGGAAGATCGATCAGTTGCTGCGCGACCTGCGCCAGGCCCGGACCCGGTTGGCCATCGTCGTCGACGAGTACGGAGGCACCGCCGGGCTGGTGACCACCGAGGACCTCGTGGAGGAGATCGTCGGCGAGCTGCAGGACGAGTACGACGCCGAGGAGACCCTGTACCGCTGGCAGCCCGACGAGGTGTTGATCGTCAATCCGCGCATCAATATCGAGGAACTTAACGAACTACTGGACTCCGACCTTCCGAGCGACGGCTTCGACACCTTGGGAGGCTTCATCTATGACCATCTGGGTCATGTGCCGGGCGCCGGCCAGTCGATCCTCGTCCCTGGCTTCGAGATCACCATTCTGGCCGTCGATGGGCAGCGGATTTCGGAGGTGCAGATGCAGCGGCTCCCGAATGGAGACTCCGCTCCTGCCGAGTCCCCGCCGGATGCGCGGGAGTGACGACGGGGTTGCATCCGCGCCCCCAGGCCATATATTCCATGTGTGTTGCGGGGTGGAGCAGTCTGGTAGCTCGTTGGGCTCATAACCCAAAGGTCGCGGGTTCGAATCCTGCCCCCGCTACCATAACCGATCAGGGAGTCGGAAACGGCTCCCTGTTTTTTTGTCTGCTCCAGGAGGGACATGTCGAGATTTGACCGCATCTCCCAGGATCTCCCCACGGGCGCCGGACCCACCGGCCGGGTGCCCTTGGACGAACGGTTCATCTCTCTGCTCCTGCCCGACTCCCCCCTCGATCTGGTGGAGAGCCAGGAGCTGCGCCAGGTCGTCTCCGGCGCCCTGGAGCGGCTGAACTCCAGGGAGCTCGAAGTGGTGAAGCTGCGCTACCAGGAGAAACGCTCCCCCGGCGCCGTGGCAGCCCGACTGCAGCTGTCTCGCCAGGAGGTCAGGGATCTCGAAGGGGGGGCCCTCGAAAAGCTGCGCGAGCCTCTGGTCGAGTATCTGGAGTTGTAGTGTCCTCCGGCGTCAGCGCCCTCGTTGGCGCCGGGAGCGGCCTGCTCTACTGGCTGGCCCTGCCCAAGGCCGACCAGGGGTGGGTCGCTTGGGGTTGCCGGGTCCCCTGCCTCATCCTCGTCCTCGGCGGCAGATCCGGCCGCCCCCTCGGCCCGAGGCAGGCGGCCGTGGCCGGCCTCTCCCTCGGTCTGGTCTCCGGCTTGGGCCGCGCCTACTGGGTCGCCGAGACCTTGCAGCTCTACGGCGGCCTCGGCTTCCCTCTCGCCTGCCTGACGACGGTCCTCCTCATCCTGTACATGGCGGCGTACCCGGTGCTGTTCCTGCTGCTCTGCCGGCGCCTGCCGCTCACCTCCAGCGCCTTCCCGTGGCTCGCGGCCTGCCAGTGGACGCTGCTCGACTGGGTGCAGACCTGGATGCTCAGCGGGTTTCCCTGGGAGCTGCTCGGCTATACCCAGTACCGATACCCGGCCGTGGCCCAGGTGGCCGCGGTGACCGGGGTCCACGGCATCACCTTCCTCATCGTTCTTGTCAACGCCGCGGCGGCGCAGGCCATCGTCCAGCCATCCGTCCGACCGCGCTCCCTGATGCCGGCGGGACTCCTTGTGTCACTCTCCGTGGCAGCGGGTTTCCTACGGCTCGGCGGTATGGAAGCGGAGACATCCCCCCGGACCCTGCGGGTCGGCATCGTCCAGGGCAACGTGCCCCAGGGCGAGAAGTGGCTGGGGCCGGGAGTCCGCTCGGCGACGGACCACTACAGCGGGTTGACCCGCGCGCTGGTGCGGGAGAAAGGCCCCCTGGACCTCATCCTGTGGCCGGAGACGGCCCTTCCCTTCCGCCTCGACACGGAGGCGAACCGGCACCATCGGCGGCAGGTCGAGGAACTCGCCCGCGACACGGGGAGCCGCCTGCTGGTTGGCAGCCTCGGGTCCCTTTCCGCCTCGGGGCAGCTAGGGCTCTACAACCGCTCCTTCCTCATCGGTCGGGAGGGGACCGTCATCGGCTCGGTGGACAAGGTCCACCTGGTGCCCTTCGGCGAGTTCCTCCCCCTGCCCCGGATCTTCGGCTATCTCCGGGAGCTGACCGTGCACAGCGGGCGGTTCGATCCCGGGGAGGATCACCGAGTGCTGCCACTGCCGGGAGTGGAGGCGGAGCTGGGCGTCTTCATCTGCTATGAGTCGATCTTCCCCTCGATTCCGCGGACTCTCGCGGCAAGGGGAGCCACACTCCTGGTGAACACCACCAACGATGCCTGGTTCGGAACCTCCGCGGCTCCGATGCAGCACCTGGCCATGTGCGTGCTGCGCGCCGTGGAGACCGGCCGCCCGGTCCTGCGGGCGGCCAACACGGGGATCTCCTGCATCATCGAACCGAGCGGGCGGATCCGGGAAAGGACCCGGCTCCTGGAGACGGAGACGATCGCGGCGCGGGTGCAGCCTCGGGATGAATCGACGCTCTATGCTCGCTGGGGGGACTGGGTGTTCCTGCTGAGTGCCGCCGTCCTCGGGGCCTGGGCCCTGGGCCGTGGACGCTTCGGTCGACGGCCGTAGCGGGTCGACGGCGGGTCTGCTCACGCCGGAGCGGGGATCTCCTGGACATCCACCCACCGGCGCTCGCGGGAGGCCTCCACCACCGCTTCGGCCACCGCCTGGGCCCGCGTGCCGTGGTAGAAGGAAGGCACGCACTCCCTCTCCTCGCGGATGGCGCTGATGAACTCCCACGCCTGGTCGTAGCGGAAGGTGACGGTCGGATCCCCCCGTGCGGGATCCCGGGGCGAACCCGGACGCGTGAGGAAAGCCGGAGGAACCGGGCGAACCCGGTAGGGCTCTCCCCTCTCGGCAAAGAGGATCTCGTGGGGTCGGTGCAACTGGTAGACGGCAGAGGCCTCCGTGCCGTTGATCTCCGCCAGGTCGTGGTCCCCCAGGGGACCGCGCCCCTTGGAGAGCTTGCCCATCTCGAAGACGCCGGTGGCGCCGCTCTGGAACTCGGCGATCCAGGCGACCCAGTCCTCGACGTCCTGGGGTGGGCAAGGCTGGCCGTCGCCGGTTCGGTCACGGGGCACGAGCTGCTTCATCGACGCGCAGACCGATCGCATGGGTCCCATCAGATCCTCGGCGTAGTCGATGCGGTGGATGCCCATGTCCCCCAGCTCCCCCAGTCCCGCCAGCCGGCGGTACTGGCGCCAGCCGATGGCTTTCTCCCCCCAGTCCTGCAGTCTCTGCATCCGTGCGTGGCGGATCCGGCCGAGCTCTCCGGCCTCCACTAGCGACTTCAGGTAGGCCATGGCCGGCACGAAGCGGTAGGTGAAGGCGGTCATGTGCCGGCGGCCCGAAGCGGCGGCTTGGCGGTAGATCGCCACGGCCTCGGCCAGGTCCATCCCCAGCGGCTTCTCGCACAAGACGTGGAAGCCGGCTCCGAGAGCGACCTCGATCAACTGGCGGTGCTGGTGATTCGGAGTGGCGATGACCGCCGCGTCCACGTCGGCAGCGCTGGCGAGGTCGTCCAGGCCGGCGTGGCAGCTCTCGACGCCCCACTCCTCGGCGCGGAGGGCGAGTTGTTCCCGGTCCACGTCGCAGAGGGCGGTGATCTCCACCCCGGGGATGCGGGACAGGCCGGGGTAGTGGACGCTCGAGCAGACGCCGCCGAGACCGATCAGGGCGACCCGTACCGGGGGGGCGCCTCCGCTCATGAAGCTCCGCCCCCGGCGGCGATCGAGTCCCCCTGCAGGCGGGTCTCCTCCGCCAGGAGAAGGTCCATCAGCCCGTGGACCCGCGGCAGGTCCGCGGCCTCCACGTCCTCGGCGAAGGGGATCACGGGGCCGCCGGCGAGGCCGGCGTATTCCATGGCCGCGTGCAGGGCGGAGCCGGAGTAGCGGGCCCCGTTCTCCCCGCGGAGATCCTCGAAGGGCACCATGAGCCTGCGCAGGCGCTCCGCCTCCTCCACCTCGCCCCGGTGAAAGGCGGAGAGCAGATGGAGGCTCATGCGGGGGACGAAGTTGGCCATTCCCGAGCTGAAGCCGACCGCCCCGGCCTGGAGGTACTCCACGCTGGGATCCTCGGCCATGCCGCAGACCATGGCGCACGCCGCCCCGGCGCCGTCGGCGATGCGGCGGAAGGCGTGCACGTCATCCACGGCGTACTTCAGCCCCACCACGTCGTCGCGGTGGCACAGGTCGACGACGCGGTCCACCGGCATGATGTCGAGCCGGCGCTGGTACAGGATTACCGGAAAGCCCGCGGCGCCGGCGATGCGGGCCAGGCCCTCGGACACTCCCCCCGCCGAGGCCGGGCCGACGATGGGCATGATCATGGCGCCGGCCACGCCCAGACCGCGGGCGATGCCCGCCATCTCCAGGGCCCGGCCGTACCCCGGGCCGATGCCGGGGACCACCAGGGCCCGTCCGTCGGCGGCGTCGACGAAGGCGCCGGTGACGCTCTCGAACTCGTCCAGGGTGGCGTCGTAGACCAGGCCCGTGCCGCACATGGGCATCAGGAAGCGGGCGCCGTTGTCGGTGAGATGCCGCACGTTGCGGCCCACGCCGGCCAGGTCGACGGAGCCATCGGGTTCACGGGGTGTGATGGCCACGACGAGGACGTCGCGGCAGTCGGCTGCGGTCAGCTCTCGGGTGCTCAAGGCGGGATCTCCTTGTTGGCGGTCCGGTGAATCCTCCACGTTCAGGGGGCGCACGATACGCACGGGCCTGGGCCTGCTCAGCGCCAGCGGGTCTCCTGCGAAGTCTCCGTGTAGCGGTTGTAGCGGTCGGCATAGTCCTCGCGGGGCGGGCTGAAGATGTCGAGGACCCGGCAGGCCTCGTCTCCGACCACCCCTCCCTCGTGGACGACGTTCGGCGGAACCAGGAAGGCATCCCCGGCACCGGAGACGCGCTCCTCCTCGCCGATGCGGAACCGGAGCCTCCCCGACAGCACGAGTCCGGCCTGCTCGTGGGGATGACTGTGCTCCGGGATCCTGCAGCCCGGGGCCAACTCGAGGAAGGACAACATCAGGTGCTCGCCCTGCACGATGCCGCTCAGGGCCTTCGGGAAGAGCTCGAGCCGGGGCAGATCGTCGACCTGGAAGAAGGACATGTCAGACTCCCGTGGAAGTGGACAGAAAGGTGCGCTGCCAGGCCCTGCCGCGGTAGCGCCGGGCCAGGGGCAGGAAGCGTCCGAGCATGAGGACGATGTAGGCGCCCCATGCCGCGACCAGTCCGCCTTCGAGGACGATCACCAGGAGGATCGCGGCGGGCGCGAAGCCGGCGAAGGCGGCCAGGGCCATGGCCCGGAAGAGGTAGGCCGAGTCGTTGGCCCCGATGAAGATCCCGTCGAGGACGAAGACCAGCGCATTCAGGGGCTGCACGACGGCGACCAGCACCGTCAGCGAGGCGACGGCGGCGACGACCTCGGCATGGGGCGTGAACCAGCCGGCGATCCGCTCTAGGCCGACGCCGTAGATGCCGCTGAAGAGCAGTCCGATCGCGACCCCCCAGAGGAGGATTCGGCGGGCGTAGTGCCGGGCCGCCAGCCGATCCCCGGCACCGAGACGGTTGCCGACGAGGGCTTCGGCGGCGTGGGCGAAGCCGTCGACTCCGTAGCTGACCAGGGACCACAGCTGCCAGACCACGGCGTGCGCCGCCAGCGGTACCTCGCCCATGCGGGCCACCAGGGCCACCAGGAGGAACTGGGCGGCCAGCAGGCACAGGGTGCGGCCGCAGAGGTTGAGGTTGGTGGAGAGCATGTGCCTGAGCCTGCCGGGGTCGAAGAACGCCTTGGGCCTGGAGGAGAAGACCGTCGCTCGATAGAAGGCCAGGAGGACGGACACCCCCAGGGCGAAGCCGGTGGCGGCGGCTGCCACCGACGCCCAGGCCGCACCGATCACCCCCAGCTCCGGCGCCCCCCAGTGGCCAAAGATCAAGGCGTAGTCGGCCACGATGTTCACCAGATTGGTCACCACCGTCACCACGAGAGGGGCCCAGGCATTGGCCGATCCGAGGAAGAAGCCGTTGAGGACCATGGTGCCCAGCACCAGGGGCACGCCGAGAACACGGATGTCGAAGTACTGCCGTCCCCACAGTTGCACCTGCTCGGAACCACCGACGAGGCTAAAGCCGATCTCGGCGGCCGGTCCACGGATCGTCAGGATGAGCAGGCCGATGACGGCGGCGAGCAACAGGGCCCGGAAGAGGGCGGCGGCGCTTCCGCGGCGGTCGCCGGCGCCGTGGTGCTGTGAGACGATCGAAGTCGTCCCCATGCGCAGGAAGCCGGCGCCCCAGAACAGGACGTCGAAAAGCACGCTGGCCGTGGCAACCGCCCCGAGGAGAGCGACCTCGGGGAGATGGCCGATCATGGCGGTATCGGCGATGCCGATGAGGGGTACGGAAACCGATGCGAGCAGACCGGGGATCGCCAGCCGCAGAATCGGCCGGTCCAGGCTGCCGGCCGGGATTCCGAACCTCACCGGCCCTCCCAGCCGTAGCGCCCCAGGTCGACGCGGCCATTCACGAACTCCACCCCTTCCTCCTGCAAGAGCGCCTGCTGATACCCGTGAGCCTGGGAACGGGCCCTCGGCGAAACCTCACCCCGGGCGTTGATGACGCGGTGCCAGGGCAGGTCGGGCGTATCCGGTGCGGCAGCCAGGGCATACCCGACCTGACGGGCATGGCCGCGGTGGCCCGCCAGACTGGCGATCTGACCGTAGGTGGCCACGCGTCCCCGGGGGATGCGGGCGATGACCGCGTAGAAGTCCTGCCAGCGGGATCCGGCGGTGCGGCGGGGGGCCAGGGCGGCTGCCCCTCGAAGGCGCTCAGCCCCCTGCCTCGGGGCTCTCGTCACCGCCTTCGAGAAAGGCGAGAGCCTTCTCGTAGCTGCGCCTCTCGAGGTAGTGCCGGAGCATCGG
>JAJDTN010000046.1 GCA_022827165.1 Candidatus Latescibacterota bacterium
GCAGGTGGACGACTTCGAGAAGCTGATGCAGAGCCTCGGGCTCGGCACCGACGCCGCTCTGAACATCGCCGTGCCCGACGAGATCGTCGTCGAGCGCCTCTCCAGCCGCCGCATCGACCCCGAGACCGGCCGCGTCTACAACCTCGCCCTCGAGGCCCAGCCGCCGCCCGAGATCGCCGGCCGCCTGGCCCGCCGCAACGACGACCGCCCCGAGATCATCCGCCAGCGCCTCGCCACCTACCACGCCGAGACCCGGCCCGTCATCGAGCACTACCGGCGCACCGGGCAGCTCATCGAGGTCGAAGGCGCCCGCCCCCCCTCCGAGGTCTTCGCCGACATCCGCCAGGGGCTGGAGGCGGCCGTGCAGAGCCGCTGATCTTGTCCGGCACCGACCGCATCTCCCTCTACAAGAGCGGCCTGGCCAAGTACGCCGGCCAGGACTTCGCGGGCGCCCGGGACGACTTCGAGCAGGCCCTCCGGCTCGACCCGGAGTTCGCCGATGTCCACCACTCCCTGGCCCACGTCCTCGAGAAGCTGGGAGACCTGGACGGCGCTCTGGCCAGCGCCCTGCGGGCGGTGGAGCTGTCCCCGGACGAGGTTCTGGCCCACACGTCGCTCTCCATCATCTACATGCGCAAGGGCATGATCCCGGAGGCCGAGGCCGAGAAGGCCCTGGCCGACGAGCTGCAGCGCCGCCAGGACGGGGCCTGAGCTCCCTCCTCCCGCGCTGCCATGGCCACGGCCGCCGGCCCGAAGGCCCCCGCCCCCGCCCCACCCGCCGCACCCCCGCAAGAGCCCGCCTTCCACATCGGCCCCTACCCCCTGCGCCCCCTGCGTCCGGGCATGCCGGTGCTGGCCCTGGCGCCGCTGGCGGGCGTCGGCAACTGGGTCTTTCGGCTGATCTGCGCCCGTCTCGGGGCGCGCCTGGTGGGCGTGGAGTTCATCAACTGCCGCATCGTGCACCAGGCCGGCATCCGCGTGCAGCGCCTCCTCGACTTCTCCGACGCCGACGTGTACCGGCGCACCGGGATCAGCCTGCTGGCGGCGCAGATCTACGGCAACGACATCGGCCTCATGGCCGACGGCGCCCGCGAGCTGGAGCGGCGCGGCGCCCAGGTGGTGGACATCAACTTCGGCTGCTCGGTGCCGCAGATCGTGCGCAAGGGCAGCTGCGCCGCCTTCCTGCGCGACCTGCCGCGGTTCTACGAGGCGGTGGCGGCCACGGTGGAGGCGGTGAGCGTACCGGTCATGGTCAAGACCCGCATCGGCTGGGACGACGACACCATCAACGTCGTCGAGATCGTCCGCCAGGCCCAGGCCGCCGGGGCCCGGGCGATCGCCATCCACGCGCGCACGGTGATGCAGAAGTACGACGGCGAGGCCCGCTGGGAGTGGCTCAAGCACGCATGCGAGGAGGCCGAGGTGCCCGTCTTCGGCAACGGCGACGTGCGCAGCTACGAGGACGCCCTGGCCATGGTCGAGCGCACCGGCTGCGACGCGGTCATGATCGGCCGGGCGGCGATGGCCAACCCGTGGATCTTCTCGGCCCGGCGCGGCGCCAACCTGGCGGAGCGGATCGAGCTGGCCGCCGACCAGGTGCGCTGGATGGCGCAGTACAAGGGCGAGCACGTGGGCGTCAAGGAGACGAGAAAGCACCTCGCCCTCTACTTCCGCGACCTGCACCGGGCCTCCCCCGAGCGCCTGCGCCTGCTGACCACCGAGTCCCTCGGCGAGCTGCTGGACTTCCTGGAAGGCTGGAGCCAGGCCCTCGACGGGGACCCGGAGCGGGACCTCGCCCTCAGCGCCTCCGAGGCGAACCGCCTGGCCTGGAGCGGCACCGGATGAGGCCGGAGGCAGCAACACCCCCACCGAACCAAGGAGAGAGCAGACCATGACCGACAAGCTGGCACGCGGGATCCTGCCCGCCCTGTGCACCGCCTTCGACGACGACGGCGCCCACCCCGACGACGACCGCCAGCGGGTCCTGCTGCGCGCCCTCCTCGAGGCCGGCTCGCAGGGCTTCTTCGTCTGCGGCGGCACCGGCGAGGGCCGCGCCATGTCGGTGCCGGAACGCAAGCAGGTGGCCGAGGTGGTGGCCGCCGAGGTCGCCGGCCAGGTGCCCCTGATCCTGCAGGTCGGCGCCTGTCCCACGGCGGACGCCGTCGAGCTGGCGCGTCACGCGGCCGGGGTGCCGGGCATCGACGCCGTCGCCTCGGTGGCGCCCGTGGACCGCCCGAACGACCTCGCCGCCGCCGAGGAGCACTACGCCGCCATCGGCGCCGCCACCGACCTGCCCTTCTACGTGTACTGGCTGGCCCGCGAAGCCGACCAGGCGGCCACGGCGGACCGCTTCCTGGAGGCCATGGAGCGGGTGCCCCGTTTCGCCGGGATCAAGTTCACCGACTACAACCTCTTCCTCTTCGGCCAGCTCATCGAGCTCACCGGGGGGCGCATCAACGCCATCAGCGGCCCCGACGAGATGTGCCTGCCCGCCATGTGCATGGGCGCCGACGCGGCGATCGGCACCACCTACAACGTCATGCCGCGGATCTTCCTGGAGATGCGCCGCGCCTTCGACGCCGGCGACCTCGACACCGCCCGCCGCTGCCAGCGCCACGCCAACCGGGTCATCCGCATCCTCATGGGAGCCGAGGTCATGGCGGCGGTGAAGGCGGTCCTCGGATGGCGGGGCACGTCCGCGGGCCCGCCCCGGGTGGTGGATCCCCTCGACGCGGAAGGAGAGGCGCGGCTGCGGCGGCAGCTGGAGGCGCTGGACTTCGAGGTGGCTTGAGCCCGGGCTACCGGCGGCGCTCGCGAGCCGGCCGTCTTCGCCGCGGGGGACCGCCGTCTCCCAGCTCTCCCCGGCGCCAGGCGGCGATGTAGGCGGCGCAGTGCTCGTCCCGGCCCATCAGTACGTCATCGGCCAGCCGGTAGGGGCGCGAGCCGCGGTCGAGGGCGAAGACCTTGTCGGGGCGGCTGGTCACCGGATCGATGATGCCGCTGTCGGCGCCGGCCTCGACTGCCAGGACCATGAAGACGTCGTTGATCCACTTGCGGCTCGGGATGCCGAAGGAGACGTTGCTCATCCCCCCGGTGATGTGAATCTCGGGGCCGTACTTCTGTCGCAGAGCGGCGATCGCCTCGAAGCTGTGCCGTCCGAAGCGGCCGTCCACCGAGATCGGGAAGATCAGCGGGTCGATGTAGATGTCGCCGGCGGCGATCCCCTTCTCCAGGGCGGCGTCGACCATGCGGGAGGCATTGGCGATGCGCTCCTCGGCGCTCTCGGGCATCCCGGACTCACCCGCGGCGGTGACGATGACGTGGGCGTCGTGCTCGACGGCCAGATCGAGGGCATCGAGGCGTTCGAGTGAGGCCGAGTTGAGCATGGGCCGCCCCTTCGACCCGTCCCACGCCCGCAGGCCGACGGAGATCGTCTCGGCATTGGAGGAATCGACGGAGACCGGGATGTCGGTCAGGCCCTGCACCGTCGTCACGAGCCAGGCCATGGCCTGCTTCTGCTCCTCGAGCTTCAGCGAGATCTCATCAACGTTGAGATCGAGGAAATCGGCGCCCGCCTGTTCCTGGCGCTGAACCATCCGTCTCAGGTAGTGCATGCCCTCGGCGGCGGACTCCCGGTCGCCGCCCATCGCCGCCTGCACGGCGATCTTGACGTGCTTGACGCGGCCTTCCTCGAAGTCCTGGGTGCCCTCCACCGCTTCCGGAATGACCAGCTGGCGCCGCTCGCCGTCGACCGAGCGGTAGCGCACCGCCTGGCGGCCGTCGGCGGTGGTCGTGACGAGCTTGCCGCGGCGCATCACCACCCGCGTGGTGTGGATGTTCTCGCCGATGATGACGAAATCGAGATCGGGGTTCTTCAGCTTCATGGCAGGTGCTCTCTCCCAGCCTGTCGAATCTAAGTTGGAAACCACCTGCGCGCCTGCCGATGGCTGGCCCTGGAGGCCTGCAGCGCGTGCTGGAGGAGGAGGTGGAACGGAGCCCCGAGGCGCAGGCGCCATGGGCGCCAACCTGCTTTCACCCCACCCGGTAGCGCTCCACCACCTCCAGGTCCAGCTTCACCCCCAGGCCGGGCCCGCCGGGCACCGTGAAGTGGCCCTCGGCCAGCTCCAGGCTGCCGCCGAGGACGTCCGCCTCGCGCACGAAGGGCAGCTCGTCGCAGGGCAGGGTGGCGTTGGGGATCGTCGCCTGCACGTGCACCGAGTAGGCGGCGAGCACGCCGAGGCAGACGCCGCCCATCTGCACCCACACGGGAACGTTGCCGGCGGCGGCCACGGCGGCGGCGGCCGTCACCTCCCGGGCCCGCCCGCCGAGGGTGAGGTAGTCGACGCACTCCGCCTTCAGCGCCGCCAGGACGTCGGCGCCGCGGCAGGGGCGGCGGCCCTGGGGCACGCCGATGTGCATGGCCACGGGGATGTGGGTCTTCTGCCGCAGCAACCTATAGGAATCGAGGTTCTCCTTGGGTATGGGGTCCTCGAAGTTGGCCACCGTGCCGAAGGGCTCCAGCTCGGCCGCCAGGCGGGCTGCCGTGTGCACGTGGCCGAAGCTGGTGTTGGGATCGACGCCGACGGTGTACTCGGGGCCCGCCGCCTCCTTCATGAGGCGCACGGTCTCGACGATGTTGTGGGTCCTCGCCTTGAGCTTGTGGTTGGTGAAGCCGAGGCGGCGGCCGGCCTCAGCCTCGTCGGCGGTCTCGGCCGCCGGCATCGGCGAGGACCAGTAGGAGACCGGTACCCGCTCCCGCACTCTCGGGCCGAAGAACCGCCACACGGGCCAACCGAGGGCCTGTCCCTGGAGGTCGAGGAAGGCGCACTCGAAAAGGTCCTCCTGGGCGAAGGGGTCCACGGCCAGGGGGTCCTTCCCGACGAAGGCGGCGGCCTGCGCCTGCAGGCGGGCGCGGGCATCCTCCGACAGGGTGTAGACCGCCGACTCGCCGACGCCCTCCAGGCCCTCGTCGGTGCGCACCCGGCAGATGGTGATGTCGTAGATCCTCGGGTTCAGCCGGGCGATCGCCGCGATGGGCGGGATCTCCACGTGGTACAGGTCGACGCCGGTCACTCTCATCTGATTGGCCTCCTTGTCGGCCAAGGTACCGCCTCTCCTTGCGTGCCGCGAGACTCCGGGCTTGAATCAGCCTCCCTCGCCGGCCCGCCGACGGCGCCGGCCGAATCCCGGGAGGCCCGCCCATGTCCCTGCGCGTCGGCGTCGTCGGCTGCGGCGCCTTCTCCCCCGGCTTCATCATTCTCTTCAAGGCCCATCCCCTGGTGGAGTCGGTGGTCCTCTGCGACCTCGACGCCGACAAGCTCGCCGCCGCCGCCGAGCGCCACGGCATCGCCGACACCCGCTCCAGCCTGGAGGAGCTGTGCGCCGACGCCAGCGTCGACGCCGTGGCCCTCTTCACCCAGAACTGGCTCCACGGCCCCCAGGCGGCGGCCGCCCTGCGCGCCGGCAAGCACGTGTACAGCGCCGTGCCCACGGGGATCACCGCCGGGGAGGTGACCGATCTCGTCGAGGCCGCCGCCGGCACCGACCGCCTCTACATGCTCGGCGAGACCAGCTACTACTACCCGGGCGTGATCTATTGCCGCGGGCGCTTCCGGGCCGGCGACTTCGGGCGCCCGGTCCACGCCGAGGCCGAGTACCTCCACGACTTCAGCCACGGCCTCTACGGGGTGATGGAGTCGCGCGGCGGCCGCGACTGGAAGCGCTTCGCCGGCAGCCCCCCCATGCAGTACCCCACTCACTCCACGAGCCAGATCCTCTCGGTCACCGGGGCGCGCATGACCCACGTCTCCGGCCACGGATTCGTCGACGACCACGAGGACGGCCTGTTCCGGGCCGGCTCGAACCAGTGGGCCAACGAGTTCAGCAACGAGACCGCCTTCTTCCGGCTCTCCGACGGCAGCGCCTGCCGCATCGCCGAGATGCGCCGCGTCGGCCACCCGGGGGGCGTGCGCATGTCCCTCTACGGCACCGCCGGCAGCTACGAGCAGCACGTCTCCGGCGTCCGCTGGCTCACCGCCAGGCGCGCCGAGACCGAGTCCCTCGAAGACCTGCTCACCGGCACGGGGGTCCCCGGGCCGCGGGCCGGAGACGGCCTCTTCGAGGCGGTGGCGCCGGTGCACCCGGTGCATCGCCTGCCGCGGCAGTTCCTGGGCCTGCCCAACGGCCACCGCGGCTCCCACCAGTTCCTGGTGGACGACTTCGTGCGCGCCGCCGTGGACGGGGTGGTGCCGCCCAACAACGCCTGGGCGGCGGCCCGGTACATGCTTCCCGGCCTGGTGGCCCACGAGTCCGCCCGCCGCGGCGGCGAGCTGC
>JAJDTN010000021.1 GCA_022827165.1 Candidatus Latescibacterota bacterium
GCGCTGGCGCCATCCGCTCCCCTGACGCGCAGAAAGTCCGCTGTGTGGAATGAAAGCAGGGCCTACGGCAGCTCGCCGATAAGCCTGCGGATGTTGGCGTAGTTGGTCCGCATCGCCTCGAGCCGCGACCCGCTCGCCGGCAGGAAGTGGGTGGCGATCGACAGGACGGCGTCGCAGCGGTTGTCGCGCAGGTTGCGCAGGATCGTCGGGTAGTCGACGTCCCCCTCGCCGATCGGGGTGTACTCGAATTCGAGCTTCGAGCCGTCGATGGTGCGCAGGTCCTTGGCGTGCACGCCGTGCAGGTAGGGGCGCAGGTTCTCGAACCCGGCGCTGGCGTTGTCGACCTCGCCGCAGTTGAAGTTGTCGGCCGGGCACCACAGCACCTTGAAGCGCCTGGACCCCACCGACTCGACGATGCGGCGGAAGTTGCGGCTGGTGTTGCCGTAGTTCCACTGCATCATCAGGAAGGCGACGTCGACGCCGTGCTTCTCGGCGAGGTCGGCGAACATCGAGTACGCCTCGACGAGTTTGGCCATGTCCCCGTCGGAGATGATGCCGCCGCGGGTGGCCCAGCGCATGGGCCAGGTCGGCTTGCCGCCGGTGTACTCGGCGGGCCAGGCGAAGCTGCTGCAGCCGACGGCGCCGATCCCCAGGCGGGCGGAGACCTCCATCGCCCGTTCCAGCTTGGAGAACTGCTCCCGGAACTGGGCGTGCTCCAGCATGCGGCCCGGCTCCAGCTCGGCCAGGTGCACCGTCTTGAAGAGACCGGCGCCGTCGAGGAGGAAGAACTCCAGCCCGTGGGCGGCGATCTGGCCGGCGGCGACGTCGATCTCGGCGTCGGGCAGCTCGTAGAGGCTGCGGCCGTCGGAGTGGGCCCCGCACCAGACGTAGCGGGCCCCCAGGTCGCGCGCCGTGGCCAGCGGCTGCTCCCAGGGCTGCTGCAGCTCCCCGAGGTAGATCCCCATCTTGAACTCGTAGTCGTTCATCGTCTCCTGTCTCCGCGAGGCAGGCTGAGCCTGCCCACGTCTGCGGGTTATCCCGGACCGACCCAGTGCTCCGCCGGCCTGGAAAGAAACTCCTCGACGGGGATCCCGTCACCGCCGACGAGCAGCCTGCGGTTCGGCCCGAAGGCCTCCGCGAAGGCGGCCATCCCCGGCAGGGACCCGCGAGCCCGTCCGCTCTTGACCTCGATCGCCGTCAGCGACCGTCCCGCGCGCACCACGAAATCGACCTCGCGGTTGCGGTCCCGCCAGTAGAACAGCTCGCAGGAGCCGCCGGCCGCGGCGTTCGCCAGGTGGGCGCCCACGGCCGACTCGACCAGGCGCCCCCGGAACTCGGCGTCGGCGCGGGCTTGCTCCGGCGTGAGGCGGGATCCGGCGGTCATCAGGGCCGTGTTCAGCACTTGGAGCTTGGGGCTGGAACTCCGCCGGCGCACTGTGGCGCCCGAGTATTTCTGCAGACCCGTCAGCATGCCGGCTCCCGCCAGCAGCTCGAGATAGTGGGCCAGGGTGGTGGTGTTGCCGGCATCCTGGAGCTGGCCCAGCATCTTCGTGTAGGAGAGGATCTGGCCCGAGTACTCGCAGCCCAGGTCGAAGAGGCGCCGCAGGAGGGCCGGTTTGTCCACCCGCGAGAGCAGCAGCACGTCCCGGGCCAGGGTCGTCTCCACGAGGGAGTCGCGGATGTAGCGGGCCCAGCGGTCGGGCTGGTCCACCAGCGGCGCCGCGCCGGGGTAGGCGCCGTGGAACAGGAACTGCTCCAGGGACCAGCCGAAGGCGGTCCTCATCTCGGACCAGCTCCAGTGGGGCAGGTGGAGCAGCTCGAAGCGCCCCGCGAGGCTCTCGGTGAGTCCGCGCCCGATCAGCAGTTGCGCCGACCCGGAGAGCACCACCTTGAGGGAGAGCCCGCTCCGGGTGTCCTCGTCCCACAGCCGCTTGACGGACTCCGCCCAGTTGGGGGCCTTCTGCACCTCGTCGATCACGAGAAGCGCCCCCCCGGGGCCGGCATCGGCCGCCGCCAGCCTCGCGGCCTCCCATTGCTGGGCGATCCAGTCCGGGCCCCGCAGGGTCGGCTCATCGGCGCTGCCGAAGCGGTTGGGCAGCCCCGACTGGCCGGCGACCTGGGTGATCAGGGTCGTCTTGCCGACCTGCCGGGGCCCGGTGACGACCTGGAGGAATCGCCGCGGCTCCTGGAGCCGGCGGAGGAGATCCGCGGCCTGGGGACGGATATACGAATTACTCAACATGATGAGTAATAATACTCAGTAGATCGAGTAAATGGAAGGATGGCAGGAACGGCCCGGACGAGCGAGGCATCACCCGCCGGCCGTTCGCTGAACCGAACGGTGGATTGAACGGCGAGCCCTGGGGGGCGAAGGCCGTGCGGCATCCGGTTGGGCGTGTCTGGCTCGCCACTGGCTTTCTCAACTACCGAGGATTCCTTGGTAGTTGCCTCGGCCACAACTCCCCGCCGGGGAGCGCGCTGCGCCAAAGCGCATGACCTTCCCGGTTGGACGCGGGTGGGCGAAATCCGGCGCCTGACAGTACAATAGATCCCGCCCGCTGCCTTCGGCCGCCGCCCCGCCGGCCCTCGCGCGGGCTCCCATTGTCTCGCCGCCGACGGTCCGGGGTCCCCTCCCGGTGATGCCGCGGCGCGGGCTCCCGGCCGGTTCCCCCCTCCCTGGGAACGTCGGGACCTCCTCGACAGTAGAACCAGTGCCTTTCCGCGCCCCTGCGGCTGCCGGCCATCGGCCGCCTGCGAGGGCGACGGGATCCTCTCGCCAGAACAGGTGGCCTCCGTGCCCTCGCACGTCAGAATCGCCGGCGACTGCAGACCACTGCGCGCCCCATCCGGGACCCGCCAAGCCTCGGTACGCATGGTTTCCCGGTCGGGGCTGCTGGCCACTGCCCTCCTGGCGCCGAACTCGGTGATCCGCTTCACCTCGATCCACGTGGCTTCCCTGGCGGGCCTGCTGGCCCTCGCCCGTCCGCACCCGCGGCCCCTCGCGGCCGTGACTCGTCTCGCCTTGGTGCGCGCGGCCCTCCCAACCGCCGCGCTCGCCATCCCCCTCACCCTCACCCCCGTCGCCGCCGAGACCGGAACCCCAACCCGCACCCCGGCCGTCCACGCCCTCGCCGTGACCGGCGGCCTGAAGTACGGGCCCGGCTTCACCCACTTCGAGTACACCGACCCGCAGGCGGTCCGTGGCGGGGAGGTGCGGCTGGCGCGGGTGGGCACCTTCGACAGCCTCAACCCCTTCATCCTCAAGGGGGTCGCCGCCGCCGGCACCTGGAGCCTGATCTACAGCCGCCTCTGCGAGAAGGCCCAGGACGAGCCGCTGTCGGAGTACGGGCACCTGGCGGAGTCGATGTGGCTGGCTCCGGACCGCAGCTCGGTCACCTTCTTCCTGCGCCCCGAGGCGCGCTGGCACGACGGCGAGCCGGTGACCGCCCACGACATCGTGTTCTCCTTCTACACCCTCGTGCGCCACGGCACCCCCTTCTACCGCACCTTCTACGCCGACGTGGACACGGCCGTCGCCGAGGACGAGCGCACCGTCACCTTCGAGCTGGCCGCCACCGACAACCGCGAGCTGCCCGTCGTCCTCGGCCAGCTGCGAGCCCTGCCCAAGCACTACTGGGAGGCGCGGGACTTCACCAAGACGACGCTGGAGCCGCCTCTCGGCAGTGGCCCCTACCGCATCGAGTCGGTCGACCCGGGGCGCTCCATCACCTACGCGCGGGTCGACGGCAACTGGGACGAGGGCCTGCCGGCGCGGCGGGGGCAGCACAACTTCGACCGCATCACCTACGACTACTACCGCGACGACACCGTCGCCCAGGAGGCGCTGAAGGCCGGCGAGTACGACCTGCGCGCCGTCGGCTCGGCCCGCGAGTGGGCCACCGGCTACGACCATCCCGCCGTGCGCGAGGGCCGCCTGGTGATGGCGGAGCTGCCCAACCGCCGCATCCGCGGCATGTCGGGGTTCGTCTTCAACACGAGGCGCGCCCGCTTCGCCGACCCCCGCGTGCGCCACGCCCTGAGCCACGCCTTCGACTTCGAGTGGACCAACG
>JAJDTN010000228.1 GCA_022827165.1 Candidatus Latescibacterota bacterium
CTACGTGGGAGTGAGTCCGACGGAGATAGAGGTCCCCAGGAGAGAAGTGGGGGGCCTGATAGCCGGAGGCTTCAGCGTCAATCCCTTCGAGCTGTTTGTCATGGACGCCGATGGCGGCAACCAGAGGCAGGTGACCGATGACATCCTGAGGGAGTGGTCCGTCGAGTGGTCGGGCCACGACAAGCTCGTCTACTGCGTGGCCAATTGGTATCAACCCTATCCCCGGGAGAAGATCGGCGTATACGAGATCAGCCTGGATGGAGGGCCGGCGCGGATGATCACAGCGGAGCAGGACATGTCCAGCGGAATCCACGCATGGGACTACTACGATCCGGCCCTCTCCCCCGACGGCCAGCGACTGATCGTGGTCAGGGAACGGAACATCAATACGTGGGTGGATCCGCCCGTCCTGTCCAAACGGACGGATCTGGTGCTGATCGACCTCGCCACGGGAGATCAGACCGTCCTTACGGAGGACAGCATCTTCGGCGAAGTGCGGACGAGTTTCCTCAGGGCTCCGAGCTGGTCGCCGGATGGCTCCAGGATCCTCTTTGTCGCCGATGGGAGTGGATTCTGGGCCAATCTGTATGTGATGGAAGCGGATGGGAGCGGCCTGATCCGGGTAGTAGAGGAGAATCCACGGGACCCGGCTGGATTCGGGACGAGATATCTGCGCGCCAGCTGGGCGCCTAGATGAAGAGTCGCTCGACGAGCACGTCGACGATGCGCCGGGCCGCGGCGCCGTCCCACAGCTCGGGGACGGCGCCTCTCTTGTAGGTGCCGCCCAACACCTCCTCCGTCTTGCCCTCGATCAGGTCGGCGTCGAGGTCGACGACGGTGGCCGTGCCCACCTCGACGGTGACGGGCCGTTCGGTGTTCGGGCGCAGGGTCAGGCACGGGACCCCGAAGACGGTCGACTCCTCCTGCAGGCCGGCCGAGTCCGACAACACGAGGCGCGCCTCCTTCTGCAGACGCAGGGCGTCGAGGTAGCCCACCGGCTCGATGAGGCGCAGGTTCGGCGCCTGCGCAAGCCGCTGTTGCAGGCCGAAGCTCTCGATGCGGGCGCGGGTGCGCGGATGCACGGGGAAGACCACCGGCAGGCGCCGCTGCACGCGCTCCACCGCGTCCAGGGCCCGCCGCAGGCGCTCCTCCGAATCGACGTTGAAGTCCCGGTGCAGGGTGAGCAGGGCATAGCCCCGCGGCTCCAGGCCGAGGTCCTCCAGCGCCGTCGACCGGTGCAGGGACTTCAGCGCCGTCCGCAGCGAGTCCACCATGACGTTGCCCACGCAGTGGATCCGCTCCGCGGGGATACCCTCGGCGCGCAGGTTGGCGTCGGCGTCGCGGGAGGGGGTGAAGAGGTAGTCGGAGACGGCGTCGGTGACGATGCGGTTGATCTCCTCCGGCATGTGGCGGTCGCGGCTGCGCAGGCCGGCCTCCACGTGGGCCACCGGGACGTGGAGCTTCACCGCCCCGAGGGCGCAGGCCATGGTGCCGGTCACGTCCCCCACGACGACGACGAGATCGGGCTTTTCCTCGATCAGGACCGGGTCGAAGGCGGCCAGGATGCGCCCCGTCTGCACGCCGTGGGTCCCCGAGCCGGCCCCCAGGTGGTGGTCGGGTGCCGGCAGGTGGAGGTCGTCGAAGAACACGTCGGAGAGCAGGGCGTCGTAGTGCTGGCCGGTGTGGACCAGGCAGGTGTCGAAGCGCTCCGGCCGCTCCCGCAACCGGTCGAGGATGGGCGCCACCTTCATGAAGTTGGGGCGCGTGCTGACGACGAGGAGGATCTTGCGCTTCATGCTGGCCGCGCGGGCGCGGGCGAGGGGGTCACGCCCCCGAGGAAGGGTCGAGCAACTGCAGGCCGGAGAAGTAGTCCCGCAGGAATCCACGGTCGCGGGCGACGAGGCGGTCGGCCTGTGTCTGCGCGTGGGCGCCGATCAGGAAGTCGGCCGCGACCCGGCGGCGTGAGCCCCCGCGCGCCAGGTATGCGGCGAAGTGGCGCCCGGCCAGGATCGCGCTCTGTCGCGAGGACGGGACGAAATCCACCTGCCAGTCGGTGAGGAACTCCTCGAAGGAGTCGGTACCGTCGAAGACCGGATAGATCTCGGCGAGGACGCATTCGCAGGCGATGACCTGCCCTTCGCGAGAGGCCCGGCGCAGAGCCTCTTCGGACGGGTCGGCGTGACGGGGGTCGCCGGTGACGACGTCCAGAATGATCGATGAGTCGACGGCCGAGATCATCCCCGTATTTCGTCGAGGTACTCGTCGACTCCAAGCCCGGTCGGAAGCCGGCCGCGGCCCCTCCACTTGCGGAAGACGTCCTCAGGTTGAACCTTGCGCGCCACGAGGACCCCGTCACTGGCCTCGAAGTCCAGAACGGTGCCCGTCTTGAGGCCGAGCTTGTCGCGGCAGGACTTGGGAATGGTCACCTGCCCTCTTTGAGAGAGTGTCGCCTTCATGTGATCCCTCCACGTGGAGTACTTACTCACGAAGTAAGAATCCGTACTTCCCAAGTCAATACCCGCGCTTCATGAAGCCGGCGGCCCCTGCCCCGGGAGCGGTTCGAGTGCGAGGTGGACCTCGCCGCCGAACGGGCCCTCCCGGGTGTGCGTCACCCGAAAGCCGAACCTCTTGTAGAACTCGATCACATCCTCCCAGGTGGAGGTTGTCTCCAGGACGAGCCGCCGGAACCCTGCCTCGGCGGCCTCCCGGCAGAGCCTGTTCAGCATGCTCTTCCCGATCCCTCGCCCTCGAAGCTCCGAGACCACGGACATCCTGACGATCTCCGCTGCTTCGTCCGACCTGGGAACCAGCGCGCCCGACCCGACGATCCGGCCGTCGAGCCAGGCCACCAGGAAGGTGGCATCCTCGTAGCTGGCGGCGATGTCCTCCAGGTCCGGATTCAGCCCCGGGTCGATCTCCCCCCAGTGTTCGGCGAGTCCGGCCAGGATCAGCCTCCGGACAGGTTCCTGGTCCCGGCTCTCGAATGGCTTGATCGAGATTCCCCGCATTCACGTCGCCGCTCCCAGCTCCCGCGCCGTCTCCTCCACCGCTTCGGTGACGGCGCGCACCGTGGTCTCCACCTCGTCCTCGTCGACGGTGAAGGGCGGGCTGATGGCGATGTGGTCGCCGCGGACGCCGTCCACAAGCCCGGGGGCGCCGGGCATGATCAGCACGCCCTTGTCGAAGACGCGGTCGACGACGGCGGCGGTGACACCGCGCTCCGCGGGAAAGGGCTCCCGCGTCTGCTTGTCGGCGACGAACTCCACCCCGGTGAGCAGGCCCTTGCCGCGCACCGCCCCGACGATGGGGTTGTCCAGCAGGGGCTCGAGGCGCTCCAGCATGAGGTCGCCCATGCGGCGGCAGCGGTCCACGAGGTCGTGGGCGGCGACGTAGTCCTGCACGGCCAGGGCCACGGCGCAGGAGAGGGGGTTGCCGCCGTAGGTGTGGCCGTGGACGTAGTGGTCCTGCCTCTCGTAGATGGCGTCGTAGATGCCGTCGCTCACGACGGTGGCGGCGATCGGCGTGTAGCCGCTGCTCAGGCCCTTGCCGGTGGCCAGGATGTCGGGCACCACGTCGAAGTGCTCGAACCCGAAGTCGAGGCCGGTGCGGCCGAAACCGGTGACCACCTCGTCGGCGATCATGAGCACGTCGTGGCGGTCGCAGATCTCGCGGAGGGTGCGGAAGTAGTCGGGCGGCGGCGTCAGGCCGGCGCAGGAGGTGCCGAGGATCGGCTCGGCGATGAAGGCGGCGATCGTCTCGGCCCCCTCCTGCAGGATGACGCGCTCCAGGTCCTCGGCGCAGGTGAGGGCGCACTCGTCGCGGCAGTACGGGCAGCGGTACGGGTAGCAGGGGCGGATGTGGGGGAAGTCGAGGAGGTAGGGCTCGTAGTCGCGGCGCCACGGCGACCGCCCCGACATGGAGAGGGCGCCCACGGTGTTGCCGTGCCAGCTCTGCCAGCGCGAGACGATCTTGTGCTTGCCGGGGTTGCCGGTCTCGAGGTGGTACTTGCGGGCGATCTTCATGGCCGACTCGGTGGCCTCGGAGCCGCCGGAGACGAAGAACACGCGGTTCAGGCCGCCGGGGGTCATCGCCGCGATGCGGTCGGCCAGCTCGACCTGCGGTTCGGTGAGGAAGCGCGAGTAGGTGAAGGCGACCTTGCGCGCCTGCGCCTCCATGGCCTCGGCGATCTCGGGGACGCCGTGGCCGATGCTGACCACGTGGACGCCGGCGCAGGCGTCGAGCCAGGCGCGGCCGTCGTCGCCGTAGAGCCAGCAGCCCTCGCCGCGGGTGACGTGGAGCCAGCGGTCCTTGCGGACGCGGTGGAAGAGGCGGTCGCCGGCCACGGTCAGTCCAGCAGGCCGGCGCGCAGCCGCGTCACCTCCTCCGCGGTCAGCCCGATGGAGCGCACGTAAGGCTCGATGCCGCCGTACTTGCCGTTCAGGTGCTCGAGGGCGATTTCCATGGCCCTCGCCGGCGAGACCTCCTGCTGGTACTCCTGCCAGGTCCGGGGGTCGCCCTCCTCCATGCGGTCGACGAGGAAGCGCCCGCTGAGGCTGTAGTCCTCGGCGATCACCCCGTCGGGCACCCCCGCCAGGCCGAGGAGCAGGGCGGCGGTGACCCCGGTGCGGTCCTTGCCGCCGGCGCAGTTGAACAGGGCGGGCACGGCCCCCGGCGCGGCGAGGGTGCGCAGGATGTCGAGCACCTTGTCGCGGCGATTCTCGAGCCACCCGCAGTAGAGGTCGCCGATCCACTCGGCGCTTTCGAGGGGCCCGGAGGCCTCGACGGGTCCCTCGCCGATGAAGTCCACGTGGCGGTAGTCGACCTCCTCCGAGCCGGCGAAGACGCTGGGGTGCTCGGCCAGGTCGCTGCCGCGCCGCAGGTCGAGGACGGTGCGCAGCCCCATGCCTACCAGCTCATCGCGGGCCGGTTCGGCGAGTTGGTGGAGCTTGTCGGCGCGCAGGAAGCGGCGCCACCGGGTGGTGCGGCCGTCGGCCGTGGGGTAGCCGCCGAGATCGCGGACGTTCATGGTGCCTTCGAGATTCAGGTGCCGGCGCGGGTCCAGAGCGGTCATCGTGGGACGGTCAGTCCAGCAGGCCGGCGCGCAGCCGCGCAATCTCCTCCGCGGAGAGGCCGATGGTGCGCACGAAGGGCTCGATGCCGCCGTACTTGCCGTTCAGGTGCTCGAGGACGATCTCCATGGCCCTCGCGGGCGAGGCCTGCTCCTGGTACTCCTCCCGGGTCCGGGGATCCCCCTCCTCCAGGCGGTGGACGAGGAACCAGCCGCTGAGGCTGTAGTCCTCGGCGATCACGTCGTCGGGCACCCCGGCCAGGCCGAGGAGCAGGGCGGCGGTGACGCCGGTGCGGTCCTTGCCGGCGGCGCAGTTGAACAGGGCGGGCACGGCCCCGGGCGCGGCCAGGGCGCGCAGGGTGTCGCGCACCTGGTTGCGGCGGACCTCGAGCCACTGGCAGTAGATGTCGCCGGTCCGCTCGGCGCCTTCGAGCAGGGGTTGGGAGGGATCGATGGGGCTCTCGCCGACGTAGTCCACCTGGAGGTAGTCGACCCCCTCCAGGGCCGCGAAGACGCTGGGCCTCTCGGCCAGCTCCCTGTCCCTCCTCAGGTCGACGACGGTGCGCAGCCCCAGGCCCAGCAGCTCGTCGCGGGCCGAGTCCGCGAGCTGGTGGAGGCCGTCGGCGCGCAGGAATCGGCGCCACTGAGTGGTGCGGCCGTCGGCCGCCGGATAGCCGCCGAGATCGCGGACGTTCAGGGTGCCTTCGAGAGCGAGGTGCCGGCGGGGGTCCATGGGAGCGGTCGTGTCCTTCAGGAGGAGTGGGGGAACAGGGGCATGGTGCGGGCTTCCTCGACGCTCTGCTCGCGGCCCGAGTTGTCGCCGCCGAGCCAGCGGTAGGGGACCGGGTAGAGGGTGAGGGAACGGTCCTGCAGGGGCAGGGAGACCGGGACGGCGTTGCGCAGGGCGGACTCCCGGGCGGCGATGGCGACCTCGAGGGACTGGAGCAGGTCGCGGCCGGAGATGCGCAGCTCGCCGCCGTGGCGGACGACGTCGATGAAGGAGCGGATCGAGGTGCCGAGGTAGGAGAAGCGCGGGTACTCGATGGGGGCGAACGGGCGCTCGACGCGGATGCGGGCGCCGGAATCGTCGAAGCCCTGCCAGACCTCCGGCGGCGCCCAGTTCCAGCGCACGAGGGCGTCGTCGGTCCAGGCGTCGACGCCGCGGCAGGGCTCACGGGAGCTGAAGACGGGGCACTCGAGGCCGTTGCTGAGGCGGAAGAGGCCGTTGATGGCGAGGTCCTTGTCCGTGCCGGACTCCAGGGCCTCCTGGGGCGAGCCCCAGGCGGTGACCTCGGCCACCTCGGCGCCGGTGAACAGGCGCATCACGGCGATCTGCTGGCAGCCGCCGCCGGAGATCTCGGTGCTCAAGGAGTGGACGGCGGCGCCCCGCAGCTCGCCGAAGTCGCCGGCCCGCAGCCAGGCGGCGGCCTCCTGCACCTGGCTCATGGCGCGCACCAGGTTGCCGCCGGCGAAGACGACGCCCCGCGACTCGCAGGCCTCGATCATGGCGTCCACGTCGGCCAGCCGGGCGCCGATCGGCTTGTCGGTGGAGACGCCGCGCACGCCGGCCTCGGCGCTGGCGGTGACGACTTCCTGGATGAACTTGGCGGGCAGGACCACGGCGGCCAGATCCGGGGTCATGCGGCGGTACAGCTCCTCCACGTCGGCGAAGAGGCCGTCGACGCCGAAGCGCTCGCCCACGGCCTGGAGGCGGCCTCGGTTGGGATCGACGAGGGCCACGACCTCGGTGTCGGGGAGGGTGTTGTAGACGTCCACGTAGTGCTGGCCCAGGCGGCCGCACCCGATGATGGCGACGGTCAGCTTGTCAGTCATGGGGGCCTAATGTGGGGCCCGCGGGGGAGTGCCGCCAGTGCGGGACCGGGCCGGCCGCCCGGAGCCCTGCCCCCGGGCCCGCCGCCAGTGCCGCGCCCGTGGGACCGCCCGGTGGGCCGCGTGCCCTGCCCCCGGAGGCCCGCCCGTGCTCCTGCCCCCGGAGGCCCGGCGGAGCCGTATACTTCGCGCCCCCGAAGGAGGATCCATGCTGACGATCGACGGAAAGCAGGTCTGCGAGAGCCTGGCGGAGGTGGTCGACCCGCGCCGGGCGGCGCTGGCGGTGATCGACATCGAGAACGTCCCTCGGTGGGACGAGGGGACGGACCGGGTCATCTTCGACAAGGTGAAGCTCCTCGCCGCCGCGGCCCGGCGCCGCGGGGTGCCCGTGTTCTATTTCTACAACTACCGCAACCGCGGCCTCACCGACGCCTCCGCCGCGGTCATCCGCACCTGGCTGAACCTGGGGCACGACCCCGGCCGCCTCCACGAGGATTTCGAGCCGGACTACGACAAGGTGCGGGTCCACCCCGGCCTGGAGCCGCGGGAGGGCGACCACGTCCTGCCCAAGCACCGGGGCTGCGCCTTCGAGGGCACCGACTTCGACCTCCTGCTGCGCACCCTGCGGCGGGAGAGCGTGGTCCTGGTGGGCTGCTCGACGGACTGGTGCTTGGAGGCCACCGCCTGGAGCGCCACCAACAAGGACTACTACGTCGCCGTCGTCGGCGACTGCACGCGGTCCCCGCGGCCCCACGGCCACGAGGCGGCCCTGCGGCAGTTCCGGGACATCGGGCTGGACGTGACGACGTCGGAGGAGTTGCTGGGGCTGTGGCAGGGGTAGGGGGGTGGGGCGGTGTGTCAAGCTACTAATTTCCTACTAATTCATGCAGGATTCGTAGGAGAGGGCGGCCTCCCAAAGGGATCCTGAGCCGCCTGAGCGCACGGGAAGAGGCTGACTGGTCTGATCCCATACGGTCTTGATCACGAAGGGATGAGGTTACCCGCCGCTTGCTTCCTGAGGGGAACTCCCCTTCCCTTGAGTAGGCACCCTATTGACCACGCAGGTAGGTCACTCTCGTGACACACCCGCTACTCGGTAAGCGATGATTACCCTGAAGAGCCCTGCACTCGTCCGCGAACTGACCCAGTACCCGGGTGGACTATTCCCCGCGCAACTCCTTGGAGGGCCGCCCAATGTTCTCGTTGTGAAGTGCCCAAAGGAAATGATTATGGCCGCAAGAGTTCTCCGCGAGTTGAGATTCTATCTCGTTCCACTCGACGCCGACGGGGTGAGTACCCATGGTCTGGTGACCGCCTTCTTCGACGATCGCGACGAACCTCTGGTCATTCGAACCCCTCTGTTGGACGATGAGATGGGGAGCGGTATCTTCGATCTGCTGTGCTTAGATGAATTCGACATTCACTTCTTCGATGAACAGGATAGAGAGCTTCTTGGGTATCGAGTTCAGAGCAAGACCGCCGACAGCTTCAGGTCTAGTCGGGACACCATACGGCTAGCATCCCCCATGTACATACCGTCGACGAAGATCGACGACCAAATGTCGGAATTCATCTCCAATCGAAGCCAGGGCGACGATGAGAATGCAATAGTCGTAGACTTGATGGAAGAGCTATTTCCTTCGGACTTCATGACTTGGGACATCCGATCCGAGGTAAATTCGTACCAAGGCCGGAGACATCCAATGGTTACGTCATTGGAACGCGGCGATCCTGGAGTATTCTCTGAACTGGACATCGTGAACATGCTTCTCCGGGGATTCCCAAGTGACCAAGTCTTCCTAAACCCGCTCCGGGCGGACAATGGAAGGGAATTCGTAGATGTCATGGTTGCGACTCGAGACAATCTTCTTCTCATACAAGCCAAAGACAGTCCAAACACAGAGGAGAGCTTGAGCCGACCAATTGAACGAAAGATTTCTACCGTCCTCCGGCACTTGAGAAAAGCAACTTCCCAACTGCTAGGTTCCATTTCCTATGTCCAGTCGAGTGATCCGTTCATAGTACGATGTGGGGACGCTGTCCACAGAATAGCTTCCGGTAGCCTCAACGTCACCTCGCTAATCATAGCAAGGGAGTTGTTTCCTACTGAGTACAAGTCTTACAGCCAACTCGCATTCAAGGTCTTTGACGATACCCGCGTTCCATGCTTTATCCAAGACTACTCGCAGTTTCACTGCTTGACGCACCATCGAAGGACGGAGGAGGGCTTCTTCGATACGCTCGATGAGATCTTCATGTTTGCCATCTGCCAGGACGAATT
Source organism: Candidatus Latescibacterota bacterium (assembly GCA_022827165.1). The sequence goes on from JAJDTN010000228.1 coordinate 9,180, forward strand.
CCCGCGACCCAGGTTCTGGCTGTGATATGGGGTACCACCGAGCCCCTTTGGGCAGGCCGCACCGAGGATAGAGGCGGACGACTCGGCAGGATAGGGTCTGCACGATAGGCGGAGATCATTGTCGGTGAGGGCGGGCCCCGATAAGGAAGAGAGGGAGTTTGACCGCATTCGTCGACGACACTTCCCTCGTCGAGATGAGCCCCATGAGGAGGTGCGAGAGTGAGCGAAATTTCGGAATCGCTGTTTGGTGAGAGTCGAACACACGCCTCTCTGACAAGAGGGGAAGAACTGCTGAGTTACTTCCCCTTCTTGGTGACTTCCCACTCTCTCTTTAGAAACTCCTGGGCTTCAGCTAATGCCTCCTTGAGGGACTCGTCGAACTCAGGGTCACGATTCGGCAAAGTAGTCGAATCGAGCAGTTTGTTCAGGGTTCTCATGAAGCGGTCATCATCGCCCTTATGTGGGTTGCTGCGAGGGTTGACGCGGAGTTTGATCCGGTAGTGAATTCGCTCCGCTCTCTCTCTCGTGACGCGAAGGCGGTCCTGGCGCACTGCGTCATCAGTGATTGCGGGATCATCGTACAACCGCTGATGGCGCTTGGCGATGGCTAGGTAGTCAGCGATGTCGAGTCTTGGTCGTTGATCCACTGTTGACGGAACTCCGATATCTTGGTCCGTCGCGCCAAGCGACCGGCGATTGTGGCAGAGAAGACAGCGGCGGCGATCGCTGCAATTGCCGAGACAACGGCAATGATCATCGGGGTCGAAGATGCGGTACAAGAAGTCACTTGTCCCTCTCTTAAGGTAGGATGAGTTGTCGGCATCCAAGGATAGAATCAAGCGCAGTGTTCGCCGTGCCAGCAAATTGATTGAGTGGTGCTATCGAGGAGACGCAGTCAGGATCACCGGCGCGGTCGAGGCAACCAAGGGACATCGCAGCCCAGTCCGTGCGCAGCGTGCTGTCGGGCTTGCGATGTGTCTCCGTGATCGTCCATGGCCCAAGCAGATTTCTGGCCGAACCGAGAGAAGGATCAGATCCCCATGAGCACCGTCACCATCCAGGACGTCCGAGTCATCGCCACCCAACCCGCGGGAGCGCGGCTCGTCATCGTCAAGATCCTCACCTCCGAGCCCGGCCTGTACGGCGTCGGGTGCGCCACCTTCACCCAGCGGTTCCGCGCCGTGGTCGCCGCCGTGGAGCGGCACCTGAAGCCCCTGCTCATCGGGCGCGACGTGGACCGCATCGAGGAGATCTACCAGCTCTCCTGCGTCAACGGCTACTGGCGCAACGGGCCGGTGCTGAACAACGCCATCTCCGGGGTCGACCAGGCCCTGTGGGACATCAAGGGCAAGCGCGCGGGCATGCCGGTCTACCAGCTCCTCGGGGGCAAGTGCCGCGAGGCGGCGGCCTGCTACGCCCACGCCGGCGGCGCCAGCAAGGAGGAGATCGTCGACTCGATCCGCGGCTACCAGGAGCAGGGCTACCAGTACATCCGCGTGCAGCAGGGCGGCTACGGCGGGCTCGCGGCGGAGCGGCCAGCGCCCGATGGCGCCCAGCCGGGCTCCTACTTCGATCCCCGCGCCTACATGCGCGCCCACCTGGAGGTCTTCGAGCACGTGCGCGAGCAGCTGGGCTTCGAGGTGGAACTGCTCCACGACGTGCACGAGCGGCTGGTCCCGATCGACGCGGTCGGCTTCGCCAAGGAGATGGAGCGCTTCCGCCTGTTCTTCCTGGAGGACCCGCTGGCCCCGGAGGACCTGGAGTGGTTCCGCAACATCCGCCAGCAGTGCTCGACGCCGATCGCCATGGGCGAGCTGTTCAACCACCCGCGCGAGTGGCAGCCGTTGATCCAGGACCGGCTCATCGACTTTCTGCGCATGCACGTCTCGCAGATGGGGGGCCTCACGCCGGCGCGCAACGTCGCCGCCTTCGGCGACATGTACGGGATCCGCACCGCCTGGCACGGTCCCGGCGACGTCTCCCCCGTGGGGCATGCCGCCAACCTGCACCTGGACCTGTGGGCGCCGAACTTCGGGGTCCAGGAATGGTGCCGCTTCCACGACCGCATGGCCGAGATCTTCCCGGGCATGCCCGAGGTGCGCGGCGGCTACATGTACCCCAACGACAGCCCCGGCCTCGGCATCGACGTGGACGAGGAACTGGCAGCGAAGCACCCCTGCACCGACGGCGTCGAGACCTGGACGCAGACCCGGCTGCCCGACGGCAGTCCGGCGCGGCCGTGAGGATCGGCATCGTCGGATCGGGGGGCATGGCCCGCCGCCGGGGCCTGGCCTTCGCCGCCCTCGACGGCTGCAGCGTCCCGGCGGTGGCGGCGCGCAACCCGGAGACCGGCGCCGCCCTGGCGGACGAGCTGGGCGCCCGGCAGCTGGGTGACTGGGAGTCCCTGGTCGAGGGGGACCTGGTGGACGCGGTCGCCGTGTGCACCCACAACGACAGCCACGGGGCGACCGCCCTGGCGGCGGTGGCGGCGGGGAAGCCGGTCTTCGTCGAGTATCCGCTGGCGCGGCGGGAGGCCGAGGTGGAGGCCCTGACCCGCGCCGGGCTGGACAACGGCAGGGTGGTGCGGGTTGCCCACGGCGAGGTGGTCAGCGCCGGGCACCGGGCCCTGCGTGAAGCCGCGGCCGGCCTGGGCGAGTTGATGGCGGCCGTCTTCGTGCGCCTCACCCCCGGCCGCGGGGCCCGCCCCGAGGTGCTGCTCAACCTGCCGGTGTCGGGGCCGCCGGCCCTGTTCTTCGTCTACCAGGTGTTCCCCCTCGTCGACCTCTTCGGCGCCTCCCGCTGGGTGGAGGCCTCGTGCCGCTACGAAGGGCTCGACCCGGCCACGGGGCGCTACCGCCGCTTCCAGAACACGGTCACCGCCGGGCTCGGCGGCGGCACGGCCACCTGGGTCTGGTCCGGCGGCGTCGAGATCGACGAGGCGGAGCAGTTCGAGCGGCTGGTGATGTCGGGCGGCACCCTGGTCCGCGCCGGCGGCGCGTGGTCGGTGGCCACGGCCTCGGGGCGGAAGGCCTTGGCGGCGGATGAGGGCCCGGCGGAGTCCCTGGAGCAGCTGTTCCTGCGGGACGTGCGGGGAGAGGAGACCGGCTGGCGGACGGACCTGGCCACGGCGGCCGACGCGGCGCGGCTGGGCCTGCGGGCGGAGCGGGCCATGGAAGAGCGGGAGCGGAGCCGATGAAGGTCCTGGTGGCCAACCTCGGCAGCACCTCCTTCAAGTACAAGGTGTTCGACATGCCCGCGGGCGAGGTCCTCGCCCAGGGGGGCATGGACCGCATCGGCGGCTCCGGCGGCTCCGTGCACGAGTACCGCCTCGCCGGCGGCGACCCGATGGAGCAGGAGTGCGTCCTGCCCGACCACGGGGCCGCCATCGACGAGGCCCTGGCGCGGCTCACCGGCGGCGGCGAGGCCCCCCTGGCGTCGGTAGAGCAGCTGCAGGCGGTCGGCTTCAAGACCGTCCACGCCCGGGGCATCACCGGCGTCGTGGAGCTGGACGAGGAGGTCTTGGGCCGCATGGAGGACTTCCACCGCCTGGCGCCAGCCCACAACCCGGCGTACGTGGCCGCCATCCGCTGGTTCGCCCGGGTGGCGCCGCACGCGCCGCGGGTGGGGTGCTTCGAGCCGGCCTTCCACGGCACCGCGCCGCTGCGGCGGCAGCTCTACGCCGTCCCCTGGCACTGGCACGAGGAGTACGGCATCCGGCGCTACGGCTTCCACGGCGCCTCGCACCGCTACGCCGCCGAGAAGGTGCTTCAGTTGGCGGGCACCGACCGCCTGCGCCACGTCAACTGCCACCTGGGCGGGTCGTCGTCCCTGTGCGCGGTGCGGGACGGCCGCTCCCAGGGCGCCTCCCACGGGCTCAGCCCCCAGGGCGGGGTGCCGCAGAACAACCGCATCGGCGACCTGGACCCATGGGCCCTGCAGGTGGTCTGCGACCGCGAGGGGATCTCCCTCGACGAGGCCCTGGAGGTCTGCGCCACCGAGGGCGGCCTCCTCGGGCTGAGCGGGGCCTCCAACGACATGCGCGACATCGAGGAGAAGGCCGCCGCCGGCGACCGGCGCTGCGCCCTCGCCATCGACGTCTTCACCTCGTCGATCCGCGACTACCTCGGAGCCTTCGCCGTCGAGCTGGGAGGCCTGGACGCGATCAGCTTCACCGGCGGCATCGGCGAGCACTCCAGCCGGGTGCGAGCCCAGGTGCTGGCGGGCTTGGAGTTCCTCGGCGTGGAGCTGGACCCGGCCAAGAACGAGGAGGTCCGCGGCGAGGGGAGCCTGCACGTCGCCGGCAGCCGCGTGGGCCTGCACGTTCTGCGCACCGACGAGGAGTGGATCGTGGCCCGCCAGACCTTCGAGCTGCTCACCGGCTGACACCCCCGTCGGACCGGCCGGACCACCGGGCGGTGCGGGGTCGCGTCCCTTATTTTCCTCAGCGCCCCGGAGCCTTCCTCCATACCGCACGCGCCCGTCCGCCCTCCGCGCGTCCGCCTCGGCAGATCAAGGGCTGCAAGCTTTGAGGGCCTGAACGAGAGGAGACAGCGATGAGGTCATTCGACAGGATTACCATCGATCCCGCCGTCATGGGGGGTAAGGCGTGTCTTCGAGGTATGCGCGTGACAGTCGGTACTGTGGTCGGCCTGCTGGCGGCTGGCCGCTCACCCGAGGAGATACTCCGAGCATACCCGTATCTCGAGCGGGAGGACATCGATCAGTCCCTGGCCTACGCCGCGTGGAGGCTTGAGGAACGCGAAGTTCCCCTCTCCACGCCATGAGGCCGAAACTCCCCGGCGCCTTCCTCCGCACCGGACGCCCCCGCCCCCAGCACCCCTCGGACACGTGAGCGACTCGCCCCCCGCACCCGCCCCGCGCCGCACCCGCCTCGGCCCCCTGCAGCGGCGGCTGCTGCTGCTCGTCGTCGGCCTCGGGGTGCTGATGCTGGCCGACACCCTCTACCTGCTGGCCAACCGCGCCGCCGACGCCCTGGGCATCGGCTACTTCGCGGTCACCGACCTCTCCCTGCCCCGGTTCTACCAGTCCATGGTGATCTCCCACACGGTGGGCGGCATCATCCTGGTGATCCTGGCCCTGGCCTTCGTCGAGTGGCACCTGCCCACGGTCTGGCGCCGCCACCGCCGCCGGGCGATCTACACCGGCCTGGCCTCCGTGACCCTGGGGGTGACGCTGCTGGTGACGGGCCTCTTCATCCTCACCGAGGCCAACAGCCGCGACAACGCCTGGGCCTGGTGGTGCCACGTGATCGCGGCGGCGGCCCTGCCCGTCTTCTACCTCGCCCACCGGCGCATCTCGATCTGGAAGCCGTCGCCCCGCAGCTACCGCGTCGTGCCCCTGGCCACGGCCGGCCTCGCGGGTCTGGCCATCGTCGTCCACGGACTCACCTACGACCGCGAGGCCTACACCGAGACGGCCCGGGAGGCCTTCGCCAACGGCACCCACACCGGGCCCGGCTCGCGGGAGCGTCAGACCGGCGGCGGCCCCACGGAGTTCGTGCCGGCCAACTTCGTCCCCATCGAGAGCCCCTTCTTCCCCGCCGCCACGACGACGACCACGGGCTCCTACCTGCCGTCGCGGATCATCACCCGCGGCGGCCTGCCGGCGCAGGAGTTCCTCGACCGCGAGATCGAGCAGCAGGGCTTCGTCGTCAGCGATCAGCTGGGGGCCTTCGACTGCCAGCGCTGCCACGCCGCGGTGGTCGCCCAGTGGGCGACCTCGGCCCACCGCTTCGCTTCCTTCAACAACCCCTTCTACGAGGCGACGATCAACGACATGCGCGAGCGCTCCACCTCCCTCAACCCCGAGGTGGAGGCCCACATCGACCACTTCTCGCGGCTCGACCCGGAGCGGGGAGGCGAGGACCTGGAGGGGCGCCAGGCGCTGGTGAAGTCGAAGTGGTGCTCCGGCTGCCACGACCCGGCGCTGATGCTGGCCGGCCAGATGACGGACGAGATCGACCGGCGCACGCCCCAGGCCCAGGCGGGGCTCACCTGCCTGGCCTGCCACGCCATCGACCACATCCACGGCGTCACCGGCAACGGCAACTACAACATCGCCGACCACCAGGAGGACCCCTACCTGTTCGCCGACACCGAGCACGGCATCCTGCGGCTGCTCCACGACACCGCCCTCAAGGCGCGGCCGGCGGTGCACAAGCGGCAGATGCTCAAGCCCTTCTTCCAGACCTCCGAGTACTGCGCCACCTGCCACAAGGTCAGCCTCGACACCCGCCTCAACGGCTACCGCTGGCTGCGCGGTCAGAACGAGTACGACAGCTGGCACGACAGCGGCGTCGCCCTCAACGCCTCGCGCACCTTCTACCTGCCCGGGCACCGGCGTGTCTGCCAGGACTGCCACATGCCCCTGGAGGAGGCCGTCGAGGGAGACGTCTCCGCCAGGGACGGGTACGTGCGCTCGCACCGCTTCCTGGCGGTGAACACGGCCCTGCCCTTCCTGCGCGGCGACCGCGAGACGATCGAGCGCATCGAGGCCTTCCTGCGCGACGCCAAGCTGCGCGTCGACATCGCCGCCCTGCGCCGGCCCGGGGGCGGCCTCCACTACCAACCGGCCCTGGCGCCGCCGCCGGTGCGGCCCGGCGAGCGCCTCGAGTTCGACGTCTCGGTGCGCAACCTCGGCGTGGGCCACACCTTCCCCGGCGGCACCAACGACTCCAACGAGGGCTGGCTGGAGATCACGGTCTCCGACGCCGAGGGGCGGGTGCTGGCGCGCAGCGGCTCCGTCGGCGGCGACGGCCACGTCGACCCGGCGGCCCACTTCTACAAGGCCCTGCTCGTCGACGCCGAGGGGCAGGCCATCCACCGGCGCAACGCCCAGGACATCCACGCGCCGGTCTACGTGCGCACCATCGGCCCGGGGGCCGCGGACGTGGCCCACTACGGCTTCACCGTGCCCGCCGACTACGCCGGCGGATCGCTGACGGTCTCGGCGCGCCTGCTGTGGCGCAAGTTCGACCGCGCCTACACCGAGTTCGCCTTCCACGCCAACCGGGAGGGCTTCCGGCCCTTCGACGAGGTGCCCGACCTGCCGGTGACCGAGATCGCCTCCCACACCCTCACCCTGCCCCTGGAGGGCGGAGACCCGGCGAAGGGGGCGGATCCCGAACCCGACGCCTGGCAGCGGCTCAACGACTACGGCATCGGGCTGCTGCTGCAGGGGGACACGCGCGGCGCCACGGCGGCCTTCGCCGAGCTGGCGCGGCTGCACTCGGAGCGCATCGACGGGCCCCGCAACATGGCGCGGGCGGCCTTGGCCGACGGCGACCTCGACCGCGCCTACGAGCTGCTGCAGCGCTGCGAGGAGCTGGCCCCGGCCGACGCCCAGAGCGCCTGGGTGTGGGGCGTGGCCCACCAGAAGAGCGGCCGCTATGCCGACGCCGAGCTGGCCTACCGCCACGTCCTGGAGAGCTTCCCCGACGACCGCGCGGCGTGGCGCAACCTCGGCCGCGTCCTCTACCTCGACGGCCGCTTCGAGCAGGCCCTGGAGGCGCTGGACCGGGTCCTGCGGATCGACCCCGAGGACCGCGGCGCCCACTACCACCGCATGCTCTGCCTGCGCAGCCTGGGGCGGCAGGCGGAAGCCGAGGCCGCCGAGCAGGCCTACGAGTACTACCAGATCGACGAGTCGGCCCAGGCCGTGACCCGCGAATACCGCCTGAACCACCCCCACGACAACCTCGAGGCCCAGCCGATCCACCTGCACGAGCTGACGCCCCCGGAGGCCGGCGACGGGGGCCGCACCTGATGGCCGGGCGTCTCCGCCCGCGGCGCCTGGCCACGGCCGCGGCCCTGCTGCTGGCCGCGTGCGCCGAGGAGGCCCCGGAGGTCGCCCCGGAGCCGCCGGCGTACTCGCGCCCCACCCCGGACTACGCCCGCGCCGAAGACGCGCCGTCGCCGCCGGCGGTGACCTTCACCGAGACCGCGGCGGCCTCGGGCCTGGCCTTCCGCCACGAGACCGGGGCCTTCGGCGACAAGTGGATGCCCGAGACGATGGGCTCCGGCTGCGCCCTCCACGACCTCGACGGCGACGGCGACGACGACGCCCTGCTGGTCAACGGCGCCTGGTGGCCCGGCCACGAGGGGGAGGGCCCGGCGCCCACCTCGGCCCTCTTCGCCAACGACGGGACCGGCTCCTTCAACGACGTCACCGCCGGCTCCGGCGTCGATGTGAGCGTCTACGGCATGGGGGTGACCGCCGCCGACTACGACGCCGACGGCGACGCCGACCTCTACCTGACGACCCTGGGCGACAACCTGCTGCTGCGCCAGGACCGGCCCCTGAGGTTCACCGACGCGGCGGCGCGGGCCGGGGTGGCGGGCGAGACCTGGACCGACGGGGAAGGCCGCCGGCACCCGGAGTGGTCCACGGGGGCCGCCTGGGCCGACGTCGACGGCGACGGGCGGCCCGACCTGCTGGTGACCAACTACGTGCACTGGTCGCCCGAGAACGACCTCTACGCCAGCTTCGACGGCAAGAACAAGTCGTACGCCACGCCCCAGCAGTACACCGGCTCGACGCCGCGCCTCTACCGCAACCGCGGCGACGGCGGCTTCTCGGACATCACCGCCGAGGCCGGGCTGCTGCTGCCCCACGCCAAGTCGATGGGCGTGGCGGCGGACGACTTCGACGCCGACGGCCGCGTCGACCTGGTGATCACCAACGACACGCAGCCCAACTTCCTGCTGCGCAACCTCGGCGGCGGCCGCTTCGAGGAGGTGGGCACGGCAGCGGGCATCGGCTACGACGAGTCGGGCCGGGCCCGGGCCGGCATGGGCGTGGACGTGGCCGACCTGTCCGGCGACGGCGTGCTGGCCATCGGCATCGGCAACTTCAGCCGCGAGGCCGTCTCCCTCTACCGGCAGACGGCGGCGGGGGGCACCGTCTTCCTCGATGGGGCCGGCAAGAGCCGCCTCGTGCAGCCGACCCTGCCGACCCTGACCTTCGGCCTGCGGTTCTTCGACTACGACCTGGACGGCCGCCAGGACCTGATCCTGGCCAACGGCCACATCGAGCCCGAGATCAACGCCGTGCAGCGCGAGATCGCCTACGCCCAGCCGCCGCAGCTGTTCTGGAACGACGGCCGGGGGAGGCTGCTCGACGCGAGCGCAAGAGCCGGGCCGGCGCTGGCCGAGCCCCTCGTGGGCCGCGGCCTGGCCGTGGGCGACGTGGAGAGCGACGGCGACCTGGACGTGCTGATCACCACCAACGGCGGCGCCCCGCGGCTGCTGTGCAACGACCTGGAGGGCGGCAAGGCGCTGGTCCTGCGCCTGCGGGGGGAGGAGGGGACCGACCCCCTGGGGGCGGTGGTGACGGTGCGCGCCGGCGGGCGGACCCAGTCGCTGCGGTTGCGCACCGGGTCCTCCTACCTGAGCCAGAGCGCCCGGGAGCTGACCTTCGGGCTGGGGGCGGCGGCGGCGGCCGAGGCGGTGACGGTGCGCTGGCCCGACGGGGCGGTGGCGGAGCTGGGTGGGCTGGAGGCGGGGGCGTACGTGGTGCTGGCGACAGAGAAAAGCCCTACTTCACTGCAAGCTGCCGAAGCAGGTCAATAGTGGCATCAAGAGTGGTATCCTCGTGAGCATCCTCTTGCGTCTGGCACGCATCAAGGCGCGACTGCAGTTCGCCTTCGTCGAACCCACCTTCCTCACCGATGAAGACCAGTTGGGTCCCCGGTTTCTCGCCGCCCCACGGCTCACCCGTGATCAGACGCGCGCGTTTGCCGACAACGTGCACGATTCCCTTTCGACTGGGAGCATCGTGGAGGTAGAGAAACCCCTTGGCGCGGTAGATGGTCGCAGGCAGGGTCTTCATCGCATCAAGCACGGCCCGACGTGACAGCGCCTGGTCAGTCGCATAACACCACGTGTTGAAGACAAGCGTATGGTCGGTGTGGTGTTCGTGTTCATGCGGCGCCTCTCCGTGGGCATGGATGTGAACATCCAGACCCGTCTTCCCCGCAAAGCGTTGGAGGTCGTAGGTCCCGACACCGCACACCAGATCGGGGGGAACCTTCCCGAATGTGGTTTCGAGAATACGCGCCCTCGGAACGAGGTCTCTCACAAAGCCTGCCAGTTCCTCCCGTCTCTCGTCATTGACCAGGTCGACCTTGTTCAGCACCACCATGTCTGCCATGGCGATCTGGTCCAACGCGAGCTCGCGGTTCTTTCCGTCCACCTGATCGATCTGCTCCGCATCAACCACGGTGAGGATACTGTCCACCCGTGTGCGCCACCGCAACTCGGCGGCCATGAAGGTCAATGAAACCGCCACGGGGTCGGATAC
>JAJDTN010000038.1 GCA_022827165.1 Candidatus Latescibacterota bacterium
CCCTGGCCGGCCTCGACAACCTCCGGGGCCTGGCCGGGCCCGTGGCCGGGGGTGCGGCCCCCGGCGCCGTCGACCTGGTCCTGCTGGCGGAGGTGGACTACACCCTCCTCGACATGACCGGACACGAGGGCGCGCCCGGCGGCTCCCTGGTGCTGGCCGGCGCCGACGGCATCGCCGTGGACCGCGCCGCCGCCGCCCTCCTCGGGGTCGAGGGGGAACCCCTGTCGCCGCTGGTCGCCGCCGGGGGCCTGCGCATCGGCGTCTCCATCCTGGCCAACATCAAGGTCGCCGGACTGGAGGTCCCGGGATCGTGGACGCCGCCGCCGGACACCACCGGCGTGGAGCCGCGTTAGTCTCGCCGCCGCCCCGTGGCCCGGGGTCTTCGCCCTGGGTCCCGAGTTCCCATGACGGTGGACCCTCGACTACAACCCCGACCTGCCGGCGGTGGACAACGTCCGCTCCGCCGAGGCCGGGACTGCGGCGCCCCACCGCGCGCGGGCGTCTCTGCGCGTCCACAACCTGCAGGGGCAGAGGGTGCGCACCCTGATCGAGGGCGAGGTGGCGGCCGGCTACGGCGAGGTCTCCTGGGACGGGCGCGACCAGCACGGCCGCCCGGTCGCCGGCGGCGTTTGCCTCTACCGCCTGGAGAGCGGGGTCATCCGGGAGGCTCAGCCCCGCTGCCCCGCCAGCGGCACCCCCGTGCTCTCGCTGGTGGCCAGGGTCAGGGCCCGCAGGTCCTCGGGCTCGATGTTGTGGAGCACCGTCTTGCCGCAGCAGCGCGCCATCATCGACGCCTCGCTGCAGTTGGCGCGGACCAGGTTGGCCACGGCCGAGGCGCGCTCTTCGGCGCCGAGATCGGCGTCGAAGGCCAGCTCCGAGCCCTGCACGTGACCTCCCGCCGCCAGACCCGCCGAGACACCCAGCACCATGGCGGCGGCGCCCAGGCCGATGAGCTTGGCGGCGTCGGTGCCGGAGCGGACCCCGCCGAAGTGGACGAGGTCCACGTCGCCCTCGCGACGGTGCTCGCGCAGGAGGCGCACGGCGTCGCGCAACAGCCGCAGGTCGGGCGCCCCGGCCAGCTCCGCCCAGCCGCTGGCGGGCCACGCGGGGCCCTGGCCGTTGAGGAGCAGAAGCGACTGGTCCTGCTCCAAGGCCGCCGACACCGCCGCCTCCAGGTGCTCCCGCCGCGAGACGATCAGCCCCGTCACCTGCCCCTCGCGCAACGGCTCGGGCAGGCGGGCCCCGCCGGCGTCTGACACCAGCCGCAGCAGCCCGGCCGCCTCCGCCTCCGGCGCGGAACCGTCACCGCCGAGCACCTGGAGCCAGGGCACCTCCGTCTCCCGGGACAGGGGCCGGGTGCCCACGTAGACGGCCTCCGCCTCGGCCAGCCCGAGGGACACCGCCTCCTTCACCTGGCGGGGGGCCTCGTCGAAGCCGGTCACCATCAGCGGGTGCGCCAGCTCCAGGACGCCGCCCAGCTCGCAGGCGACGCGGCAGGCCTCGCGGTAGGGGTCGATCACCAGGCGCGACAGGTTGGCCGGCAGGAAGACCAGGTCCTCCAGCTGCGCCGGCCGCCGCTCGGGGAAGGGGTTGTCCCGCGGCGCCAAGCGGCGCCGCAGCATGGCCTGCTGCTTGTCGGTCTCCCCCGTCTCCATGCGCGCCATGGAGAACAGGTCCTCGCGGTGCTGCACGCTGTAGTCGGGGGTGCCGGTCTCGGCGTCGCAGCGGTAGCAGCGCGCCGCCTCCTTGTGGGCCGACTCGGGGTCGTAGGTGCTCTCGATCTCGGGGAACGTCACCGGCTCGCGGCCGAGGCCGTGGAACTCCGGGTGCTGCAGGGCCAGCCGCTCCCACAAGGCGTCCTGGGCCACCTCCACGCGGCGCGTGCGGTAGGGGGTGCGGTAGGGCAGGGGCTCGTCGTGGCCCTCGAGGAAGTTGCGCACGTAGTAGGCGGCCTTTTGCCCGTGGTGCATGGCGATGACGATCGTCGAGCCGCCGAAGGCGCCGTCGCCGGCGGCGAAGACCTTGGGGTCGGTGGTGCACATGCTGTCGAAGTCGGCGTCGATGCGGTCGGGCCGCATCATGCCCAGTTGGTCCAGCTCGTCGCAGACCCCCTTCTGCCCCACCGACGCGATCACCATGCCGCACTCGATGTCGTGCTCGCTCCCCGGCACGTTGACCGGACTGCGGCGGCCGTCGGCCTCGGGCTCGCCCAGCTCGGTGCGCACGCACTTCAGGGCGAGTCCCTCCCCCCGGGGTTCCACCGCCACCGGCTGGGTGTGGTAGACGAACTCGATGCCCTCGGCGATCGCCCCCTCCAGCTCGATGCGCCGCGCCGGGATCTCCTCCGGGCCGCGGCGGTAGAGGACCTGCACGTGCTCGCAGCCGGGCAGCCGCCGGGCGACGCGGCAGGCGTCCATGGCCACGTCGCCGCCGCCGACGACGACCACCTTCTCCGGGAGCTGGGGGCGTGCCCCGGCGTTGATCTCGCGCAGCCAGCCGACGCCGTCGATGACGCCCTCGTGGTCCTCGCCGGGGATTCCCATCGGCTTGCCCCACCAGGCGCCGATGGTCAGCAGCACGGCGTCGTGGCGCTCCTTCAGCTCCGCCAGGCTGATGTCGCGGCCGAGGGCGGTGTTCAGGTGGACCTCCAGGCCGGGGCAGCGCCGCGTCAGGCGCGTGATGTCCTCGTCGATGATGCCCGGCGGCAGGCGGAAGGCCGGGATCCCCCAGACCATCATGCCGCCGAGGCGGTCGGTCATCTCGTAGACATGCACGGCGTACCCGGCCTCGCCGAGATCGTGGGCGGCGGTCAGCCCCGCGGGACCGGCACCGACGATGGCGATCGTCTCCTTCTTCGTCACCGGCACCGGCGGCGGGTCGCAGCGGTGGCCGATGCGGTCCATGACGAAGCGCTTGAGGTTGCGGATCTGGATCGGGCCGTCCGAGTCGGTGCGCCGGCAGGCGGGCTCGCAGGGGGCGTCGCAGACGCGGCCGCAGATCGAGCTGAAGGGGTTGGTCGCCGTGATCGCCTCGAAGGCCTCCTCGTACTTCCCCTCCCAGATCAGGCCGATGTAGGAGGCCGCGTCGGTGCCCACGGGGCAGGCGACCTGGCAGGGCGCGGGTACGTAGTGGAGGTCGCCGGTGTCGTCGGCGAAGCCGGGCGGGGCGTCCGGCATGTCGATGCGCAGCAGGTCGTAGACGGCCATGGTCAGCCTCGGCCGGGCGCCAGCGGGAGCCCGGTGATCTCGGCGGCCTCCGGCGTCAGCGCCACGAGGTCGCCGCGGTTCAGCTCGCGGGTGCTGGAGTAGCCCATGGCGTGGGTCAGGGCGGCGATCTGCCAGCGCACGGTCTCCAGGAAGCGGTGGATGTTGCGCGCCTCCACGGCCGGCTCGTAGCGCTTCTCGTGCTCCGGGTCCTGGGTGGCGATGCCGGTGACGCACTGGCCCACGTGGCACTGCATGCAGGCGATGCAGCCGCCGGCGATGAGCACCGAGGTGCCGAAGGCGGCGGCGTCCGCCCCCAGGCAGAGGGCCTTCACCGCGTCGATGCCGTCCCGCAGGCCGCCCATGAGGACGACCTCGATATCCTGGCGGCGGCCGATCTCCTCCAGCGCCTCCAGGGCCTCGATGATCGCCGGCAGGGTGGGGATGCCCACGTGGTCGATGACCTCGCCGCTGCCGGCGCCGGTGGCGCCCTGCATGCCGTCGAGCTCGACGAAGTCGAAGCCGTCCTTGACGGCGATCTTGATGTCGTCGCGCACGCGGCCGGCGCCGAGCTTGACGCTCACCGGCTTGCGGTAGCCGGTGGCCTCGCGGAACTCCTCGATCTTGATCACCAGGTCGTCGGCGCCGAGGATGTCCGGGTGGCGCGACGGCGAGCGCAGGTCGATGCCCGCCGGGATGCCGCGGATCGCCGCCAGCTCCGGCGTCACCTTCTTGGCCATCAGTTGTCCCCCGAGGCCGGGCTTGGCGCCCTGGGAGATGTAGATCTCCAGGCCGTCGGCGCGCTTCATGTCGTGGATGTTCCAGCCCAGGCGCCCCCCCAGGCACTGGAAGATCAGCTGCTTCGCCGCGTCCCTCTGGGCGTCGCTCATGCCGCCCTCGCCGGTGTTCTCGGCGATGTCGGACATGGCCGAGGCCATGGCCACGGCCTGCTTCGTCGAGCGGCTGATGGCGCCGTAGCTCATGGGGGCGATCATGACCGGCATGCTCAGCTTGAGGGGCTCCGCTCCGTTGAGGCCGCCGATCTCGGTGCGCATCTCCACCCGGGAGACCACGTCCTCCACCCGGCCGGCGGCGCCCAAGTCGGCGCGGAAACCGAGATCGGCCAGGTGCGGCAGGGGCCGCGCCGCCCCGTAGCCGCGGATGCGGTAGCGGCCGATGCGCGACTTGACGTGCACGTCCTCCTGCACCTTGGGGTTCCAGTACTCCGAGTCCCGCGAGTAGGTGAAGAAGGGGATGCTGCGCACCTGGGGCTCCTCGGTGGCGTAGCGCAGCTTGGTGCCGGCGTTGACGATCTTCCGCAGCGATCCGCGGAAGGGGATCTCCCAGCGGTCGAGGAACTCGCGTACGCTGTCGTCGTCGCCCTCGTCCAGATCGGTCAGTTCCGCGTCGCTGCCGAGGTCGCGGACCTGGCCCCCCACGAAGATCTCGCCCCCGGTCATGTCCTCGCCGACGCGCTCGCCCGAGTCGCCGAGGAGGATGATGCGCCCCCCGTACATCATGTACCCGGC
>JAJDTN010000234.1 GCA_022827165.1 Candidatus Latescibacterota bacterium
GCGCTGGCCACGGCGAGGACGGCGGCGCGCCGCCCCGCCAACACCCGCGCGAGGTAGACGAGGCTGGAGGCTCTTTGCACGTGGGATGGCTCACCGAAGAGGGTGGCGGCCGGCCCCCGGGTGCCGTCCGCTGCCCTCGGCTCGGGGCGGCCGCCTTCGATCAGGCTCAGGGGCAGGCTGTCGCCCGCGGCGATCGGCAGCGGTCCGGGCACCGGGTGCAGGTGGATGGCCAGACCGTGGCCGCCGATCTCTCCCGCCTCGCCCAGTTCCGCAAGGGCCGCGGCCAGGGCCTTCCGCGCCCGCAGCGCGTCGGCGCAGATGCAGAGGAAGGCCGCCGAGGCGCCGGTGGCCAGGGCGGCGATGCGCACTCCCTCCAGCAGCCGGTGGGGGTGGCGCTCCGCCAGCTTGCGGTCGCGGAAACGGCCCGGCTCCGGCTCCAGCAGGTCGGCCACCAGGTAGCGGGCGCCGCCGCGCTCCCGCAGGGCCTGCCAGCGTTCCCCCACCGGCCGCCAGGAGCCGCCGCGGCCTCTCAGGCCGGAGGCCGTCACCTCCTCCACCACCCCCTCCGCTCCCAGGGCCCGGGCCCGGTCGATGCCCTCGCCGCCGCCGCCCCGGCAGTAGACCTGGTAGCGCTCGACGTCGGGCACGTCGATGCCCTCGAAGAGCAGGCGGTGCTCGTTCACGCCGCCTCTCCCGAGACGAGGTCGTCGAGGCGCCCGGGGGTCAGCCCCTCGAAGAGGCGACCCCCGCGCTCGAAGGCGGGTGCCGCCGAACAGACGCCGAGGCAAGGGACGGGGATCACGAGATCGCCGAGACGTTCTCGCATCCGGCGGACGACCTCGTCGCCCCCCATGAGCCGGCAGCTCAACCCCGCGCAGACGCGCACCCGGTCCCGGGACCGGCCGGCGCCGCGGCTGGAGGCGATCCCGGCGACGGCGGCGGCCGACAGTCCCGTGAGCCCGGCGATCCAGCGCGCCGCCTCGAGCTCGCAGGCGCCGCGGTCGGTCAGCACCAGGTCGATGAGGGGCATCAGGGCCCCGGAGGGCCTGGGGTAGCGGCTCAGCAGCTGCCGGGCGCGATGCTCCAGGGCCTCGTTCACCGGTCCATCTCGGAGGCGATGACGTTGAGGCTGGCCACCACCTGCGGTGCCTGGGCGTAGCCGACGCCCGCCAGCAGCGCCGGGAGGACGCGGAAGTGGTACAGCGAGGGCGAGCGCAGGTGGACCCGGACCGGGCCGCCGGCCCCGTCGGAGACCAGGTAGAAGGCCAGCTCGCCGTCGGCGGACTCGATGGGGAGGTAGATGTCGGACCGCTCGGGACGATACCCGTGCCCGTCCATCCAGCGCTCGAAGTGGTCGATCAGCTCGGCGGGCTCCGTGGAGCGCACCGTCGGCCGGGGGGCCTCGTGAGCCAGGGTCGGTCCGCCGGGGGCGCCGGCCAGGCACTGGCGAGCGATGGAGAGGGACTCCCCCATCTCCTCGATGCGAACCCGCGTGCGCTCGACGACATCGCCGGAATCGGCCGTGGGCACCCCGAACCGGACCTCCCCGTAGGCGAGGTAGGGCTCGGTGCGCCGCACGTCGAGGTCGATGCCCGCGGCGCGGGCGGCCGGCCCCGTGGCCCCGGCGCCCAGGGCCTCGGCGGCGTCGAGAACCCCGGCGCCGGAGAAGCGGCGGCGCCAGTCCCGGTGGTCCACCGTGCCGCGCAGGGCATCGGCGCGCAGCCGGTCGACGGCGCCCCCCAGGTCGGCGAGCAAGCGGCCGGCGCCGGCGGGCACGTCGGCGGCGATCCCGCCGATGCGCTGGGTGCCGGCGGCCCAGCGGCTGCCGCTGGCGGCGGCGAGAAAGCGCGCCGCCGCCTCCCGGGCGGTCAGGGCCTGGCCCCACAAGACGGAATCGGGCCCCGCCAGGTTGGCCAGCCAGGCGCAGTGGGCGGCGATGCGGCTGATCTCGGCCAGCAGCATGCGCACCCAGGTGCACCGGGGCGGCGGCGTGATCCCCAGCAGGGCCTCGGCGGCGAGGATCGCCGCCAGGCCGGGCACGAACGGCGCCTGCTCGTTGAGGCTCTCGGCCAGCACCGGCAGCTGGGCCCAGGTGCGGCCCTCGGCGAGTCTCTCGAAGCCGCTGTGGAGCCGTCCCGGGCGGGCCGTGGCCGTTTCGATCCGGCCGCCGCGCAGGCGCGCCCCCAGGTCGAGCCGGAAAGGGGTGGCCTCGGAGGGGTCGGGGATCGGCACCTCCCCCTCCGGCGGCGGCGGCATCTCTCCGGGGACCATGGCCGGCGGCGCGGGGAACAGCGGCCGCAGGTCCTCCCGCCCCTCGATCCGCATTCCGAAGCGGCCGGCCATCTCCCGCTCCGGCCAGTCGGCGGCGGGCCAGATGTGGGCCAGCCCCGGCAACTCGCCGGCCCCGGTGGCGGTCAGCCGGATCCGGTTCCCCGCGGCCGAGCGGAGCTGGTAGACCGCGCGGAGTGGAGAGTCCGTGCCGGCGCCGCCCACGGCGGTGAGGTCGACGAGATGCAGCGTCGGGTCCGCCGCCAGCAGCGCCTCCACCTGCGGCTCCAGCCGGCCGGCGGAGACCTCCATGGCCGCCGCCGCGGCCTCCGGCGGGGCGGCGGCCGTCACGGAGACTCCTGCCGGGCGGGCCGCCCCCCCCGGCGCCCGGCGTGGATCAGGGCGATGGCGATGACCAGGACGAGGAGCAGCATCGGAAGGAAGCCCCCGGCGCTTTCGGACTCGGCGGCCAGGAGCACGAGCAGCACGACGGCGCCGGAAAGGGCCGGGGCGAGCCAGGCGAGGGGCCGCCATGGGTCAGCGGTCTCGACCTCGCCGGCGGCGGGCTCAGCGGACGACGGGGTCTCCCTGGCGGGGCCGGCGAGGGCCCGCCGCAACAGGGCGGCCAGTGCCCCCAGCAGCAGCCAGAGGCCGAAGTAGGTGAAGAGGGGCAGGTAAGCGGTCAACGACCCGGCCTCCCGGGGTTGGAGGTGGTCCCGGCGCCGCGGGAGACCGCCCTTCGGCTTCAGACGGTGGCCTTCTCGCGGATCTCCTGCTGCCCCGCGGCGGGTGCCGCAGCCGGATCGAAGCGCCGCTCGGGAACGTCGCCGCACGAGTCCCCTGGCCGGGCCCCGCACTCGCACATGGGCTCGCCTTCGGCGGCCTGCAGGTTGGCCAGGCCGCCGCAGGAGCCGGTGATCCTGCGGTTGCCGAGGATCACTCCCACGGCCATGCCGGCGACCACCAGGGCGAAGACGACGAGGGCTGATACAAAGAGGGCCATGGGCGGTGTGCAAGCGCTCGGAGGGAGCCTCAGCTGCCGAAGTCGTCGAAGCGGATCATCTCCTCTTCGACGCCCAGATCGTCGAGCATGGCGAGGACCGCCGTGAGCATCATGGGAGGGCCGCAGAGGTAGTACTCGATGTCCTCCGGCGCCGGGTGCTTGCTCAGGTACTCCTCGAGCACGACCTGGTGGATGAAGCCGGTGGGGCCGGTCCAGTTGTCCTCGGGCAGGGGCTCGGACATGGCCACGTGGAAGGAGAAGTTCGGGAACTTCTCCTCGAGGTCGCGGAAGTGGTCCTCGTAGAACAGCTCCTTGCTCGACCGCGCCCCGTACCAGTAGGAGACCTTGCGTTGCGTGCCCTCGGTGTGGAACAGGTGGAACAGGTGCGAGCGCAGGGGCGCCATGCCGGCGCCGCCGCCGATGTAGCACATCTCGCGCTCGGTCTCCTGGATGTAGAACTCCCCGTAGGGGCCGGAGATCGTCACCTTGTCGCCCGGGTCGAGGGCGAAGGTGTACGACGAGGCCAGGCCCGGGTTGACCTTCTCCCAGCCGCCGGCCTTGCGGTCGATGGGCGGCGTGGCGATGCGGATGTTGAGCATGACGATGTCGCCTTCGGCCGGGTGGTTGGCCATGGAGTAGGCCCGCACCGCCGTCTCCGTGCCCACCGTGCGCAGGTCCCAGACCTTGAACCGGTCCCAGTCCTCGTGGAAGCGCTCGTCGATGTCGAAGTCGCGGAAGCTGCACTCGAAGGGCGGCACCTCGATCTGGATGAAGCCGCCGGACTGGAAGTCCAGGGTCTCGCCCTCGGGCATCTTGAGGACCAGCTCCTTGATAAAGGTCGCCACGTTGTCGTTGGAGACGACCTCGCACTCCATGCGCTTCACCGAGAACACCTCGGGCGGGACCTCGATCTTCATGTCCTGCTTGACCGTCACCTGGCAGGAGAGGCGCTCCCCCTCCTTCTCCTCGCGCCGGGTGATGTGCTCCTTCTCGGTGGCCAGGATCTCGCCGCCGCCGTCGTGGACCTTGACCCGGCACTGGGCGCAGGTGCCGCCGCCGCCGCAGGCCGAGGAGACGAAGAGGCCGTTGTCGGCGAGCACGTTCAGCAGCTTGCCGCCCGCCGGGGTGACCAGGTCGCGCTCGCCGTTGACCTCGATGTTTACGTCGCCCGTGGCCACCAGCTTCGAGCGCGCCGCCAGGATGACGGCCACCAGGGCCAGGACCACGCCGGTGAACATGCTCACGCCGCCGAGGATGCTGTCGATCATCAGTCGGTCGCTTCCTACAGCTGGATGCCGGAGAAGGCCATGAAGGCCATGGCCATGAGGCCCACGGTCATGAAGGTGATGCCCAGGCCGCGCAGGCCATGGGGTATGTCGGCGTAGCGCAGCTTCTCGCGGATGCCGGCGAGTCCGACGATGGCCAGGGCCCAGCCGACGCCGGAGCCGAAGCCGAAGACGACGCTCTCGCCGAAGCCGTAGTCGCGCTCGACCATGAACAGGGAGCCGCCGAGGATGGCGCAGTTCACCGTGATCAGGGGCAGGAAGATGCCCAGGGCGGTGTAGAGGGCCGGCACGTACTTGTCGAGGAACATCTCCAGGATCTGAACGCTGGCGGCGATGACACCGATGTAGCTGATGAGCCCCACGAAGGTGAGGTCGACGCCGCCGAGGCCGAGGGCCGCCAGGGCCTCCTCGCGCAGGAGATGGCGGTAGACCAGGTTGTTCAGGGGCACGGTGATCGTCTGCACGACGACGACGGCGATGCCGAGGCCGAAGGAGGTGGAGACGCGCTTGGAGACGGCCAGGAAGGTGCACATGCCGAGGAAGAAGGCGAGGGCGATGTTCTCGACGAAGACCGCCTTGACGAAGAGGTTGAGGCCGGCCTCGAACATCACACCCCCTCCTCAAGCGGCTGATCGACCGCAGGATCTTTGGCGATCTGCCTGGGTTTGAACCATCGCAGCACCCAGATGAAGGCGCCGATGATGAAGAAGGCGCTCGGCGGCAGCAGCATCAGGCCGTTGGGCACGTACCAGCCGCCCTCCGACGCCAGGGCCAGGATCTCGGCGCCGAAGAGCTTGCCCGAGCCGAAGAGCTCGCGGAAGACCCCCACCACCAGCAGGATCAGGCTGTAGCCGAGGGCGTTGCCGAGGCCGTCGAGCATGCTCAGCCCGACGCCCTCCTTCATGGCGAAGGCCTCGGCCCGGCCCATGATGATGCAGTTGGTGATGATGAGCCCCACGAAGACCGACAACTGCTTGCTCATGCCGAAGGCATAGGCGCGCAGAAACTGGTCGACGATGATCACGAGGGAG
>JAJDTN010000082.1 GCA_022827165.1 Candidatus Latescibacterota bacterium
TGCTCGCCGAAGGGCGTCCCCGCCAGCCCCAGGCCCGCCCGCTCGGCGAAGATCATGGCCGCCACCTCCATGACCGGGAAGTTGAAGGGCAGACCGGTCTCCTTCAGCAGGTTGTAATAGACGTGCTGATCGTCACGGCGCTCTTCGCCAAGCACGAACCCGGCCTCGCGCAGGTGCCAGATGTCGCGCTGGATGGTGCGCCTGTTTACGCCGTATTCCTCCGCAAGCTCGGGAACGTTTGCCCCGAAGCGCCGGGCCTGAAGGGTCCTCAGAATGTCCAGCTGTCGAACGACCTGTCTCATCGCAGTCCTCCCTCATCTCAGCAACAGCATGCGCTTGTGGACGGCCCACTCCCGCGTCTCCAGGCGGTAGACGTACCGCCGTCAGCTCTCTTTCCGGCCGGCTCCCGGCCTCAGCACCTGCACCGTCTCCGCTTCCGCCTCGATCCGCGGCCAGTCCCACAACTGCGGAATGTACTCCAGGTCCGCCCACTTTCTCGCCTGGTCGGCGTAATGGGGGCTGCCGGGATGGCCGGAGGCCCCCAGGGGCACGATCCACAGGGAGCGGCTCCAGTCGGAGGGATCGTGGATGTAGCGGTTGACGGAGAGGCCGGTGACGGTGAAGGGGCCCTTGGGCGGGAAGCTCCCCGCCAGGGGCGTGTCGGAGTCGCCGTGGACGGCCAGGGCCGGCGGGTCGAGCCAATCGGCGCAGTCGGGGAAAGTGTCGGACAGGGGATGCCGCGGCCGGGTGCGGTGCAGGCGGCCCCAGGTCCAGGTGGAGATCTCCTCCCCCAGCTCGGCGGATAGCGCGTCGACGGCTCTCTCCAGCGCCGGGACGACGAGACCGCTCCAGTCGCCAACGGGGATCGGCAGCGCGGAGGGGTCGTTCCGCTCCATCGCCTGGTGCAGGGCCAGCACCGTCTCGCGCAGGACGGAGTCGGCCCCGGCGGCGCCCGAGAGCACCTCGGTGGCCGCCTCGCCGAACAACTCCTTCACCACGTGCAGGACCATCTGTTTTCTCACTGACCCGTGGATGGTGGGCGCCACCCGGTCGCGGTCGACGCGGCCGTCCCACTCCACCAGGACCTTCGCGGCCTCGGCGGCGCGTCCCTCCAGTCCTTCGACGGAGCCCAACACGCCGCAGAGCACGCGGGCGGGGTTGGAGATCATGTCGGCGTGGATGGTCGCCATGTCGTCGATGGCGGCGCCGCCGGGCCGCAGGTCGAGGAGGTGCGCCTGCACGCGGCGGGCCCGGAAGTCGTGGGAGAAGTTCAGGCCCACGTAGTAGGGATAGTCGTGGCCGGCGACGCGCTGGTTGCAGGTGACGGTGTACCCGCACTCCGGGTTGATCGCCTTGGGCAGCTCGTCGTGCGGGATGTACCCGTCCCACTCGTGGTCGCCGCTCCACCCCGGCACCGCCCGCCAGCCGTTGGCCTCGCCCCGGACGGGGATCAGGCCCTCGTGGAGATAGCCGAAGTTCCCCTCCACGTCGGCCACGGCGTAGTTGTTGACGCGGTCGGTCCAGTTGCGGAAGGCGTGGTGCAGGCCGTCGACGCTCTCCGCCCTCATGGCGTCGCGGGCGGCGTCCAGCCACGGGGTGCCTTCCCGCAGGCCGGGGTCGCCGATGGCGATGCCGTATCCGGCGGCCGGGTCGCCGGCGATGACGGGTCCGTGATGGGTGATGGTGATCTCCACGGGCTCGGCGGAGCCGCCGCGGACGTCGATCGACTCGCGCAGGACCTCGGCGGGCAGCCACTCGCCCTTGAACTCGTAGTCGCGGCCATCGGCGGTCTCGCGGAAGCGCTCGATGAACAGGTCCTGCGTGTCGGCGCCGCCGTGGGTCATGCCCCAGGCGACGCGCTCGTTGTGGCAGAAGTGGAGGGCCCCCGGCACGCCCGGCACGGAGTGGCCGATGACGTGCACCGTGGGACAGGAGAGGTGCACCTGGTAGTAGACGGAGGGCACGTCGAGGCCGCGGTGAGAGTCGCCGGCCACCAGCGGCGCGCCGGATTCGGTCAGCTCTCCGGAGATCGACCAGCCGTTGGAGCCGACCTCGATCTCGCCGAGCCAGTTGGCCTCGCGCACGGCGCCGTCGAGGGCCTCCAGGCCGTCGAGAAGGGGCCCCTCGTACTCCGCCCCGGGAGGCACGGTGAGCAGATTGCCGCGCGGATACCCCTTCATTAGCTTGGCGAGAGGTTCCGCCAGGCCCCTGGCCGCCAGCCGCGTGCGGAACAGCTTCGCCTCGAACGTCCCGAGCAGGGTGTTGCGGATCTTGTACACCGCCGCGCAGTGCCAGTCCTCCCACGGCTCCGGTTCCTTCTCAAGCAGCGAATATTCCACCGGCCACGCGCTGGTTGTGGCGATGAAGGCGTTGACCCCTTCGGCGTACGCCCGGACCATCTCGCGCGCCTGCGGACTGCTGGCCTCCAGATCGCGCCGGGCGGCGCGTCCCATGCCGGCGGCGCGCAGCAGCCGGTCGCGCTCGAGGCCGGCGGCGCCGACGAACTCCGACCAGCGGCCGAGGGCCTGGTGGCGGTCGGCGTCCATGTGCCAGAGGCGGTCCTGGGCGGTGACGAAGCCCTGGGCGAAGAACAGGTCCCACTCGTCGGCGGCGCGGATGTGGGGGATGCCCCAGGGGTCGCGGAGGACTTCCACCGG
>JAJDTN010000397.1 GCA_022827165.1 Candidatus Latescibacterota bacterium
TGCTGCTGACCGTCATCGCCGGCCGCGACCCGAAGGACGCGACCTCCGTGGACCGCGAGGTTCCCGACTACCGGGCGAAACTCGACGCGGGGGTCGAGGGTCTGAGGATCGGCTGGGCGAAGGAGTTCTACGGCCCCGGCCTCGACGCCGAGATCCGCGCCGCCGCCGAGGCCGCGGCACGGCGGCTGGCCGGGGCGGGGGCCGAGATCGTCGACGTCTCGCTGTCGGTGGCGGGAGACCCGGACTACTGTGTCAGCTGCTACTACGTGATCGCCATGGCCGAGGCATCGGCCAACCTGTCGCGCTTCGACGGCGTGCGCTACGGGTTCCGCGCCGAGGCGCCGGACGACCTGCAGGACCTCTACCGCCGGACCCGCAGCCGGGGCTTCGGCGCCGAGGTGCAGCGGCGGATCCTGATCGGCGCCTACGTCCTCAGCGCGGGGTACTACGACGCCTACTATCTCAAGGCGCAGAAGGTCCGCACCCTGATCCGGCGCGACTTCGAGAGCGCCTTCGACAGCTGCGACCTGCTGCTGTCGCCGGTGGCTCCCACCACCGCCTTCCCCCTCGGCGAGCAGCTGGAAGACCCGCTGCAGATGTACCTGAACGACATCTACACCACGTCTCTGAACCTGGCCGGCCTGCCCGGCATCTCGGTCCCCGCGGCCACCTCGGCCGAGGGGCTGCCCATCGGCGTGCAGCTGATGGCCCGCCCCTTCGAGGAGGCGACGCTGCTGCGGGGCGCCAGGGTCCTCGAGCAGGCCGCCTGACGACCATGGAGTCCGCCATGTCCTCCACCGCCCTGCGCCTCGCCCTGGTGGCGGGGCTCCTCGCCGCCCCGGCGGCGGCGATCAACGAGAACGCCGGCACCGCCGGGTTCAGCTTCCTCAAGATCGGCGTCGGCGCGAGAGCCGCCGCCCTCGGGGGCGCCTTCACCGCCGTTCCCGGCGATCTCGAGTCGGCGGCCTGGAACCCGGCCGGCGTCTACGAGACAGGCGGCCGCTCGGCGGCGGTCTCCCTCACCCGCTACGTCATCGACACGCAGGCCGGGTTCCTCGCCGTGGGCCTGCCGGAGGGGCCGCGGATGTGGGCGCTGAGCGCCAACTACGTCACCTACGGCGAGATGGCGCACACCGACGAGGACGGCCAGGACCTGGGCACCTTCGCCGCCTTCGACATGGCCACCGCCGTGACCGCGGCGCAGAAGGTCTGGCAGGACCGCCTCACCCTCGGCGGCAGCGCCAAGTGGATCTACTCCGGCATCCACGACTACACCTCCGACGCCTGGGCCGTCGACCTCGGCTTTCTGATCCGCGGTCCGGTGGCGGGGATGACCTTCGGCGGCTCCATCTCCAACCTGGGGTCGGTGCGCAGCGGCTTCACCGAGGGCTACGAGGACGCCCTGCCCGTCCTCATGCGCGCCGGCGTCAGCCATCACCCCGCCCACTTCCCCATCCCCCTCATGCTCTCCGTCGACTTCACCGTGCCCAACGACAACGACCCCTACGTCACTCTCGGGGCGGAGCTGCAGCTGGCGGGGGGCCTCTACCTGCGCCCCGGCTACAGCCTCCGGCAGGAGGGCGAGGAAACCCTCGGGCTGTCCACGGGCGGCGGTGTCGAGATGAACAACCTGCGGGTCGACTACGCCTACTCCTCCCTGCCCGCCCTCGGCCGCATCCACCGTCTGAGCCTCAGGGGACGGATCTAGGCGTCGAGAGCCTGGAGGCCCTCCGGGCGGCGGGTCAGGGGCCCTCCTCGGCGCGCCCCGTCATCGGCACGAAACGCACCGGCAGCAGGCGCTCGAGGGCGGTCTCCCCGCCCTCGCCGCGGGTGATGCGGATCAACTCCTGGTAGCTCTCGCCCACCGGCATGACCAGCCGGCCCCCCGGGGCCAGCTGCTCCACCAGCCGCGGCGGCACGTGGTCGGGCGCCGCCGTGACCATGATCCCGTCGAAGGGGGCGTGCTCCGGCCACCCGAAGTAGCCGTCCCCGGCGCGCACCCGAACGTTGTCGTACCCGAGGACGGAGAGGCGCTCCCCGGCCTGCTCGGCAAGCGCGGGCAGGATCTCGATGCTGTAGACCTCGGCGGCGAGGTGGGAGAGGACCGCCGCCTGGTACCCGGAGCCGGTGCCGATCTCGAGGACGCGGTCGCCTTCCTCGACCTGGAGGGCCTGGGTCATGTAGGCGACGATGTAGGGCTGGGAGATCGTCTGCCGCAGACCGATGGGCAGCGGGTGGTCGGCATAGGCGCGGAAGCGCTCCGACTCCGGGACGAAGAGGTGCCGGGGCACCCGCTCCATGACCGCGAGGACCGCCTCGTCGGTGATGTCGCGGGCCTTGAGCTGGGCGCGCACCATCTCCCGGCGCGGCCCCTCCCAGGCGTCGGCCGTGATTCCCGGCGCGCCCGGGTCGGGGCGGCACGAGAGCAGCGCCGCCGTCAGGATGCACGCCGAGGCGGAGACTCTCACGGCTCGCACGGCGAACCCTCAGCTCTCGTAGGCCTCGCGGAAGGCCTTCAGCGTCTCCTGGAGGGCGGCCGGGTGGTCCAGGTCGATGGTCTGCTTGCTCTTCATGGCGTGGACGATCAGCTTGTGGAGCCGCGCGAGCTGATCGCGGTAGGCCTCGACCGCCGCCGCGTCGCCCTCGTCGGGCAGCTTGATGCGCTGGGCGAGGAAGTACTGGGCCACGCTCTCGCGGATGCGGTCGGCGTGGACCTCCTTGTTCATCACCCAGCGGGCGATCTGGTTGGCGTTGGCCCCCGGATCGGCGGCCAGCTCCGCGATCTGCCGCATCGACTTCTCCACCGTGCGGATGTCCTCGTCGAGGGCGGCGAAACGCAGGTCGTCTCCGTAGATGCCGCAGGGAATCTCGCAATGGCCGTAGGCGCCGGCGGCGCCGATGAAGAGGGCCGCACACAGGATCGCTAGCCTGGACATGACACGTTCTCCTCTCTGGTGTCGGGGTTCCGCAATCTTACCCGCCCTCCTCCTGATCTGCAACCAGGGGTGCGGTCCCGCGGCGCAGACCGGCGAGTCCGCGAGCGAGGAGCTCTACGTCAGCCGGGTCCTGCTGCCTCCCGGCGTGTTCACCGGCGGCATCGAGGGGCCGGTCTGCGACGGCGCCGGCAACCTCTACGCCGTCAACTACGGCCGGTCCGGCACGATCGGCCGGGTGACGCCCGGCGGCGAGGCGGGCCTCTTCCTGCAGCTGCCGCCGGGCAGCACCGGCAACGGCCTCCGCTTCGACCGCCGCGGGCGCCTGCTGGTGGCCGACTACACCGGCCACAACGTGCTCCGCGTCGACATGGCGACGCGCGCCGTCGAGGTCCTGGCCCACGAGCCGGCCTTCCACCAGCCCAACGACATCGCCGTCACCGCGGCCGACGTGATCTACGCCAGCGACCCGGACTGGGGCGGGGCCTCGGGCCGGGTGTGGCGCGTCGACCCGGACGGCGAGGTGACCCTGCTGCTGGCGGGCATGGGAACCACCAACGGCATCGAGGTCGGCCCCGGGGACCGTACCCTGTACGTGAACGAGTCGGTGCAGCGCAGCGTGTGGGCCTTCGACCTGGAGGAGGACGGCACCCTGGGCAACCGGCGCCTCCTCGTCGGCTTTGCCGACCACGGCCTCGACGGCATGCGCTGCGACGCGGCCGGGAACCTCTACGTCACCCGCTACGGCAAGGGCACCGTCGCCAAGCTCTCGCCGGAGGGCGAGCTGCTGCGGGAGGTGGCGCTCACCGGGGAGAGGCCGAGCAATCTCGCCTTCGGCGGCCCCGACGGCAGGACCTGCTACGTCACCCTGCAGGACCGGGGCAACGTCGAGGTCTTCCGTGTCGAGGAACCTGGCCGCGCCTGGGAGCTGGCCCGGCGGCGGCCATGAGAAAAGCCCGCTCCCAGGAAGCTGGAAGGGGCTCTTTGACCCGGCGAAGCGATGTCGGAGAGAAGGCGGAGGCTCAGTCGCGGGAGCCCTGCTCCAACTCGCTGATCTGGTCGCGGAGGCGGGCCGCCTCCTCGTAGGCCTCCTCGGCCACCAGGCGGTCGAGCTGCGCCTTGAGGCTGTCGAGCTCGGTGGGCTCCTCCACCGGGGCGGCCTCGGGGGCCGCGGCGGCGGCGCCGTCGAGGGCCTGCGAGGCCGGGGCCGGCTCTTCTTCTTCCTCCGGCTCCTCCCCCGGGGCCGCCGGCGCCGCGCCGGAGAGCTCTTCGAGCTCGTCGATGTTGAGCACGCTCAACTGCCGGCCCGCCTCCTCCATTACCTCGGGGCTCATGTAGATGGGGATGCCCATGAGGGTGGTCAGGATCATGCCGTCGCTCGGGCGGCAGTCGAGGTAGAACACCTCGTCCTGGGTCTGGATCAGCAGGTAGGCGTGGAAGGTCTCGTCCTTCAGGGTGTGGATCACCAGCTGGTGGACCTTGCCCTTGACCTTCTCCAGCAGGTTCTGCAGCAGGTTGTGGGTCAGGGGGCGGGGGAAGGAGACGTCCTGCATGGCCATCACCAGGTAGCGGCCCTCGGGACAGCCGATGGAGATGGGGACGAAGCGGCTCTCCTCACCCTTGAGCACGACGATGAGGCTCTCGGGCGGCGTCACGTCGGGCACCGAGTAGATGCGCCAGATGCGAACGGGGATGAGGTGATCGTTCTTGGTCTTTTTCATCGGAAGGAGCGCGGCGTCACCGCCGCGACGGCACCAAATATACCCGCTCGATAGGCAGAATCAAGCACGACGAGGACCGCCGATCACATCAGTCCACGCTCCTTGAGACTGAGGAAATCGCTTTCGCTGAGGATGATGTGATCGAGGATGTCGATGCCCATGATGCCCCCGGCCTCGACCATTCGCCGGGTGAGCTCGACGTCCTCCTTGCTCGGCGTCACGTCGCCCGATGGGTGGTTGTGGGCGAGGATGATGCTCGCCGCCGCCCGGGTCACCGCCACCTGGAAGACCTCGCGGGGATGGACGATCGACGCCGACAGGGAGCCGATGGAGATCAGCTCCTTGTGGACCACCTGGTTGCGGGCGTTGAGATAGAGACAGAGGAAGTGCTCGCGCCGCTGGTCCTTCAGCTCGGTGAGCAGCGGCAGGGTGTCGGCCGGGCAGGAGACGATGGGCTGCACCCCCAGCCCCTTGTGCAGGCCCCGCCGGGCCAGCTCGAAGCCGGCCACCAGGACCCCCGCCTTGACCCGGCCGATGCCCTTGAGCCGGCACAGCTGTCCGGCCTCCATGGCGACGAGCTCCTCGACGCCGTGGCGGTCGCAGATGGTGCGCGCCACCTCGAGCACGCCCTGGCCCCGGTAGCCGGTGCCGAGGACCACCGCCAGCAGCTCGTGGTCGCGCAGGCCCTCCGGCCCGAAGCGGTTGAGGCGCTCCCGCGGCAGGTCCTCGGGATGCCCGGCGTCCCCGTCGCCGCCGTCGCCGGGCGCCCGGCCCGGATCGTTCGCGTACAGCTCTGACATCGGTCCCCCCCTGGGCGCATGAGTACGTGCACGGTAGCACACGGCCGTGTGTGCCGAGGCACACGCCGGAGGGCGGCTTCCCCCTGTTCCGGCCTGCCCCGAGCCACACTGCATGCACAGGGCGTGCCACCGCCGGCCGGAGCCACGGGGGCGGGCCTATATTCCCTCCCCATGACCTTCCCGCCCTCTCTCTCGCGCCGGCTCGGGGGGCCCTGGCCGCGGGCCCTCCTGTCGGGCCTTCTGCTGGCCCTCGCCTTCCCCTGTCACCCGGAGAACGCCGCCGCCTTCGCCTACGGGCCGGCCTGGGCCTGGATCGCCCTGGCGCCGCTGCTTCACCTCCTCGCCGGCAGGCCGCGCCCGGCCGAGGCCTTCCGGCTGGGGTGGGCGGCGGGCTTCGTCTTCTACCTCCTGAGTCTCTACTGGGTCGCCCACACCCGGGGCGGCGGTCCGGCCGTGGTCGGGGGCACCGGGCTGATGGCCGTCTACCTGGCCGTCTTCACGGGGCTCTTCGCCATGGGGCAGGCGAGCCTGTGCCGCCGCCATGGCCCCCGGGCGCTGCTCGCCGCACCGGTCCTGTGGACGGCCATGGAATACCTGCAGTCGGTGGGCGAGCTCGGCTTCCCCTGGCTGCTGCTCGGCCACAGCCAGGCCCCGTGGCCCGCCGTCGTCCAGTACGCCGAGCACACCGGCGTCTTCGGCGTCTCCTTCGCCGCGGCCCTGGCGGGGGCCCTGCTGGCCCTGGCCCTGTCCTCCGGGGGCCGGGACCGCTCGCGCGCCCTGATCGCCGCCGCCGCCGTGCCCGCCCTGGCCGCCCTGCACGGGGTCTTCGTCCTCGGCCCCGCCGACGGGACGGGCCTGCGGGTCGCCGTGGTGCAGAACAACCTCGGCCTGGAGAAGTGGCGGCCGGGGGGGCTCGAGGCCAGCTTCGCCTCCCTCGACTCCCTCAGCCGCCGCGCCGAGGCGCCCGGGCTGATCGTCTGGCCGGAGACGGCCCTGCCCTGCAACCTCGACCGCCGCGCCGACTGCCGCCGGCGGATGCACGACCTGGCCGCCGCCCTCGAGGCACCGATCCTCACCGGCGCCCCCGGCACCGAGGCGGCCACCGGCGAGCCCCTCAACGCCGCCTTCCTGTTCTCCCCCGGGCGGGAGGAGGTGCCGGCGTACGCCAAGATGCACCTGGTGCCCTTCGGGGAGCGTACGCCCCTGCGCGACCGCCTGCCGCTGGTGCGCAACATCGACTGGTCGGCGCTGACGGGAGACCTGGCGCCGGCGGAGTTCGCCCGCGGGCGCAGCCGCACCCTGTTCACCGCGGGACCGGACTCGTCGCGCTTCGCCCTCCTCATCTGCTTCGAGTCGGTCTTCCCCGACTTCGTGCGCCAGTCGGTGCGGGAGGGCGCCGACTTCCTCGTGAACATCACCAACGACTCGTGGTTCGGGCCCACCGCCGGGCCCTATCAGCACGCCGAGCTGGCCGTTCTGCGGGCCGTGGAGAACCGCGTCGCCATCGCCCGTTGCGCCACCAGCGGCGTCTCCCTCTTCATCGACCGCTACGGGCGCACGCGCCAGCGCACGGAGCTCGGCACCGTGGACGTGCGCACCGACGTCGTGGGCACCCGCCGATCGCCGACGGTGTACACCCGGTTCGGCGACTGGTTCGCCGTGACGAACCTGCTCCTCGCCGCTGTGCTCGTGGCCGGGGCCTGGTGGACCGGCCGGCGGCCCGGGAGTGCAGGCGCCGGGGAGGGTCCCGACGGGCCGGGGGCGGGCGGGGGGACCGGCGAGACGCCTGGGTCGTCCGGGGATCCGGAACCGGCGGAAGCACCGCTCGGGACGACAGGGGGCGAGGGAGGAACGGTAGGGGCAGGTGAGCCGGGGAGCCCGGTGGCGGCCGCGGCCGTTGCACCCGAAGTGGCGGAGGGCCTTGGCGAGGCGGGTCCCGGTCCGGCGGGGGAGGCGAAGGAAGCGCCCGGGGAACCGGAGGACGAAGCGCCGGACCGGCGGCCCGGGGAGGGGGAGATGCCCTTCCTCGATCATCTGGAGGAGCTGCGCTGGCGCATCCTCAAGGCCCTGGCAGCCGTGCTCGCCGGCACCTGCCTCTGCTTCCTCTTCGTGGAGCCCCTCCTCGGCCTGCTCGTGCAGCCCTACGAGGAGGCCGTCCTCAGCCTGAAGGAGCGGGGCTCGCCGGGGGTGGTGGAGGCGATCCGGGGGTGGCTGACGGAGCTGCGCGGCGTCGAGGTGGAAGAGCCGCCCATCGAGACCGCCACCGAGCCCGCCGTGCCGTACGGAAGCCAGCTCCAGTCGCTGCGGGTGATGACCTGGTTCTTCGTCTACCTCCAAGTCTCCCTCCTCGGCGGGTTCCTCCTCGCCCTGCCCGTGGTGTTCTACCAGTTCTGGCGGTTCGTGGCCCCCGGCCTGCTGGACACGGAGAGACGCCTCTTCGTGCCCCTGATGACGATGAGCGTCGGCTGCTTCGCCGCCGGCGCCGCCGTGGCCCACAGCATCGTGCTGCCCATCGGCCTGAGGTTCTTCCTGAGCCTGGAGCCCAAGGACATGACCTCCCAGTGGGCGGTGGACGAGTACATCGGCTTCGTGCTGCGCCTCCTCTTCGGGTTCGGCCTCGTCTTCGAGATGCCCGTGGTCAGCCTCTTCCTCGCCCGCCTCGGGCTGATCACGGCCGACACCCTTCGCCGCGTGCGGCGCTACGCGGTGGTGGGCGTCTTCCTGGTGGCCGCCGTCTTCACCCCGCCCGATCCGCTCTCTCAGCTGATGATGGCCCTGCCCCTGATGGTCCTCTACGAGATCAGCATCTGGGTGGCGCACCTGGCCGGCCGCAGGGCGGAGGATCCCCCGGACGAGGAGGAGCCCGGCTCCGACAGCTAGCCTGCGAGGAGCCTCCGCTCCGGGGCCAGCCCGGCGCTGGGCTTGCGGGCGGAGGGCCCGTCCACCGCCGAGGGGTTCCTGTCTCGACGCCCCCAGCGAGGCGCCCGTATATTCCCGCCTTCCTTCCCGACCCCAAGGAGAGCCCCACATGGCCAAGGAAACGACGCGCATCGGCCTGATCGGCTACGGTCAGATCGGCTCCGCCGTGCGCGGCATGATCGACGCCGACGCCGGCAACGGCATGGAGATCGTCTTCATCCACGACCAGGACCCCTCGCTGCTGCAGGACCTGCCCGAAGGCCTGGCCCTGGAGGACCTGTCGCGCTTCGAGGAGCGCGGCCCCGACCTGGTGGTGGAGATGGCCCACCCGGCGGTGACCCGGGAGTGGGGGACGAGGATCCTGGAGAAGACGGACTACATGTTCATCTCGGTGACGGCCCTGGCCGACCGCGAGCTCGAGACGTCCATCGAGGAGGCCGCCGCCCGGCACGGCACGCGCGCCTTCGTGCCCCACGGCGGCGTGGTGGGCATGGACGCGCTCCTCGAGAACCGCGACGTGTGGGAGAGCGTCGACGTGATCATGAAGAAGCCGCCGAAGAACGTGGACTGCGCCGCCGTCGGCCTCGACCCCGACAGCATCACCGAGGAGACCTGCCTCTACGACGGCCCCACGCGCGGCATCTGCCCCAAGTTCCCCCGCAACGTCAACACCCACGCCGCCATCGCCTACGCCGGCATCGGCTTCGACCGCACCCACTCGGTGCTGCTGGTGAACCCGGAGTGGGACACGGCCATCGTCGCCATCGAGGCCCGCGGCCCCGGGCTGGAGCTGAACGTGGAGCGCACCGAGGGGATCACCGGCGTCACCGGCGCCAGCACCCCGGCCTCGATCTACAACACGGTGCAGATGATCGGCTCCACCGGCCCGGGCATCCACCTGAGATAGCGGCCCGGTGAAACCGTACGCCGCGGCCCCGGCGGGGATCCCCCGCTCCGGCATCCGCGAGATCATGGACCTGGCCTGGGCGACGCCGGGCGTGATCCACCTGGAGGTGGGCCAGCCCGACTTCGACACGCCGGCCCACGTCGTCGAGGCCGCCTGCCGCGCCGCCCGCGAGGGCCACACGCGGTACGTGCCCAACGCCGGCATCGATCCCCTGCGCGCCGCCGCCGCCCGCTGCGTGGAGGGCCGCACGGGCGTGCCCACCACCCCGGATCACATCCTCGTCACCCAGGGCGCCGTCCTCGGCGTCGCCACCGCCTTCCTCTCCCTCCTCGAGCCCGGCGACGAGGTGCTGCTGCCCGACCCGGGGTGGCCGAACTACGCCATGGCCGTGCCCCTCTTCCACGGCCGCAACGTGTTCTACGAGCTGCGGCCGGAGCGCCGCTTCCTGCCCGACCCGGAGCATGTGGAGTCGCTGATCACGCCGCGCACCAAGCTGCTGCTGCTGTGCAGTCCGTCGAACCCCACGGGGCAGGTCCACGGCCGCGAGTTGACGGCGGAGCTGATGGAGGTCGCCCGCCGCCACGACCTGTGGGTGCTCGCCGACGAGATCTACTCGGAGATCGTCTTCGACGGCGCCGGTCACGTGAGCTGCGCCAGCCACGACCCGGACGGACGGGTGATCCTGGTCACCGGCATGTCGAAGAGCTACGCCATGACCGGCTTCCGCGTCGGCTTCACGCGGGCGCGGCCCGATTACGTGGAGATGGCCAGCAAGCTCCAGGAGCCCCTGGTCTCGTGCGGCGTCGCCTTCGCCCAGATGGCCGCGGTGGAGGCGCTGGAGGGGCCCCAGGACTGCGTGCAGGAGATGCGCGGCGCCTACCAGCGGCGCCGCGACCTGGCCCTGCGGGTGCTGCGCGACCACGGCCTCTACCGCTACACCCCGGGAGGCGCCTTCTACCTGCTGGTCGACATCTCCGACGCCGGGATGGATTCGCGGGACTTCTGCCTGGAGCTGATCGAGCGCCACAAGGTGGCCGCCGCCCCGGGCAGCACCTTCGGCCGGGTGTCCGCCGACCACGTGCGCATCTCCATCGCCTCGCCGGAGGAGAACATCCGCGAGGGGCTGACGCGCATCTGCCGCATGGTCCACGAGAAGGCCGGCCGCGCGGCGCCCGCCGCCGCCGGGGGATGAGGCTTCCCGCCTACAGGTAGCGCTCCAGGTCCGGGTCGCCGCCGAGGCGGTCGACGATCTCGCGCACCCGCTGGGCCTGGTCCCTCCGGCAGACGAGCAGGGCGTCCTCGGTGTCGACGACGACCAGATCCTCCACCCCCACCAGGGCGACCAGCTTCTCCGCCGCGCCGCGGACGATGAGGTTGCGCCCGTCGATGGCCAGGACCCGGCCGCTGAGCAGGTGGCCCGCCCCGTCGGCCTCGAGCACGTCCGCCAGGGCCGCCCAGCTGCCCACGTCCCCCCAGTTGAGGTCGCCCTCGAGGGCGGCCACGTGCGCCGCCGGCTCGATGATGGCGTGGTCCACGGCGATCGACGGCATGGCCGGGTACTCGCGCTCCACCGCCGCCTGCCAGCCGACGGACGGTCCCGAGGCGGCGGCCTCGATGATCGGCTGCAGGCGCTCGTGGATCTCCGGGGCGTGGCGCGCGAACAGGCCGAGGACGGTGCGCGCCTTCCAGACGAACATGTTGGTGTTCCACAAGTAGCGGCCGCTCTGCGTGTACTCACGGGCGCGCTCCAGGCCGGGCTTCTCGGTGAACTCGGTCACCCGCCAGACCGTCTCCTCCCCCACCCGGCACAGCTCCTCCCCCTTGCCGACGTACCCGAAGCCGGTCTCCGGCCGCGTGGGGCGCACGCCGAGGAGGTAGAGGTACTCCGGGTGTTCCCCCGCGGCGCTCACCGCCGCCGACAGCAGGCGCCGGAACTTGCCCGGGCGGCCGATGTAGTGGTCGGAGCCGAGGCTGGCCACCGTGCACCCCGGCCAGCGCGCCTCCAGCAGGGAGCACTCCAGGGCCACCGCCGGCCCCGTGTTGCGCAGGGCGGGCTCGACGATGAGGTGGTCCTCGGGCAGGGCGGGCAACTGCTCGCGCACCAGCCCCACATGGTCCGGGCCGGTGGAGACGAAGACGTCTTCGGGTCCCGCCATGGGCGCGATGCGCGAGTACGTCTCCTGCAGCATCGTCGACTCGCCGGCCAGGGCCTGGAACTGCTTCGGCCGTTTCTGCCGGCTGCAGGGCCACAGGCGGGTGCCGACACCGCCGGCGCGGATGACGAACTTCAGCATACGGGCTCCGCCACCAGGTATTGAAGGGAGGGATCCTGCGGCCGCACCGCGACCCGGCGGTCCGCCGGCACCAGGGCCGAGTCTCCCGCCGCCAGGGACACGTCGCCGAGGCGCGCGGCTCCGGCGACGACGGTCACGGCGGCGAAGACCTCCGAGCCCAGGAGCCGCGGTCCCCCGCCGAACAGGGTCAGCCGAAAGGAGTCGGCCTCCACCAGGACCTCGCCCTCCGGGCCGGGCGGGGGCGCCGGCCGCGGCTCGGGGGCGGGGGCCTCGAAGTCGATCACCTCCATCGCCCGCTCCAGGTGCAACTCGCGGGGCCTGCCGTCGAGGCCGGGGCGCCCGTAGTCGTACAGGCGGAAGGTGAGGTCGCTGGCCTGCTGCACCTCGTAGACCATCACGCCCCCGCACAGGGCGTGGACGGTGCCGGCCGGCAGCAGCACCACGTCGGCGTCCTCCACCGGCCGGTAGCGGACGGCCTCCTCGGCGCGGTCGGCGGCCAGGGCCCGCTCCAGGCCTGGGCGGTCGACGCCCTCCTGCAGCCCGAGGACGATCCGCGCCCCCCCGGAGTCCAGCACGTACCAGGCCTCGGTCTTGCCGAGGGCGCCCAGTCCCTCGCGGCGGGCGTACCCGTCGTCCGGGTGGACCTGGATCGACAGGTCATCGGCGGCGTCGACGAGCTTGATCAGCAGGGGGAACTGGTCGCCATAGCGCGCCCGCACCGGGGCGCCCACGAGAGACTCTCCGAACTCCTCGGCCAGCCTTGCAAGGCCGCGCCCGGCCAGCGGCCCCGAGCGGACGACGCTCTCCGCCCCCGGCAGGGCCGAGACCTCGAAGGATTCCCCCACCGGGCCGTCCGGGGGCAGGTCCTTGCCGAAGCGCTCGCCGAGGCGGCGGCCGCCCCACACGGTGCGGCGCAGGTGCGGCTCGAGGGGCAGGATGTCGGGAAGGGATCGGGGCACGGGTTCGCTCGCCGGAGAAACTACGCCGGCCCTCTCGCGGTGGACAGCAGACTCCGGGGCGGGCTATGCTAAGCGGCTCCATCCACCACGACGCCCCAACCCTTGGAGAGATTCCCATGGTCGATTCCCCTCACCCCCTGATCAATCCATACGCCCTGTCCGACGACGACGGCTACACCTGGGTCAAGGGCAACCTCCACAGCCACACCACCAACTCCGACGGCCGCGTCGGGCCCCAGGAGCGCCTCGACGGCTACGTGGGCGCGGGCTACGACTTCCTCTGCCTCTCCGACCACCACAACATCACGCGCACCGACTCGGTCGACGCCCCCGACGACTTCGTCCTCATCCAGGGCGCCGAGCTGCACCCCGCCAACCCCTTCGGCGGCCAGGTCCACCACTTCCTCTGCCTGAACATCCACGAGGACATGGACTCGAAGGCGATGCCGCCCCAGCACGTGATCGACACCTGCAACGAGCAGGGCGGCCAGGTCTGGCTCGCCCACCCCTACTGGAGCTCGGTGAACATCCTGCGCGACACCCTGCCCCTGAGCGGCTTCGCCGGCATCGAGGTCTTCAACAGCACCTGCCGCCGCCACGGCCGTGGCGAGTCCGGCCCCCACTGGGACGACTGGATGGCCCAGGAAGAGCGCCTCTACCCGTGCCTGGGCAACGACGACTCCCACCAGGCCCAGGAGGCCCGCCACGACACCTACCTCGGATGGACCATGGCCCGCGTCCGCGAGCGCACCCCGGCGGCCGTGCTCCAGGCCCTGGCCAGCGGCGCCACCTACGCCTCCACCGGCCCCGAGATCCACGCCATCGAGCTGCGCCGTGTGAGCGAGGACGAAGTGGAGGCCCGGGTCCGCTGCTCCGAGGCCCGACGGGTGACCGCGGTGCACGACGTGGTCGGCAAGGAGTACCACGAGCACGGCGGGACCTTCGAGGAGGCGGTCTGGGCTCTGCGGCCCAAGGCCCGCTGGGTGCGTTTCGAGGTCATGGGACCGGAGGGGGAGAAGGCGTGGTCGAATCCGTTTGACCTGGGGGCGGTGGGGTAGGCGGCGTGACTTGCGGCGCCGGGGAGACGACTGACGATATGGAGCGGCAGCAACTGCTTACACTCATGTCCCGTGGTTGCGAGTCCACTCCCAAGTACAGACCACCACTGCCCCCGACACAGGGAGAGTGCGGATCTTCTCGCTGGATAGATCTCCAGGGAGCTTGGCGTCCAAGTCCCGAACTGCCAAGCCCGTGCGGACAGAAATCGGAATGGAATGAATGACAGTTGATTCTCGCGCATCGAGAAGAGCCGGTGATCGCCTCGTCGTGTCCCAGGCTCAGAATCAACTACAGTCGTTCTTTGACGAGTTGAAGAACGGAACCAGCAATTACCGCACCATTTCAAGTCTTGATGAACAGATCGCACAACAATACCGAGGACGGTGTATTGTAGAGTTGTTGCAGAACGCCCACGATGCGCTTGCGAATGCCAAATCGGATGACCCGCGGCGCATCTCGTTCGCTCTGAGCACCTGTACCGAACCTGTACTCCTGGTCGCAAACAGCGGCTGTCCCTTCCGCACCAAGGACTTCAGGGGAATCTGCCAACTCGGACAAAGTCCAAAGGATCCCAATGAGAGCGTTGGCAACAAGGGCTTGGGCTTCAGGAGCGTCCTCGAGCTGTCCAGTTCCCCTGAGATCTGGTCCACGGCTCCGGTTGGAAGCGACATCTCCTTCGCATTCCGCTTTGACCCCTCCATTTCCGATTCGGTTGCTGCAGCAGCAATGGAAATTCGCGAGAGTGAGCGCATTACACAATCACCATTCGATCCAGAGCATCCGCTTCTCGATTGGTCGAAGCCTCAGTTGAGGCAGTACTGCCATCGAGGAATCGATGGCGCCGACGAGGCTCGGCAGTTTCTCTCGCCGTACCAGTTCCCCCTAACAATCGAGATGGTCGTACCGGAAGTCGAGGAGCTACTAAGCGAGG
>JAJDTN010000342.1 GCA_022827165.1 Candidatus Latescibacterota bacterium
CCTCCTTGGAGGCGCCCTGCCGGACGATGAATCCGCGGGCGAAGCGCGGCCGGTCGCGCGCGTCCCCCCGGATCAGGGAACTCGGGTTGAGCAGGTACGGCGCGTCGTAGAGGTTGAGCACCCACACCAGCTCCCACGACGGGCGCAGGCGCGAGCGCACCACCGCGTTCAGCCCGCGCACCCGCGCCTCGGAGTGGTCGCGGTAGCCGTCGAGGTCCAGCTGCCGCGCCGACAGGTGCCAGGAGTGGCGTCCGCCCCCGGTGAGGGTAGCCTGACGCAGCCACAGGCCGTCGCTGCCGGCGACCAGGCGCGGCTTCACCCGCAGGCCCGCCGCCTCGGGGTGTTCTGTGCGCACGGAGACCACGCCGCCGCCGGCGTTCCCGTACAGGCTCGAGTTGGGCCCACGCAGCACCTCCACCCGTCCGGCCGCGGCCAGGTCGATGTTGCCGAGCTGGGTCTGGCCGTCCGGGGTGGTCAGGGGCACCCCGTCGAGCAGGACCTTGACGCCGCGCACCCCGAAGGCGGCCCTCGCCCCCAGGCCGCGGGCCATCAGCCGCGGACCCTGGGACGGGTTGTTGCGCTCGGCCACGTACAGCCCCGGCACCTGGCGCAGGACCTCGCTCAGGGAGATCGCCTTCTCACCCGGCGCGAAGTCATCCCGCCCGACGGTGGAGACCGCCAGCGGCAGGCGCTCCAGGGGGGCCGGGTCGCGGGTGGCGGTGACCACCACCACGGGCGCCGTGTACCGCGTTGAGTCGGGGGGCTCGGGGTCTGCGGCGAAGGCGGCCGCTGGCAGCAACCAGATCTGCGCCCGGAGGGAGGGGAGCCGCCGCCGCCGGCCGGGCGCCGCCGGCAGGATCCTCCCAGCGAGGGCGGGGCTCCGCGGGTGGTGGGCCGGGGGGGCCGCGGCCTGCGGGGCTGGCGCCCGGAGCGAAGGGAGGCGCATCATGCGGCGCCCGTCAGGAGCGAGAGCCGCCCCATTCGGAGGCCGGAGGGAGCCGCCATCAGCCGCCGGACCGCGGGCCTTGCCATCGCGGCAACCCTCATGGGGGCGCGCTCAAGGGGGCGCATCCGCTGGCGCCAGACCATCGGTTGAATCCGTCCTTCCTCCATCTTGGCGCGGGGGTCGAGCGGGGCCTATGGTAGTGGCCAGCGTCGGACCGGCGCCACCAGCCGGCGTGCCCTCGTCCCAAGCCGCACCCATGCCAGACAACCCCATCCCCTCCAGCGGCCGCCGCGTCGTTGTCCGCCCCGACGGCCGGATCGTCACCGAGCCCTTCGAGATCACGCCCCCCGGCCCCGGCCAGGCGCTCGTCGAGACCGTCCGCACCCTCATCAGCGCCGGCACCGAGTTGGGCACCCAGGAGCAGGACCGCACGCGGGACTACATCCCCGGCTACTCCAACACCGGCCGCGTCCTCGCCCTCGGCGACGGCTGCGAGGGCTACACCGTCGGCGACCGGGTCCTCTCCCTGGGGGCCCACGCGAGCCACGTCACCGTCTCCACCGAGCCGCGGTCGCTGGCACGACTGCCGGAGGGCGTCTCCTTCGACGACGGCGTCTACGGCGTGTTGGGGAGCGTCTCCATGCACGGGGTCCGCAAGGCGCGCCTGGAGCTGGGGGAGTTCGCCGCCGTCACCGGCATGGGCCTGGTGGGCCAGCTCGCCCTGCAGCTGGCGGCGCGCTCGGGGTGCGAGCTGCTCATCGCCGTCGACCTCAGCGCCGCCCGCCTGGAGATCGCCTCCCGCTCGGGGGCGACCCACACCATCCAGGCGGACGCGGATCTGCCCTCGCGCGTCGCCGCCATCACGCAGGACCGGGGGCTGGATGTCGCCATCGAGGCCTCGGGCTATCCCGAGATCCTGCCCGTGCTCTTCGACATGGCCCGCATCGGCGGCCGCATCATGGCCCTCGGGTCGATCTGGCACCGCAAGGTCGAGGTCGACTTCATGGACTTCCATCAGAAGGAGCTGACCCTGGTGGGCTGCCATCAGCCCAAGTGCCCGACCACGGCGACCCCGGCCTGGCCCTGGACCCAGCAGTACAACCGCCGCCAAGTGCTGAAAATGATCGCGCGCGGAGAGCTGGACGTGGCCCGGCTGACCACCCACCGCATGCCGTACACCGAGGCCACCGAGGCCTACCGGCTGCTGCGCGACGAGCGCGACCAGGCCCTCGGCGTCCTGCTCACCTGGGGACAGTCATGAAGGTCACGGAGATCGAGGTCCACCGGATCACCCTGCCGTACGTCGACTGGATCGCCTACCAGCTCAACCACTACTACGGGCCGACGCAGCGGACCATCTACGTGGCCCACACCGACGACGGCCTCACCGGCCTCGGGGAGAGCGGATCCACCGAGCCGCGGGAGACGGTGGACCGCTACATAGGCACCAACCCCTTCGACCACCTGGGCGACGAGGTCTCCCTGGGGCTGGGCACGGCGATGTACGACCTGATGGGGCAGGCCGCGGGCGTGCCGGTGTACAAGCTCTTCGGCCAGAAGTACCGCTCCTGGGTGCCGGTGGGCAGCTGGACCGTCTCCACCCATCCCGACCGCATGGCCGAGGCCGTGCGCGAGTACGCGGCCCAGGGCTACACGTGGCTGAAGTACCACCTCTCCCCCTTCGAGAACGTCATCGACCAGACCGAGGCGATGCAGGCGGTGGCGCCGAAGGGGTTCCGCATCCACTACGACTTCACCATGCACGGCACCGACGACCACATGTTCGCCCTGCTGACGAAGCTGGCGCGCTATCCGATCGCCGGCTGCTTCGAGGACGCCCTGCCGGCGCAGGACCTGCCCGGATACATCGAGCTGCGCAAGCGCAGCCCCCTGCCGGTGGTCCTCCATCACTGTCCCCTGGGCGCGACCTACGAGGTCCTCATGGGCGCCGCCGACGCCTACATGCTCGGCCACTCCCGCATCGGCGACGCCGCGCGCCGGGCCGGGCTCTTCGCCGCCGCCGGCATCCCCTTCATGCTGCAGAACGTGGGCGGCGACATCACCCGGGCCATGACCTGCCACATGATGGCCGCCTTCCCCACGGCGAACTTCCACTTCTTCAGCGACTGCGAGACCTGGGCCGACGACGTGGTCCACGAGCGGTCGCAGCCGGTGAACGGGTTTCTGAAAGTGCCGGAGAAGCCGGGCCTCGGCGTCACCCTGGACCGCGACGCCCTGGAGCGGTTGAAGCGGCTGGAGCTGCCTGCTCAGCCGAGGTGGATCGTCCGCTCGCGCTTCGCCAACGGCGCGCGGATGTACAACATCGCCGATCCCGCCGAGTCGATCTTCATGGTGCGCCCCGACCGGCGGCGGCTGATCCCCATGAGCTACGACGCCCCCATCGAGACCGACTACTGGGACGACGACGGCTCGCCGGAGTACCGGGAGATGTTCGAGCGCATCGAGCGCGAGGGGATGGTGCTGGAGCGCTGAGCCGCAAACTCTTGCGACACGCCATTGGATTGGCCGATTATGCAAACATATGCAAGATCGGCCGATCGATGGATTCCGGGGCTGGTCCCAGACCCCGGGACCGCTTGTGGCGATGCTGCTTTCGGCAGCCACGCTGTCAGCGCAGACCAAGGACGATTTCGAGTACTGGGACACCAATGGCAACGGGGACCTGACCTGCTCCGAGGCTTACCGTAGCGGCGGTTCCACCGGTCTCAAGCTGCCCGCCCACCGGGACGATCGCAACGGAACCGCCATCACGTACGAATGGCTTCAACGCAGAGGAGCCAGCGACGGCGACGGCGATGGCGACGCCTGTGAGACCAACCCCAATCCCGGCGGATACGTCCCGAAGCGCGTCGACACTCCAGCACCGGACGGCTGCCCGGCTGACGCGGAGACTTGGCGCGGCCTGAAGATCTGTGAGGAACAGCCCCGGACCGGCTACGACCGGGACGACTACGGGACGGGCTACAGCACCCTGGAAGACGAGATCATCTCCCTGCTGCCCGGCACCATGAAGCACGCCGGGCAGGTGTACACCCCGTACTCGTGTCTACCGTTCCCCATCCGGGCCGCCGGTGACGCGGCGACGGACATCGAGCACATCGTGGCCTTGGCCGAGGCCCACGACAGTCACATCGCCAAGGACCGCCGCCGAGCCTTCGCCAGCGATCTCGACAACCTGACCATCGCGGACCCAACCGTGAATCGAACCCTCAAGAGAGACTCCGACGCCGGAGAATGGACGCCGGATCATCACGGCGCGTGGTTCGCAGAGCGGGTCATCGCCGTCAAGCTGGAGTACGGGCTCAGCGTGGACCCGGCGGAGCGGGACTCACTGATCGCGTTGCTGGCCGGCGGTGGGGGCAGACTGGACTGCTCTGACGTGGATACCACCGTGGGGGAGCGGGCTTGGGGACGGGTGAAGGGCCGCCGCTGAAGAGGGCGACCGGCGCCAGGTCTTCATCACTCGTGCGGGGTGGGGACCCCGCGCCGCTCTACTTGGGGTAGGCGCTGATCTTGCAGGGAGGACGAACTGGGCAACGGCTGCCGCCCGGGCAGCTACAGTCCGGCCGCGTGCCGTCCCGCCTCTGGATCGCCGGCGGCCAGGAATCCGCCTTCATCGACCCGCAGCATCACCGGCGTGGAGATCGCCCCGGTCTTCACCCGTAGCGGGTGGCCCCGCCTTTCGAGCTCGGCCCGCACCCGCGGATCCACCGTGTCGTTGATCTCCATCGCACCCGCCTCGTCGAAGGTCTGCTCCCGCCGAGGGTTGGGGTCGAAGGAGTTCTGGTGGTGGAAGGTGCAGAACCGGGGGGCCCGCACCGCCTCGGCCGGGGTCATGCCGAAGTCGATGGCGTCGATCAGCAGGGCCAGGGTGGTCTGGTCCTGGCGGTCGCCGCCGGCGACGCTGACGGCGAAGGCGGGCTTGCCGTCCTTGAGGACCAGCGTCGGCGTGAGGGTGATGCGGGGCCGCTTGCCGGGCTGGATGCAGTTGGGGTGGCCGGGCGTCGTGTTGAGGCTGCGCAGGCGGTTGCCGTAGGTGACGCCGGCCTCGCCGCCGTCCATGCGGCTGGTGTCGACGTTGGCGCTCGGTGTCGCCGAGACGACGTTGCCCCAGCGGTCGGCGACGACGCAGGTGGTGGTGCCCTCGCCGCCGGGGCGGAAGACGCCGCCCGCCTTCACCGCCTCCATGGCCAGCGGGTCCCCCGGCCGCGCCTCGGGGGCGGCGGAGGCCATGTCGATCAGGGGCCGGCGCAGGCCGGTGTAGGCGTCGGAGAGCAGGGCCTCCAGGGGGACGTGGACGAACTCCGGGTCGCCGTAGTGGGCGTCGCGGTCGGCGAAGGCCAGCTTGATCGCCTCCACCACCGCGTGGACGTAGTCGGCCGACAGGTGGCCCATGGCCGCCAGGTCGAAGCCCTCGAGCAGGCGCAGGGCCTGCAGCAGGGCGGGGCCCTGGGTCCAGGGGCCGCACTTGCAGACGGTGTAGCCGCGGTAGTCGGCGGTGGCCGGCTCCTCGATGGTGGTGGTGTGCGCGGCCAGGTCGGCCCGCCGCAGGAAGCTGCCGTGCCTGACGAACTCGGCCTCCAGCTCTTCGGCGATGTCGTTGCAGCGTGAGGAGCGGCCGTAGAAGCGGTCGCAGGCGGCCTGCAGCCGGTCCTCGCGGGACCCGCCCGCCAGGCCCTCCTCCTCCACCATGCGCCGCAGGGTATGGGCCAGCTTCGGCTCCCACTCGCGGTCGCCGGCGTCGAGGATCTCCAGAGTCGGCGCCACGACCTGCTCCAGGGACATCGTTCCGTAGCGCTGCATGGTGGTGATGCACAGGTCCACCACCGCCGGAACGGGAGCCATCTTCATGTCCCCCCGGCCCGGGATTCCGTTGGCCATGTACCAGTCGATCGCCGCCGGGTCCAGCGGCGCGCGGCCCTGGCCGGAGAGGGACTTCACCTCGCCGCGGCCGGCGTCCCAGATCAGCAGCGGCACCTCGCCGCCGATGCCGCAGGCGATATGGTCGGTCACCTG
Source organism: Candidatus Latescibacterota bacterium (assembly GCA_022827165.1). Next base: position 5,984 of record JAJDTN010000342.1, read on the forward strand.
CAGGGCGAAGATGGTGGCCGCCGCCGCGTCGGCGGCGTTGCCGCCCTGCTCGAGGATCCGCATCCCCGCGGCCACGGCGCCGGCCCCGCCCGCGGCCACCGCGCCGGCGTCGCTGGACGCCTCCCAACCGATGTGGTCCGTGCCTTGCGTCATGCTCGCTGCGTCTCCCTTACGGGTGGCCCTCCAGGTGACGGTCGATCCGGGCGTTCAGGGCATCGAATCGCCGCTCGAGGCTGTCGATCCGGGCCCCGAGGACCTTCCAGAGGAAAACGGTGGCAGCCACTACGACCGCCGGGGTCACATAGGATTCCAGGCTCATTGGGACGGGTGGCCCTCCAGGTGACGGTCGATCCGGGCGTTCAGGGCATCGAATCGCCGCTTGAGGCTGTCGATGCGGGCCCCGAGTCCGTCGATCCTGGCTCCAAGAACCTTCCAGAGAAAAACGGTGGCAGCCACTACGACCGCCGGGGTCACATAGGATTCCAGGCTCATTGGGCAGCCCTCCTTCCGCAAGAACCTTCCCGCGGGAAAGCCCCATGTCAAGCCATGGGAGGAACGCGTTTTCAGCGGCGGCGGGACCCGTCCTTCACCCGCCCCCAGGAGCGGGGCGTCACCCCGGTGCCGGCCGAGACCACCAGCTTCACCCGGGGAAGGTCCTCCTCGGCGGGGCCCTCCAGGTAGCGGCCCTCGATGTCGAACCAGCTCTCGTGGCAGGAGCAGGCGATGAGGCCGTCCTCGTCGGGCAGGGTGACCTCGCAGCCCCAGTGGGGGCAGGCGCTGCTGAAGGCGATCAGCTCGTCCTCCGACAGGCGCACGACGATCACCGGCTCGAAGCTGCCCTCGGGGACCACCTTCATGGCGCCGCCCACCTCGCGCAGGGCGGCGAAGCGCGGGTCGTCGAGGTCGACGACGACCTCCACCTCCCGCCGCTGCAGGGTTCCGGCGTCACCGGTCCCGCGCCAGACGGCGGCCCCGGCGACGGCCAAGGTCACCACGCGCCGCCCGAAGCAGCGCCGGTCGATCGGTTGCCGTTCCACGGTGGGGCGAATATGGGCGCCGGCCGCGGCCCCGTCTACTCGCAGAACAGGCGCACCCGCTCGCCGTCCTCGCCTTCGATGTTGACCTCCAGCTCGGCCAGGGAATCCACCAGATCCTCCGATGCCATCTCGAAGAACCGGTCGATGTCGAAGCCCTCCTTCTTCAGCTTCTTCAGTTTCTTCAGCTTGCCCTTGGCCGAGTCCGGCACCACGGCGCCCAGGCGGATGCCGGTGCGGATGAGGGCCAGCGGGATCTGCAGCTCCACCTTGTCGTCGTCGTCGACGATGTGGATTCGCAGGTAGCGGGGCCCCTTCCGGGGCAGGGGATCGTCCTGGGCGACGGCCGGCGCCGGCGGGGGCTCCACCTTGTCGAGCAGGCGCTGGGCGTCGTCGACGCTGATCTGCTCGGCGGCCAGCATGTCCAGGATCTTGCGGCGGTCTTCACTCATGGGGGTCTCCTTCCTTAATAGTGGTTACAGCACGCGCCGCAGAAAGCGCTCCCCGGAGCCGCTGCGCAGGCTGACGCGCAAGCCCCGCGCCGCGGCGGCCAGGCGCAGGAGGGCGATGCCGCGGGGGTCGCGCGCGATGCGGCCGTGGGCGATGACGAGCGGCGCCAGCGGCCACAGCAGCAGGACGGGGATGGGCACGGGCACCATCCAGGGACCGCGCCCGAAGGCGACGAGGACGAGCACGGGAGGGATCAAGAGAGCTCCTCGAGAGCCTGATCGGTGCTGATCTCCCCGCGCGCCAGCCGGTCGAGGACCTCGGCGTTGTCGGAGGGCGGGGGCGTGAAGGCGGCGTCGAGGCGGGCCACGATCCGGTTGAGCCGGTTCTTGACCGTCGGATAGCTGATCCCGAAGAGGGACTCCATGCGCCGGATCGAGCCGTGGCTGCGCAGGAAGGCGGTGACGAAGACCTGCTCGTCGAGATCGAGCTGGCCGAGGGCCGAGACCTCGATCTCCCCCTCCACGGCCACCCCGCAGGAGCGGCAGACCATGCGGTCGACCTGGAGGGCCCTGGAGCATTCGGGGCACTGTGCCTTTGAGATATCCATCACCCTCGATCCTTCCTTGATTATTGGCCACCAATCTACCTTGAAGGTTAAAGAAGTCAATATGAATATTGAATAATTCAACTTCTCTCGGTGAATGGACCTCTTCAGGAGCCAAGGCGACGGAGGATGGATTTTTCTCCATTGGATAAAAATCATTGCGCCTTTCCCTAAAATGGTTAGGATAATTCTCCCATTCGGAGAAAAATCGTGAGAAAGGCCCTCGAACACTGCCCCGCCTGCGGGGGAGAGCTGCAGATCACGCGCCTCCACTGCGGCAGCTGCGACATCGAGATCAAGGGGCGGTTCGCAGCCACTGTCTTCGACCGCCTGTCGCCGGGGTCCCTGGCCTTCGCCGAGGCCTTCCTGCGGGCCCGGGGCAACGTCAAGGAGATGGAGCGCGAGTTGGGGGTGCCCTACGCGGCGGTGCGCAACCGCCTCGACGAGGTGATCGCCGAGCTGGGTTTCGAACGCCGGGGGGAGCCCCCCGAAACCCCCCCGGAAGAGGGCGGGAGCAAGCGAGTGCTGGAGCGCCTCGAGAGCGGCGAGATCGACGCCGAGACGGCGGTGGCCAGGCTGGAGCGACTGAAGGAGGACGGACGATGAGCGAGGAGCGCGCCGCGGTGCTGCGCATGCTGGAGGAGGGGAAGATCTCGGCCGAGGAGGCCGAGCGCCTGCTGAGGGCTCTCGGGAACGGGGACCCGCCCCCGCGCCGGAGGAAGCCCCGCGATGGGTTCTCCCCCTTCGAGGATCTCGAAGGCGAGATCCGCGACCAGTTCGACCGCGCCCGGCGGACGGTGCGGGCGTCGATGCCGGGGGTGCGCCGCGCCGTGCGCGACACCATCCCCGATGTGGACAATCTGGTGGACGAGGCGCTTGCCGCCATGCCCGATGTTGGCGAGGCTTTGCACGAAATGGGACGGACCATCAGCGACGCTTTCCACGAGGCCGGCAACGGCGACGACGACCGCGAGTACGCCTTCACCGTCGAGCACAACCTCTCCGATCAGGTCCCCCTGTCCCCGGGCGAGCGCCTGGTGCTGCGCAACCACCGCGGGTCGATCCAGGTGCGGACCTGGCACCGCGACGAGGCCCGGGTGGAACTGCGGACGGTGACCGGCGCCCACGACGAGGAGACGGCGAAGAACGACGCCCGGCGGGTGGGACTCGGCGTCGACCGCTCCGAAGGCGTCCTGCGCGTCGAGGCCCAGGGCTCCGGTAGCGTCAACGAGGGGCCGGGCCGGGTGACCTGTCACTTCGTCCTGCGAGTGCACCCGAAGGTGTCGGTGGACCTGCGCAACGCCCGCGGCGAGGTCGACGTCGCCGGCCTCGAGGCCGATGCCGCCATCGACGCCAGCCACGGCCCCACGACGCTGGAAGGCATCGGCGGCGACACCGTCCTCCGGCAGCGCCACGGGAAGGCGGACGTGCGCCAGCTGGGGGGCGGGCTCAACCTCGAGGCCCGTCACTCCAAGGTGAACGTGAGGTCCGTGGAGGGGTCGGCCACCCTGCGCCTGCAGCACTCCCCGGCCAAGGTCCGGCGCGTCGTCGGCTCCCTGGAGCTGTCCGGCGCCCATGGCCCCGTGAGCATCCGCCGCGTCAGCGGCGACGCGCGCCTCCGGGTGCGCCACGGCCCCCTGGAGGCCGAGGGCCTGGGGGCCGGTCTCTCGGTCGACGGCAGCCACTCGCCCATGAAGATCTCCGGCGTCGGCCAGGAGCTGCAGCTGACCACCTCCCACGGGCCCGTGAAGCTCTCCGACGTCGGCGGCGGCGCCGTGGTGCGCGCCAGCCACTCCCCGGTGGCGGTCTCCGCCGTGGGCGGCCAACTCGTGCTGCGGGCCTCGCGGTCGCCGGTGAAGGCCCGCGCCGTGGGCGGCGAGGCCATGGTCCGCAGCGACCACGCGCCGGTGGAGCTGCGCGAGGTCGCCGGCCGCGTCGCCCTGCGTTGCGGCGGCGGCCGCGCCCTGCTCCGGAGCCCGGGCTCGGAGGTCACCGTCCACAGCCAGCGCGGCGACGTGGAGATCCGCTGGGAGCAGCCCGTGGAGTCCCCGTGCACGGTGCAGTGCTCGCGCGGCAGCGTCCACCTGCGGGTGCCCCGCGAGTCGTCCCTGGAGGTCCTCGGGCACGTGGAGCGGGGCCGCGCGGCGACCGACCTGCCCCTCGAGGTGGCGGCCACCAGCCGCGGCGGCCACACCGTCAGCGGCCACCTCGGCGCCGGCGGGTCGCAGCTGCAGATAGAGGTCGACCGGGGGCACCTGTCCCTCATGGCCGCCCCCGAAGAGAGCGAATGAGCGCGCGATCCCTGTTCCTGCTGGCGGCCGGCCTGGGGCTGGCCCTCGAGGCCGGGGCCGGCGACGTCGAGCGGCGCACCGCCAACGACGGCCAGGTCGTCCTCGAGAACGTGCCCGAGGTGCCGGAGGAGCTGCGCAGCAGCCTGAACCGCTACCTCAACACCCGGGGCGCCGGGGTCCGCGACTGGACCGCGGACGGCGGCGGCCTCTACCTCTCGACCCGCTTCGGCAACGTCTACCAGCTGCACCGCGTCGACCGGCCCGGCGGCGCCCGCCACCAGCTCACCTTCTTCGAGGAGCCCGTGGGCGGCGCCCGCCGCCGCCCCGGCAGCCGCCAGCTGAGCTTCACCATGGACGCCGGCGGCAACGAGGTCACCCAGATCTTCCTCCTCGACCTGGAGACCGGCGATCACCGGATGATCAGCGACGGCGAGTCCCGCCACCGCTCGGCGGTCTGGAGCGACGACGGCGGGCGGCTCGCCTTCCAGAGCACCCGCCGCGACGGCCGCTCCAACGACGTCTGGGTGATGGACCCGGAGGATCCGGAGTCCGCCCGCCTCGTGGTCGAGTCGCCCGACGGCACCTGGTGGGGCCCCATGGACTGGAGCGCCGACGGCGGCCGGCTGCTGATCGCCAACTACGTGAGCATCGCCGACTCGCGCATCCACCTCCTCGACCTGGCCAGCGGCGAGCTCACCCTCGTGGCCGGCGACCCGGAGAGCCCGGTCAGCGTCCTCGGCGTCGGCGGCTGGTTCGACGCCGGCGACGGCGGCGTGTTCTTCGCCACCGACGAGGACGGCGACTTCCGGCAGCTCGCCCACCTCGACCTGGCCACCGGCGAGCGCACCGTCATCACCGCCGGGATCCCCTGGGACGTGGACGACTTCGAGCTCAGCGACGACGGGGACCGGGCGGTCTTCGGGGTCAACGAGGGAGGCCTCTCCCGCCTCTACCTGCTCGACCCGGAGAGCCTCGAGTACCGGCCCGTGGAGGGCCTGCCCGTCGGTCTGGTGGGCGGCCTGGAGTTCAGTCCTGACGGCCGCCGGCTGGCCATGACTCTCAACACCGCCCGCACCCCGAGCGACGCCTTCACCCTCGACCTGGGGGACAGCCCCCTGGAGCACGGCGACCTCGTGCGCTGGACCTTCAGCGAGGTCGGCGGCCTCGACACCGATTCCTTCGTCGAGCCCCGGCTGGTGCAGTATCCCACCTTCGACGGGCGGCAGACCCCCGCCTTCCTCTACCAGCCCGCCGGCGACGGCCCCTTCCCGGTGATCGTCTACATCCACGGCGGCCCCGAGGCCCAGTACCGCCCCAGCTTCAGCAGCACCTTCCAGAGCTGGATCGCCGAGCTCGGCGCCGCCGTCGTCGCCCCCAACGTGCGCGGCTCCAACGGCTACGGGAAGGAGTACCTGACCCTCGACAACGGCATGCTCCGCGAGGACTCGGTGCGCGACATCGGCGCTCTCCTCGACTGGATCGCGGCCCAGCCCGGCCTCGACGAGTCGCGCGTCGCCGTGTACGGCGGCAGCTACGGCGGCTACATGGTGCTGGCCAGCCTCATGCACTACGGCGACCGTCTGCGCGCCGGCGTCGAGATCGTCGGCATCAGCAGCTTCGTCACCTTCCTGAAGAACACCAAGGCTTACCGGCGCGACCTGCGGCGGGTGGAGTACGGCGACGAGCGCGATCCTCGGATGGAGGCCCACCTGCAGGCCATCAGCCCCCTCAACAACGCCGCCCGCATCACGGCGCCCCTCTTCGTCGCCCACGGCCAGAACGACCCCCGCGTGCCGGTCACCGAGGCCGAGCAGATCGTCGCCGAGGTCCGCGGCGCCGGGTACGACGTCTGGTTCATGAACGCCCTCGACGAGGGCCACGGGTACCGCAAGAAGGAGAACTCCGACCTCTACCGGCAGGTGGTGGTCATGTTCCTGCGGCGGCACCTGCTCGGCGCGGCGGCGGACCCGGGCGGCGGGTGAACCGAAGCGGACCCGGGCGCCGCCGCGGCACCGCCGGCGCCCGGTCCAACCTCGTCAAGGACTCCACGCAGGCAGCCGGCGCCCCGGCCGGCACCCGTCCGCGCGGAGGGCCGAGGTCCGCGGGACCCGCCCACCTCTGGACGGCAGCCGCCCTCGACGGCACCCAGGACATCCTGCGCGGGGAGCTGGCCCGGCGTTTCGGCGGCCGGTGCCGCGTCGTTCCCCACGACCGGCAGGACGAGGTCCACTTCACATACTCCGGAGAGCCGGAGGACCTGCTGCGGCTGGCCACGGCCCAGAGCCTGCTGCTGCGCCGCGACTTCGCCGTGCAGCGGCCGCGCACGCTGCTGAGCCCCGAGCACATGACCGCCCTCGTGGAACTGGTGCAGCGCGCCCGGGGCCTCGGCCGCGCCCCCGGCGGATTCCGCTTCGACGCCGCCGGCGCCGGGTCGCCCACCATGCGGCGCATCGCCGCGGCCCTGGAGGAGCGGCTCG
>JAJDTN010000103.1 GCA_022827165.1 Candidatus Latescibacterota bacterium
AAGAGGAACTCCGCGCCATCCTCGAGAGCGCCGCTCGTACGGCCCCTCCCGAGGAGCAAGCCGACCTGAGCTGGCATACAGTGGAAACCGGGCGCCGCTCGCCCACCTGGTCGCGCAGCGAGATCTATTGCGATCGAGGCCGGTGAGGTCGTCTTCGCCGATACGGCCGCCGTGACACACCCAACCCTCTCCGACGCCAACCTTCCCGCCCCGATGCGTGACGGCACCGTCCTGCGCGCCGACGTCTACCGCCCCGACGCGCCCGGCGCCTTCCCGGTCCTGCTGTGCCGCACGCCCTACGACAAGAGCGCCCCGAGGCAGGTCGAGACCGGCCGGCGCCTGGCCGAGCGCGGATACATGGTCGTCCTCCAGGACGTGCGCGGGAGGCATGCCTCGGACGGCGACTTCCTCCCGGGGTTCTACAGCGCCGACCACCGCGACGCCGAGGACGGGTACGACACGGTCGAGTGGGCCGCCGGTCTGCCCGGGTCCGACGGCCGGGTGGGCACCTTCGGCGCCTCCTACGACGGCTGGGTGCAGTGGGAGCTGGCCACCACCCGGCCCCCGCACCTCGTGTGCATGCTCGCCGGCGGGATCGCGGCGAACCTGCTCGACCGCGAGTTGGGCGGCGTCCTGCGGCTCGGACGGGTCCTGGACTGGACGGTGAACAACCTCTCCGTCGACGCGGCCCGGCGCCGGGGCGACCGCTGGAAGGCGACGACGACCGACGAGGCCTCGCGCCTGTGGATCGAGCGCGACCGCGGCAAGTGGCTGTGGTACCTGCCTCTCTACGACATCCCCGAGGCGGCCATGCCCGGCATGCGCGGCCACTGGCGCCGCTGGCTGGACGACCACACGGCCGACCACTTCCGCTTCCAGGAGCGCCACCCCGAGATCGACGTCCCCGTCCTGAGCACGGTCGGCTGGTACGACCAGCAGATCGGCACGATCCAGCAGTTCACAGGGATGAGGGCCAACGGCCGGACCGAACGCGCCCGCGCCGGCCAGCGGCTGATCATCGGCCCCTGGACCCACACCCTCGTGGACCTGGACCGCCGCGTGGGTGACGTCGACTTCGGCCCGCAGGCGGAGCGCAGCTACTTCGACATCGCCGACGAGTGGTTCGGCCACTGGCTGAAGGGGGACGCGCCGGGCGAGCCGGACCGGCCGCCGGTGGAGCTGTTCGTCATGGGCGCCAACCGCTGGCGCTCGGAGGACGACTGGCCCCTGGCGCGGGCGCGGGCGACCGAGTACTTCCTGCACAGCGACGGACACGCCGACATGAGGGCCGGCGCCGGCCGCCTGTCCCGCGAGGCTCCGCGCGAGGAGCCGGCCGACGAGTACGTCTACGATCCGCGGGATCCGCTGATGACCCTCTACACGCCGGCGGGACAGCACGCCCCCCTCGACCAGCGGGCCCTCGACGGACGGCCGGACGTGATGGTCTACCAGACGCCGCCCCTGGAGCGGGAGGTGGAGGTCACGGGCCCGGTGGAGGTGGTGCTGTGGGCGGCCTCATCGGCGCCGGACACCGACTTCGTGGCCAAGCTGATCGACGTCTGGCCCGACGGCTTCGCCCAGGAGCTGTGCCACGGCATCGTGCGCTGCCGCTACCGCGACTCCCTGGACAAACCGTCCCCGCTGGAGCCGGACCGGCCGTACGAGCTTCGCATCCGGGTGAATCCCACCAGCAACCTGTTCCGCCCGGGGCACCGCATCCGCCTGGACATCAGCAGCAGCGACTTCCCGAACTTCGACCGCAACCACAACACCGGGAGGGACGACTACCGTGAGGCGGAGTTGCGGACGGCGCGCCAGCGGATCTTCCACGACGCCGCCCGGCCCTCCCGACTGGTGTTGCCGGTGATTCCGGGGTGAGAAGTTCCGCGCCCCGGGCGGGGCTCCAGCCAGGGTCAGCCGAGCCCCGACCAGCACTTGAGATTGAGCACCCGCCGCGTCTGGACTCCGCCGGGATCGGTGAGCGCCCCGCGCGCGAAGGGGCCGCCGTGGGTCAGCGGATACCGCCCGCGGGAACGGCGGCGGGCTCCTCGATGCGAGCCTCGATCGCCGCCTTCACCGGTCCGCGCCCTCGAGCCGCGCCCGGGCCTCCTCGGCCTCGACTTCCCGCCGCACCTGCTCGAGCAGGCCCGTCACCCGGGCGTGGTTGATGGCCATCGCCTCGGCCCGGGTGCCGCCGCCGGGCGGCTCGAAGTGGGTGGCAACGGCCAGCACGGCGTCGCTGCCGTCCTCGACGAGGCGGCGGAAGACCGTCGAGTAACCCACCTCCCCCTCCCCGATCGGCCGCCAGGCGAACTCGCCGCCGGCCCCGTCGTGGACCTGCACGTCCTTCAGGTGCAGGGCCGCCAGCAGGGGCCGCAGGCGGTCGTACCCCTTCGTGGGCACCTCGCGCTCGCCCGACAGCACGTTGTCGGCGGGACCCCAGAAGGCCTGCAGCCGCGGCGAGCCCAGCCGCTCGGCGAGCTGCTGGAAATGTGCCGTCGTGTTCGTGTAGTGGAACGGCCGCTGGTTGACGATCAGGTCGACGCCGTGCTTCTCGGCCCGCTCGAGGAGCGCTCCGAAGATCTCGACCAGGCCCCGGAACTCGGCCTCCGAGACGATGCCGCCGCCGGTGGCCCAGCGCATCGGCCAGCCGGGGGAGCGCGACCAGGTATCCGGCCAGTCCGTCCACTCGCCGGGCCACAGGAAGCCGTGGGTCGTCACGGCGCCGACGCCGAGGCGGGCGGCGATCTCCATCGTCCTCACGATGGCGTCGAAGTCGCGGCGGAAGACCTCGTGCTCCCGCAGTCGGCCCGGGGACAGGTCCGTCAGCCGCAGGTCGTGGAAGGCGTGGCCGGCGCCGAGGGTGAACAGCTTGCGGCTCCGGGCGTCGACGCGCCGGGCCATGTCGTCCGCCTGGGCGTCGGTCAACTCCGGGACCGGGGTCTCGCCGGGGAGCCGCGAGAACCACACGTACTCGCTGCCCAAGTCGACGGCCACCTGCAGCCCCTCGTCCAGGGGCAGGGCCAGCTCGTCGAGCCAGATGGCGACGCGCAGTCGATCCTTCGGCATGTCAGTCGTTTCCGACGGCGGCCAGGGGCTGGATTCCCGCCAGGTCGGCTTCCTCCGCGCGTTGGGCGTGATACAGGTCCCACCGGGCCTGCAGGTTCAGCCAGAAGCCAGCCGTCATGCCGAAGAACCTCCCCAGGCGCAGGGCCGTGCTCGGGGTGATGCCGCGCCGGCGGTTGACCAGCTCGTTGATCCGCTGGTAGGGCACGTGGACCGCGTCGGCCAGTTGCCGCTGGGTGACGTCCATCGGCAGGAGGAACTCCTCGAGCAGCATCTCGCCGGGATGGGTCGGCTCACCGTGGGTGGGGATGCGTGCCATCTCTCCGCTCGAAGTCCTCGTCATCGCCCACGTCGGGCATCGCTCTGAGGTACTGCTCGAAGGACATCTCCTGCGACCTGGGTTCCGTGCCGAGGAGGGCCTCGCGCAGAATCGCGCGGTGCTCTTCCTCGGCGGAGCGGCCCTTCCGGCCGGCGCGCTCCTCGAGCCGCGTGACGACCTCCGGTTCCAGGTTCCTGACGATCAGCCGTGCCATGCGGACGAGTATGACAACCCTTGTTGTCGTCCGTCAATCCCGGCCGCCGCGAGAACCACTACCTTTCGCGGCTCCCGCTCCCAGCCCCTGGACCAGGAGAGCATTCCCTTGACGAGCGAGTTGAGCTTCCGGGCCCGGGTGCCGGTCATCGACGCCAACGTCGGCGTCGGTCACTCGCATCTGCGGCCGGCCCCCGTCGACACCCCGGAGGAGCTGCGCGCCGAGCTGAACCGCCACGGCGTCGAGCGCGCCGTCATCCACCACCAGCACGGCGAGAGCCTCAGCGCCGTCACGGGGAACGACTTCCTGCACGAGTGGCTCGAGGGCCACGAGGACGCCTTCATCCCCCAGTGGATGGCCAGCCCGGAGCCGGACAGCCTCAAGCAGCTGCAGCAGCTGCGCGCCGAGGGACGCGTCAGCAGCGTGCGCATCCACGACTCGGGGGCTGCCAGTGTGCCTTTCGTCGACTGGGTCTACGGCGATCTGCTGGAGTGGCT
>JAJDTN010000107.1 GCA_022827165.1 Candidatus Latescibacterota bacterium
GATCCCCTTGGCGCAGTCCATGGCGCTGCCCCCGCCGACGCTGACGACGGCCTCCACGGGTCCCTGGCGGCGGGCGGTCTCGGCGCCGGCCTCCACCTGCCCGGTGGTGGGGTTCTCGCCGACGCCGTCGAAGCGGACCACCTCGAGCCCGGCCGCGGCCAGGGAATCGGCGGCCCGGCCGGTGTGTCCGGCCGCCGCCACCCCGGGGTCCGAGACCAGCAGCACCGGTCCGGCCGTCAGGCGGGCGGTCTCGGCGCCCAGCTCGCCGAGGCGGCCGGCGCCGAAGAGGACGCGGGTCCCGCCGTCGAGGTCGAAGGGCCTCACGGCCGTCAGGCGCGGCGTCGGGCGCGCCCGAGGGACCGGCGCCGGTAGAGGTGCTCGAAGAGGTTGCCCTCGTGGGGCTGCTCCCAGGAGATCGCCGTCGTCGGCACCGGCCCGAGGTTCAGGCGGTCGATGCCGGGATGGTCCATGAGCCGGCCCCGCAGGCCGGGGTCCTCGGTCAGGGCGGTGGCCACGAGGGTGGGGCCGATCGCCCCGAGCATGGTGTCGGCGTCGGCTGCCTCCACCACCGAGACGAAGGGGAAGAGGTACTCGGTGTCGGCCAGGGGGTGGGAGGGGTCCTCGCAGTGCACGACCGTGGGCCGCAGGAAGGTGCAGCCGTCGACCTCGACGAGGCGGTCGCCGCCGTGGACCTCGGCCGTCAGGTCGCGGGCGCCGCCGCCGGCCAGGAGCCGGTCGATGTGGGCGGAGATCGCCCGCGCCGTCCGGGGCTCGGGGAAGGCGGCCAGGGCGGCCTCGGGGTCGTGCAGCGGCCTCGGCTCGATTCGCGCCAGGCGCTCTGCGAGGTCCTGGGCCAGGTCGAGGCCGTGGCCGGTGGTCCACACGCCGGAGGCGTTGAGGCAGGAGCGGCCGCCGTTGTCGGCCACCGAGGCGGCGATCAGGTCGAGATGCTCCCCCCAGTCGGTCACGTCCGGCCCGAGCAGGATCTTGCTGCGGCCGGCGCCGTGGATCTCGACGCGGGGATCGCCGCGCCAGGGGTCGACGGTGTCGTCGCCGCCGAAGAGCAGGGAGCGGCCGCAGCGCACCAGGATCTCCACGGCGCCGTCGTGGTCCCCGGGGTAGAAGCCGAAGGCCTCGGGCGGGCACCCGGAGGCGATGAAGGCGCGGGCCAGGCGCAGGGGCGTCCACGGCTCGCGGGCGCCGGGGCGCAGGGCCAGGGGCGTCTTCAGGGGGACCGCGGGCAGCCACAGGGTGTGGACCCCCGGCGAGTTGTTGGGCAGCACGGCGCCCAGGACGTCGGTCCGGCGCCGGTAGCTGATCGTGCGGCCTCCCTCCTCGCCCCAGCCGGCGTCGACGACGGCCAGGTCCAGGCCCCGGGTCAGGCCGTCCAGCACCCGCTCCATCGACTCCAGCACCCCGCAGATCTTGCCGGCGTTGCGCCGCCCCAGGCTCGGGGGCATGCCCGCCGTGGCCGCCAGCTGCCACAGGTAGTCGTCGAAGGACTGGTCCGTCTCGCCGTCCACGGGCAGGCGGTCCTGGCGGAAGCGGCGGGCGGCCTCGCCGCACAGGGCCACCAGTTCCCCGGCCGGCATCCGTTCCAGGGCCTGGCGGTTGGCAGCCGCCCCGGCCAGGTCGCGGGCGATGAGGCCGCCGTTGGCGAGGCTCACCTCGGCCGCGGGATCGCCGGTGCGCACGTCGGTCAGGCGCCGCCGCCGGCGGCTGGCGTACTCGCGGCCGGAGCGCAGCACGGGGACGTGCACGAGGCCGCCGGCCATGCTAGTAAACCCCCACGGTGACGCTCTCCTCGAGGGAGGACAGCAGGCGCAGGTCGCGCACGCCGTCCCAGGGGCAGCTCTCCGTCGGCGGGGCCCGCTCGCCCTCGTCGCGCTCCAGGAAGCGGGGCATGAAGAACTCGCGGGTGAGCGTCGTCAGCAGCACGCGCCCGGTCTCGCCGTAGCCGACGGGGCGCCCCGGGTCGTCGCGATCGACCAGCTCGATCACCGCCCGCGGCTGCGGCGCGTGGTAGGTGATGGCGTAGTCGTCGGCCGGGTCGAAGGGCTTGCACAGGGCCAGCCCCATGAGGGTGTTGCCGTAGGTCGGCACGAAGGCCGCCCCCGGCACCAGCTCCTCGCGGGCGAAGCGGTGGAACTGGGCGTCCATCTCGGTGCCGCCGCAGAACACGCCCCGGATGCCCGCCTTCACCAGGTCGATCTTCTCGCACAGGGCTTCCAGCAGGCGCGGCGTCGCGAAGAGGCAGCGGATCGTGTCGTGGGCGCGCAGGATCTTCAGGGCCTGGTCGACGACGTGGGCCTTGTACGCGGCCAGCTCCTGGTGGGCCTGCCGCCGGATCAGGACGTTCACCCAGCGCGGGTCGAGGTCGACGAGGAAGCAGAGGCCGCCGCGCATCTGCGCCAGGTGCTCCACGGCCAGCCGCAGGCGCCGCGGACCCGACGGCCCCAGCATGAGCCAGTCCCCGCCCCGGGGGAAGCCCTCCTCGGGCAGGCTCTCGGAGAACGCGGCGTAGTCGACCTGGAAGTCGCGGATGTTCACGCGGCTCTTGGGCACGCCGGTGGAGCCGCCGGTCTCGAAGACGAAGACGGGCTCGCCGGCAAACGCTCGCGGCACCCAGCGGCGCACGGGGCCGCCGCGCAGCCACTCGTCCCGGAAGAGGCCGAGGACCTCGAGGTCGGCGTAGCCGCCGATGCGGTCGCGGGGGTCGAAGCCCAGCTCTGCGGCGCGCTCGAGCCAGAAGGGGCAGCCCGTGGCCGGGTCGAAGTGCCAGGCCACGATCTCGCGCACGTGGGCGTCGAGGGCCTGACGGGCGGCGCTCACGCGATCCGCGGGACCGCCGGAGTCGGTCACGGCCGCGGCGAGCCGAGGGCGAAGAGGGTGTTGCGCGAGGCCACGTAGAGGATGCCGTCCTCGGCGGCGGGCGTGGTGTACACGGCGCTGCCCATGTTGATCTCGGAGATCACCTCCAGCTCGGGGCCGGCCCGGAAGATCGTCACGTCGCCGTCCTCGTCGCCGACATGGACCTTGCCGTCGGCCACGAAGGGAGAGCCCCAGATGGCGGCGAAGGTGTCGTAGGTCCACTTCTTCTCGCCCGTGGCCGCGTCGAGGCAGTAGACGAAGCCGCTGAGATCGGCGATGTAGAGCAGGCCGTCGTCGATCGCCGCGGTGGACATGGTGCGGTTGTACTCCTCGCCGCCCAAGTGCCAGACCGCGTGCGAATCGGTCACGTCGCCGCGGCCGGTGCCGTCGATGCACCACAGGTTGCCGCGGCCCTCGCCGTGCTCCGGGTCCTGGCCGACGCCGAGGTAGACGCCGTCGCCGACGATGACCGGCGTCGAGATCAGGTTGTTGCGCGTCCCCCGTCCCCCCAGCTCCCACACCGAGTCCTTGGGGTTGCAGTCGAACTTCCAGATCGGCTCTCCCGTCTCCGGCTCGAAGGAGTAGAGCCAGCCGTCGCCGC
>JAJDTN010000138.1 GCA_022827165.1 Candidatus Latescibacterota bacterium
ATCAAGGCCGCCCTCGACCTGCCCTACCAGTGGCAGGAGGAGGTGACGCCCCTGCTCATCAAGCGCCTCGAGCCCGACGAGCGCGTGCCCCTCGACATCGTCGCCCGGCCGCCCCCCGACATCGCCGTGGGCAACTACGAGCTCGGCGTCGAGGCCCAGGGCCAGGTGGGCAACGAGAACGTGGAGTCCCTGGAGAAGAACCTGACCATCCACGTGGGGGCGCGATCGAACATCGCCGGCAACGTCATCCTCATCGGCATCCTCGTCCTCCTCGTCGTCGGCATCGGCGTGGCCAGCGTCCGGATCAGCCGCCGATGACCGCCGCCCGCGCCTGCCTGGGCGTCTTCCTCCTCGGCCTCCTGGCCTCGCCCCTGGGGGCGACCAAGGACCTGCGCACCAAGGAGCAGCGCCTCTACGACATCAAGCTGCGCAAGGCGCAGTGGGAGGTGGAGAGCCGCAAGCTGGAGATGGACAACAACAAGAGCGAGTACGACATCATCCAGGAGCTCTACGACGAGAAGATCGAAACCCTCGAGAGCCTGAACAAAGCCCGGCGCGCCTTCCTGCAGTCGGAGCTGAAGTACAGCGAGGCGGTCTTCCAGCTCGACCGCACGCGCCTGGAGTTCCTCAAGGACGCCACCCGCGTCACCATCCGCGAGGCGCGGAAGTACCGCACCCTCGACGGCCGCCGCCAGGTCGACATCGTCCTGGAGAACGCCTCCCAGCTCGGCCAGGCCCTGTCTCTCAACCCCGACCGCGACGAGAGCCAGATCCGGCCGCTGCTGGAGATCCAGAACCTCAAGGTCTCCCTCACCGAGCGCCTCGGAACGATCGTCGCCGAGCCCTACGAGATCCTCGTGCCCTCCCTGCCCCTGGGCGAGCGTACGCGGCTCACCTTCCGGCTGCTCCAGGACTACGAGGACGTGGTCGTCGACCTCACCTACCTCGACGGCAGCAAGGAGCTGCTGCAGATCGTCATGCGCCGGGAGTCGAGCCAGGACCTGCCGACGATCAACTCGGTCCAGTTCTCCCAGGAGGGCGACCTCAACACGCGGGTCAACTTCGACCTCATCCTCGAGCGCCTCGCCGAGGACGAGAAGACCTTCCGCCTGGCCCTGGTCAACCTGCCGCGGGAGATCACCCCCGCCTTCGTCGACCCGGGGACCAACGCCAACCTCACGCAGGTGAAGTTCAGCGAGGAGGTGACGCGCCAGCAGCTGGAGCTGGAGCTGCAGATCCCCGAGAAGCTCAGCCGCGGTTACGTCGACCAGACGATCGAGTTCTACGTCTTCGTCACCGAGGCCGCCGGCTTCGAGCGCATCGGCGAGCTGAACCGCAAGCACCGCGGCCCCATCCCCCTGGAGGAGATCAACACGATCCCCGGGAACAAGGAGCGCTTCGAGCTCATCCCCCGGGGCCGGGGCGCCCTCGAAACCCTCATCGCCAACCGCTACCAGGAGGTGCGCACGGGCGAGGAGGTGAAGGTGCGCGTCGACCTGCTCAACACCGGGACCCTGGAGGTGGAGAGGGTGCACCTGGTGCTGACCCCGCCCCTCGACTGGACTTGGTCCTCCGAGCCCGACACGATCGACCGCATCCTGCCGGGGGAGAAGGAGCCGGTGAACATCACCCTCGTGCAGCCCGACGGCATCGGCGTCAGCGAGTACGACGTGCGCGTCGAGGCCGCCGGGTACGAGGGCCCGGAGCGCATCGAGGCCCAGGAGAAGGAAATCACCATCCGCGTCGAGCAGCGCGCCCGGGTGATCCGCAACGCCCTGATCATCGCCGCCGTCATCGCCCTCGTCGTCGGCGTCGCGGTGGGCAGCATCAAGGTCTCCCGGCGCTAGCCGGGGGGCCCCCTTCCCTTGTAGCGGACGGCCCTGCGCAGGGCTATATTCTGGTGACACAAGCCGAAGGGGGGCCATGAAAAACGACATCGGTGACCTGCTCAATTCGTGGCCCTTCGACCCGGACGAGTTCATCGCCCGCCGGATCACCGCCCGGGACGGCACGGAGAAGATCCAGATCCGCATCGACATGGGGATCCTCCAGCTCGACGTCTCCGGCCGCCCCGACGGACACCGGCCCCACGGCGCCGAGTCCTTCCTCCATCACTTCCGCCAGTCCCTGCGCAGCCGCCCCGGCTCGCTGCCCAGAAGCGGCCCCGAGCTCGACGAGCAGAGCTGCGAGGACCTCTTCCAGGAGGCCTGGCAGTACTACCAGCGCTATCTCGCCCTGTTCTTCCTGGAGGACTACGAGGGGGTGGAGCGCGACACCGGGCACAACCTGGCCATCTTCGACCTCGTCCACGAGCACGCCGACAGCGACGAGGTCAAGTGGTACTTCGAGCAGTACCTGCCCCACGCGGTGATGATGCAGGCCCGGGCCCGGGCCATGGCCGCCCTCGAGGCCAAGGACTACGACGCCGCCCTGCGCCACGTGCAGCGCGGCATCGACCGCATCGAGCAGTTCCTCGGCGAGTGGGAGGGGGAGGAGGACCTGATGGACGAGGACTGCCCCGAGCTGACCTTCCTGTCCGACTGGTACGAGGAACTGGAGAAGGAGCGTCCCCTGTCTCAGAAGGAGCAGTTGGAGCGCGACCTCCACGTGGCCGTGGAAGCCGAGAACTTCGAGGAGGCGGCGCGCCTGCGCGACAAGCTGCGCACCCTGAGGCCCGCCTTCCTCAACCCCAGCCCCGAGCGCAGCCCCTCCACCTCCTGAAGCTCTACAACCCCAGCACGTCCCCCATGTCGTAGAGCCCCGGCTCGGCGGCGGCGGTGAAGCGCGCCGCCCGCAGTGCCCCGAGGGCGAAGGCGTCGCGGCTGGTGGCGTGGTGGCGCAGTTCCAGGTACTCCCCCGCGGCGCCGTAGAACACCGAGTGGTCGCCGGCGACGTCGCCGAGGCGCAGGGCGTGGAGGCCGATCTCCTTGCGCGTGCGCTCGCCGGTCTCGCCCTGGCGGCCGTGGACGGCGACCTCGTCGAGGTTGCGCCCGACGCCGGCGGCGGCCCGTTCGGCCAGGCGCAGGGCGGAGCCGCTCGGGGCGTCGACCTTGTGCCGGTGATGGGCCTCCACCACCTCGATGTCGTAGTCGTCTCCGAGGATGCTCGCCGCCTCCTCCACGAGCTTGAAGAGGACGTTCATGGCGGTGGAGAAGTTGGGCGCGAAGACGCAGGCGATGGAGGCCACGGCGGCGCGGAACTCGTCCAGCTGGTCGGCCGACATGCCGGTGGTGCCCACGACCATGGCCGTGCCCGCGGCGGCGCTGGCGGCGGCGTCGGCGAGGGTGGCCTCCGGGGTGGTGAAGGCGACGACCACGTCGGCGTCGGCCGCGGCGATGGAGGGCTGGAGGCTCACGCCCAGGGACCCGCGGCCCAGGACCTCGCCGGCGTCGCGTCCCAGCCACGCGTGGCCGGGCCGCTCGCTGGCGGCGGTCAGCTCCAGGTCGTCGGCGTCGAGGACGAGGTGGCCCAGGCGCTGGCCCATGCGGCCGCCGAGGCCGCAGACGGCGATGCGGGTGGCCATCAGTACTCCCCGTAGACGAGGGCTTCCACCGCCGCCGCGTCGTGCAGCCGGGCCTCCACGTCGACGCCGAAGGCTTCGCCCACCGGCGCCAGCAGCGCCGGGTCGTTGCGCCACACCTGGCGGGCGGCGCCGACGGCGACCTCCGCCCCCCCGGGGGTGAGGCGGCCCAGGGGCTGGCGGCACGGGCCGGAGGGCATGCCGAGGAGGTTCATCAGCGTCTTGATCGGCACCGGGTTGCGGGCCTTGCACTCCACCGGGCCGCGGGGGCTCTGCTCGGTGGTGCCGACGCCGACGATGCCGAAGATCGGCTGCAGGTCCGCGGCCAGCTTGTCGGCCAGCTCCGTCTCGCCGGCGGTGAGGGCGTGGGTCATGCGGGTGATCGGGCCCGGAACGACGTTGGCCATGACCGAGATCACGCCGGCGGCGGCGATGTCGGCGCGCTTCATCATCTCCACGGTGCGGTCGTCGTCGCCGGACATGATGCTGAAGCCGGGGCCGCAGAGGCGGCGGGTCTTGGCCATGTTGTCGTAGTCGCCGGTGGCCTCCTTCACCGCCGACACGTTGGGGTGCTCCTCGTAGAGGATGGCCAGGTCCTCGGCGTGCATCATCGTGCCCGTGCGCCCGGGGATGATGTAGGGGACCATGGGCAACTCGGGGAACTCGGCCGCCACCGGGGCCACGTACTCGCGGCGGATCTCCACCGAGCTGGGGCCGTTGTAGTAGGGGTCGACGAGGAGCACGCTGTCGGCGCCGGCGTGAGCCGCATGGGCGGTGCCGGCCAGGGTCTCCCGCGTGGAGTTGCTGCCGGTGCCGGCCATCGACTTGCAGCGTCCCTTCGTCGTGCGGCAGGTGCGCTCGATCACCTCGTTGTGCTCCTCCCACAACAGGGTCGGGCTCTCGCCCGTGGTGCCCACGGCGACGATGCCGTCGATGCCGTTGGCGATCTGGAACTCGAGGAGCCGCTCGAGCCCTTCGTAGTCGACGCTGCCGTCTTCGCGCATGGGCGTGACGATGGCGGTATAACAACCCTTGATCATCTGATCGGCTGAGCCTGTCTTGCGGGGAGGAGGGATTGTGGCGAGTGTGTAGCGGCATGATAGAAGCCGCTTCATACAGTGTCAATGAACAGCGCGGGTGGCGGCGATGACCGGCGAACTCGGGATGCGCTACGGCTGCAACCCGCACCAGACCGGGGCGCGCTGCTTCCTCGAAGGCGGGGATCTTCCCCTGCGGGCGGTCCACAACGCGCCGAGCTACATCAACCTTCTGGACGCCCTCAACGCCTGGCAGCTGGTGCGCGAGCTGAAGGCGGCTACGGGCCTTGCCGCCGCCGCCTCCTTCAAGCACCTGAGCCCCGCCGGCGCCGCCGTGGGCCTGCCCCTGCCGTCCGCGCTGCGGCAGGCGCTGTTCGTCCCGGAAGACGCGCAGCTGAGCCCGCTGGCCTGCGCCTACGCCCGCGCCCGCGGCGCCGACCGCCTCGCCTCCTTCGGCGACTGGATCGCCGTCAGCGACCCCCTCGACCGGTCCACGGCGGAGATCATCCGCCGGGAGATGTCCGACGGCCTCGTGGCCCCCGGCTTCGAGGAGGGCGCGGTGGAGATGCTGAAGGGGAAGAAGGGCGGCGACTACAAGCTCCTGGAGGTCGACGCCGGGTACGAGCCGCGGGCCCTGGAGTCGCGCCAGGTCTTCGGCGTCACCCTTGAGCAGCCGCGCAACGAATTCGTGCCCGACGACGGGTTCTTCGCCAACATCGTGACCAGACGAGAGGAGCTGACGGAGGAGGCGCGCCGCGACCTCACGGTGGCCACCATCGCCGTCAAGTACACCCAGTCCAACTCCGTGGTCTGCGCCGTTGACGGCCAGGTCGCCGGCGCCGGCGCCGGCCAGCAGTCGCGCATCCACTGCGTGCGGCTGGCCTGCGGCAAGGCCGATCGCTGGCACCTGCGCCAGCACCCGGCGGTGCGGGCCCTGCGGTTCCGCAAGGGACTGCGGCGCGCCGACAAGGACAACGCCATCGACCTCTACTTCGAGGACGAGCTCTCCGCCCCCGAGGAGGCGGCCTGGCGCGACTGCTTCCGCACCGTCCCCGAACGCCTGTCGCCCGGGGCCCGGCGGGAATGGCTCGACGGCGTGCGCGGCGTGGCCCTCAGCTCCGACGCCTTCTTCCCCTTCCGGGACAACATCGACCGCGCCAGCCGCTCCGGCGTGGAGCACCTGCTCCAGCCCGGCGGCTCTGTGAAGGACGACGAGGTCATCGCCGCCGCCGACGAGTACGGCATGACCATGGTGTTCTCCGGCGTCCGCCTGTTCCACCACTGAAGGTGAAAACGGGAGGAAGCGTGAGCCTCACCGCCGCTGAACGACGCCACTTCCAGGAAGAGGGCTGGGTGATGAAGCCCGGCGTCCTCGACGACGTTGACCTGGAGCCGATCCGGCGCGGCCTGCATGCCGCCGTCGATCGCGAGGCCGAGCGCGCCCGGCAGGAAGGCCTGGTGGACGAGACCTTTCCCGACGCTCCCTTCGACCGGCGCCTGGCCCTGCTCGCGGAGCGCTGGCCCGACCAGGTGGCGGGGATCATGGCGCCCGTCAACAGCGGCCGCTTCGCGGGCCCGGAGATGTTCCACACCATCACCCATCCCAGGCTGCTCGATGTCGTCGAGGCCTTCGTGGGCGAGCGCATCATCGGATCATCCGTGTACCGCGTCCGTCCCAAGCTGCCCCGCTGGGAGCGCGGCGAGGTCCCCTGGCACCAGGACTCCGGCTACTTCCTGCCCCACTGCGACAACCTGTTGGTGCTGACCTGCTGGATCCCGCTCATCGACGTGTCGGTGGAGAACGGTTGCCTGTGGGTGGTGCCCCGCAGCCACCGCAACGGCGTGTACCGGCACTACACGGGCGGCCACGGCGGCTATCTCGAGATCCCTGGCCGGGTGCCCGGCGCCGAGCCGGTCCCCGTGCCGATGAAGCGGGGCGACGTCCTCTTCCTCACCAACCTCACCCCCCACGCCTCCTTCGAGAACCACAGCGACCAGGTGCGCTGGAGCCTCGACCTGCGCTACCAGGGCGCCGAGGCGCCGAACAACGTCGGCGAGGAGCCCGCCGCCAGCACGCCGGAGCGGGACCCCGTGACCATGGCCTGCTATCCGCCCGAGGCGGACTTCGTCATCCGCGACCCGGAGGCGCCGGAGAGCGAGTGCCGCACGGCGGAGGAGTTCTGCGCCATCCGCGAGAAGTTCTACGAGACCCGCGCCTGGATGCCCGGCCGCGGCTGGACGCCCCTCGCCTCGCGGGGAACGGCCGGAGACTGACCGCCGTGAGCCGGCCGCCCCTGCGCCTCGGGTTCCTGGCCTCGGGAGGCGGCACCAACCTGCAGTCCATCCTCGACGCCTGCCGCGACGGCCGCCTGCATGCCGAGCCCCGCGTCGTCATCGGCAACAACTCCAGGTCGGGGGCCCTGGCCCGGGCGCGCGCCCGGGGGATTCCGGCCTGCCACCTGAGCGGCCGCACGCATCCGGACCCCGCCGCCCTCGACGCGGCGGTCCGCGACGCCCTGCGCGCGGAGGAGGTGGAGGTGGTCTGTCTCGCCGGCTACATGAAGCAGGTGGGGCCGCGGACCCTGGCCGCCTTCGAAGGCCGCATCCTCAACATCCACCCCGGCCTGCTGCCGAGCCACGGCGGCCGGGGGTTCTACGGCCGGCGGGTGCACGAGGCGGTCCTGGCTGCCGGCGACCGGGTCAGCGGCGTTACCGTGCACGTGGTGGACGAGATCTACGACCACGGGCCGGTCCTGGCCCAGGAACAGGTGCCCGTGGAGCCCGGCGACACCCCCGAGACCCTGGCCGCCCGCGTGCTGGAGGTGGAGCACCGCTTCTATCCGGAGATCCTGCAGAGGATCGCCTCCGGTCAGATCGACCTCGACCGCTACGCGGGCCGGCGGACTTCAGCTCCAGGGATATAGCCCCAGCAGCTTGCGGCCCAGCGGCGTCAGCCGGGCCGGCTCCTGCAGCCGGTGCTCCCGGTCGCGCGGGTCCCCCGGCCAGCCCCGCGTCGGCCGGCGGTCCCGCCAGGCCTGGACCCGGGTGCCCGCACCCTTGGGGTCGCCCGCCGGCGACATGGTGATGTACTGGGCCAGACGCGGCCGGTCCGAGCGGTTGTGGCCGTTGCCGTGGGCCAGCAGCCGGTGCCAGATCAGCAGGTCTCCCGCCTTGCCGGGGATCGGCTTCACCGTCAGGCCCTCCAGGTCCGGCCGCGAGGGATTGCGGTCCTTCGGCTGGGTCTTCACCCACTCATCGAACATGCGGTGGAAGCCGGGCACGCACTGGAAGCCGCCCTGGTCCTCGGCGGTGTCGGTCAGGTAGAGGACCCCCTGCACGCCGAAGGTGATGGGCCGCTTCGAGGTGTCCATGTCCCAGTGGATCATCCCCTTGTTGTTCCACGCCGGCCGGTCCTCCCGCGCCGGCGGCTTCATGTTGGCCCGGTCGAGGGAGACCCAGAGCTTCTCGTCGCCCCAGATCTCGGCGAAGGCCCGGTGCACCCTCGGGTACTGCCGATTGTCCCAGATCGCCTGGTGCTGGTAGATCTCCACCATGCCGCCGCCGGAGATCGGCGAGGTCCGGCGCTCGCGGGTGTACGGGTCGTGGCGGTACCAGTCCTCGGGGTCGTCCGGGTCGATCTCGAGGAACTCCCAGATGGCCTCCACGAGGCGGTCCAGGTTCTCCCGGGGGACGGCGTCGGGCACGACGACGTAGCCGTTCTCCTCCCAGAATGCGCGGTCTGAATCCGAGAGGACTTGATTGCTGTCTCTAGCGAGTTTGTGGCCCTGCATCTGCTGCGACCCCTTTCCAGTTGGTTCAGCAATACAACACCCGCCCCAGCAGGTGGAAGTCTCCCTTTGGCATCCCGACGCGCTTGGGACTCACATGCCGGAACCTTGGATCTTGGGACAACTGCTCTGCCCGACCTCCGACTCGATGGCCTTCTCCAGATCTTCGAAGGGAACGCTGCCTGAAGACAACCTCTCCAGCGCGCCAAGGGAGAGGGTTTTCTGGTCCCCGCACTCCTGTTGGATCCTGGCGGTGCTCAGGACGTGGAACTCCCATTGAGAAAGGTCAAGCGGATTGATCGACTCCTGCTCCCGATGAGCGTGAACGGCGAAGACGTAGGCGTCCGCTGATCGGACTGGAGTGTCGCTCGAAGTGTTGGACCCCGCGTCCCACGCCTGCTTTGGAGCGATGCCAAAGCTGATACTGGAGTACTTGGGCTGGTCCCATGATTGAACGTACCCCGAAGCCTTCACCTCGATCTTTGCGCCACTCCGGGTCCGCAGGTCGACAGCGTCCCACTCGGTCCGGACGCCGCCGTCCACACCCAGCGCATGGGCGACAAGGAACTCGGCCAAGGTGCCGCGCTGAGCGTTGCTGACGAGATCGGACGCCGACCAACGCCAGTAGTCGACCAGTCGGAGATCGAACTCGCGCTCTCCGTCGCGAAATGGCTCTTCGCCGGTCTTGCGTTCCAATGGTAGACGACCAAGGTTCATCCGTTCCTCGTCGGATGGCTCTGGAGTTACTCAGTGTCAGGGCAGGAGGCTGCGGACGGCGTACCCCTATCCTCGCTAGTCAGGTGCGAGTCTCTGGCCCAAGGGGTAGAACTACAACCCCATTCGACTTGACGCTCAACAAACCCGCAGCCCCGGCAAATCCCCCTTGGCGCGGCCGATGCTGGCCAGCGTCGACATGAGGGTCATCACGCCGCTGACGCCCTTCATCGGGTTCTCGCGCCGGATGGAGATCTCCACGCCGCCGCCGCGGGCCTCCACCTCGATGATGGAGGCCTCCAGGGCCGGGGCGGCGATCAGCACCGAGCGCGTGCGGTCGAAGCCGATGCCGGCCAGGGCCACGGCGGCGTGGGAGTTGACGTTGCGGGGGTAGAGGGGGCAGATCTCCCGGGCCGTGCCGTCGAAGAGGGTGGTCTCCGTGGTGATCGCGGCCGGGTCGATGCCGGGGGCGCGGGAGAAGTCGAGGCTGCGAACGGGCTTCTTCATGACCATGCCGACTTCGTCCCAGGTCTCGCGGCCTTCCTCGAGGGCGTCGAGGCCGACCACGGCGCCGTGGGGGACGAAGAGGCGGGTGCCGGCGGAGCGCGCCGTGTCGAGGAGTCGAGCTTCGAGCTCGGCGTCGGCGAAGGCGGTCAGGGAGAGGGGCATGTAGTCGGCGGCCTCGAGGAAGGCGCCGCCGTGATCGCGGGTGATGTCGGGGTGGGCGACCTCGACGACGAGGTCGGGGTCGTGTCCCGCGAAGGCGCCCAGGTCCTCGAGGACGTGCTCCGGCGGCAGCCCGGCGACCCGGCCGGGGCTGCGGTTGTGGACGAAGGCGATGTCGAGGCCGAGATCGGGCCGCGTGGTGATCTGCTCGTACACGTAGGCGCCGATGTAGCCGTAGCCGACGAGGCCGATGCGGGGGCGGTCGCTCACGGGAGGTCTCCTTTGCGAAGGCGGTGCCGCAGGGGGTCGCCGAGACGCGCGGCGAGGGCCTCGGCGGACAGGTGGGTGGTGCGGGCGACCCAGTCGACCTCGGCGGCCAGGG
>JAJDTN010000337.1 GCA_022827165.1 Candidatus Latescibacterota bacterium
AGCGAGGTGCCCATGGCCAGGTGCAGCCCGATGCCCTCGAAGCCGAGATGGCCGGCGCGCTCGAAGGCGGTGACCGCTTCGGCGTGCTCGCCGAGCCGCGCCAGGACCAGGCCGAGGTTGAAGTGGGCGTCGGGGAGCCCGGGCGCGAGATCGACGGCCCTCCGGAGAGCGGTCAGGGCCCGCCGGGGGCTGTTCTGCTGGAGGAAGATGGCGCCGCGATTGCTGAGGGCCAGGGCCTCCCTGGAGGGCGCGGAACCGCCTCCGGCGGGGGCCGAGCCGGTGTCGGGGGCTTCGGTGGCGCAGCTCCACAGGGCCATGGCCGCGGCCATGGTGCGGCAGCTGGCGCGCATCCCTACATCACCTGGTCGGGCAGCGCCTCGTCGAGGCGCTCTGCGTAGATCTGCACCCGGTCGCCGTAGCTCTCCCGCAGGCTCTGGAGAAAAGCCCTGAAGACCTCCTGCTGCCGTTTCCTCACCAGCAGGGCCCGCGCCCGGCGGGCAGCGCGCTCGAAAGGCTCCAGACCGCCCTCGTCGAAGTGGGCCACGCGGAAGATCGACCAGCCGCCCTCCACCTCCACCGGCCCGGTGAGGGCCCCGGCCTCCGCTTCCATCAGGGCCGGAAGCAGGCGCGGATAGAGAGCGCTCTCGTGCGGGTGATAGTGGTGGCGGGCGCCGCGCTGCGCGGCCTCCGGCCGCAGGCTGCGGGAGGCCAGCTCGGCGAAGTCGGCCCCTTCCTCGATCAGACGCAGCGCCTGGTGAGCTTCGGCCCGGGAGGCGAGGAGAAGCTCCTCCGCCCAGACGGACCGCTCGTGGACGAACAGCTCGGGGTGGTCGTCGTAGTACTGACGCACCTCGATCTCGGAGACCTCGCGGGTCCCCGCGGTCTCCTGCCGGCGCAGCGCTTCGAGCAGGGCGTCCTCCAACAGTCGCCGGTGCCGGTGCTCCAGCTCCGAGGCCTCGACCAGTTCCTGCTCGCGGGCGGCGCGCTCGAAGAGCAGGGGGCGCAGCACGGTCTGCTCGAGAATCATCTTCGCCCTCGCCGGCGGGGAGAGGACCTTCACCCGGCCGAGAAGGGCCTTCTGGGCCTCGCCCACGGTGATGG
Source organism: Candidatus Latescibacterota bacterium (assembly GCA_022827165.1). The sequence goes on from JAJDTN010000337.1 coordinate 1,102, forward strand.
CCAGGTCCTGCCCCGCGTAGAGGCCGAGGGAGCTGGTGTCGAGTCCGGCCGTCTGCCGCAGGCGGTACGCCTCGAGGAGGTGGGAGAAACCCTCGTCGAGGAGGCTGACCCCGTAGCGGGCTCGAAGGGTCTCGATCTCCTCGGCCTCGGCCCGCCTCAGACCAACGGCGAAGAGCTCGTCCTGCAGGCGCTGCCGGTAGTCGGCCAGGTCGGAGGCGCGCTCCTCCGTGAAGCGGACGAGGTGCCAGCTGGTGCCGGCGGCCATCGGCTCCGAGACCTGGCCGGTGGGCAGCTCCAGAAAGACGTCCCGGGGGACGTGGATCCGTTGCGCGGCCTCGGCGTCGATGAACCCCAGCTCCCCTCCATTGGCGGCCGATCTCCTGTCGAGAGAGTGCTCCCGGGCGAGCTCTTCGAAGGAGGCGCCCTGCCGCAGCCGGGCGGAGATGGCGTCGATCTCTTCCCGGGTCCGCACGAGGATGGCGTTGAGCCGGCGCTGGCGCTGCAGCCCGAGGTCGGCGAAGCGCTGGCGCAGGTCGCTCTCGTGGATCTGCACCCGCGGCGCCACCACGGCTCGCTGGTACATGGTCATCAGCCTGGACCGGATGGTCCTGTCGGCGAGGCCCGCGATGGCCGGGTCTTCCGGGAGGCCGCGGGAGCGGGCCTCGATCAGCAACAGCCGGCGGTCGATCAGCGACTGGAGGTACTGGCGGCGAGCGTCGGCACCGCGGTCCGGGCTCTTCAGCCCGGAAGGGAGGTTGTCGACGAACTCACGGAGGTCGGCCGCGGTGATCGGCTCATCATCGACTCTCGCCACCGCGTCACCCTCTCCGCAGCCGGAGAGGATGGAGGAGACAGGGAGGGTCAGGACTGCGAGGGGCCGGGCCAGGGATGCCATTGCGGAGCCTTCTCAGCGCATGTTGAGATGACCGGAGTCAAGTGGCCCTGGAAGGGAATCCGGACCAGAAGCCCGTCCATGCCCCCGGGGGGGACGCTGGAGCACCCGAAGGCCGGGGCCGGACGGGAATCCCCGTCCCAGTGGGCGTCAGTCGTCCCCTTGGAGGTCGTCCGTGGCCAGGGGGATCTTCTCGATCCCGACCCGCTTGGCCACCTCGAACAGGTCCAGCAGGTGCCGGTGCCGGGTCTTCTTGTCGGTGCGCACCACCAGGGTCAGGCTGTGGGTGCCCGACTTCTCGCGCAGGAGCACCTGCTCGAGGTTCTCCAGGGTCACGGGGTGGCGGTTGATCTCCATCCGGCCGTCGGCGGTGATGGAGGCCACCAGTTTCTTCTCCTCCACCACCTTGGCCTGCGTCGCCTCGGGCAGCTCCACCTGCAGACTGTAGGGCTGCTTGAACACGGTGGTGACCATGAAGAACACCAGGAGGAGGAAGACGCAGTCGATGAGCGGCGTCATGTCCATGCCATCCTCCTCGTACACGGACCGGCGTCTGGGCACTATTCCTCCTCCTGCTCCCTGGCGAAGGCGATTCCCGCCACTCCCACGCTCTTGCCCGTGTCGACGACGAAGACCACGTGCTCCTGGGGGCAGTCGCCGTCGGCCTGGATGATGATGTTCTCGTTGTTGGCCTCTTCCATGGCCGTCGCCAGGCGGTCACCCAGCTCGTGGGCAGCCACTTCCTCTCCCTTGATCTGGATCCTGCCCTCGCGGTCGAGGACCACGTTGATGTCCTTCTTCTGCTCCTCCGTGGCCTCGCTCTTGGCGGGCATGTCCACCTCGAGCCCCTTGGTGTGCAGGAAGACCGTGGTCACCATGAAGAAGATGAGCAGCAGGAAGACGCAGTCGATGAGAGGGGCGAGGTCCGGCCCCCCCTCTTCGCCGAAACCCTTCAGTCTGCGATGTCTGCCCACGGTCCGCGCGCCGGGAGCCTACTGCCCGGCGGCCTCCTGTCGCTGGCCGGTGGTGATCAGGGCGTTGGAGAAGGCGTGGCCGTACATCTCCACGTGCTCGAGCATCTTGTCGGCCCTGCGGGCCAGGTAGCGGTAGGAGACGATCGTCGGGATGGCGATGATCAGGCCCGACGCCGTCGTCACCAGCGCCTGGGAGATGCCTCCCGCCACCACCCTGGGATCACCGGCGCCGGCCACGGCGATCGACTCGAAGGCGATGATCATGCCGAGGATCGTGCCGAGGAGTCCGATGAGGGGGCTGATGTTGCCGATCGTGTTCAGGATCGGCAGGTGCTTGCCGAGATAGGCCCGGGCGGACTCCTCGGTCTCGATGACCAGCTCGTCCTTGAGATCGGTCAGCTCCCGCTGCATCACCATGAAGCGGCTGACCTCGCCGCCGCCGCCGGCCTGGGCCAGGCGCATGATCTCCTCGTTGGTCTCCTTGAACTCCTGCTGCTCGATCCTCAGGGTGTCGTAGCGCCGCAGGAGAGAGGCGAACACGAAGTTCAGCAACCCCCTGCCCTCGTTGCACTCCGCCACGACCTGGGCCGTGCCGCCGTCCCGCAGGGCGTGCTCCAGGCGTTCCAGGCTCTCCTGGGCCTCCCCGTGCGAGGGCAGCTGGCTGAAGACCCAGAACCGCTCGATGGAATAGCCGATGGCCAGGATGGCACAAGCGGCCAGGGGAACCATCAGGGGTCCACCGCTCTGAATGACCTCCCACATCTGTCCGTCTCCTTGTGAACTTCTGGAAGTTCAGGTTTGATGCTCCGAGGCGGTCCTCACTCCACGACTCCCGTCCTCGAGAGGCGCTGCCCGATCCTGGACCCCGCCTCGACCCGGGCGGCGCCGTCGACGATCACCGCCTTGCTCAGGTGGGGGCCGATCACCTCGCTCACCCTCGCCAGGGCCACTCGCAGGCTGTCCTGGTAGAGGGGCAGCAGGTCTCCGTACTCGACGTTGTCCTCGAGTCCGATCCCGAGGAACACCTCTGTCCCGTCCACCGCCAGGACCACGGCGTTGTCACTGGTCAGGTCGATGGGCGGGCGTTCCGTCAGCAGGGCGCCGATCTGCCTGCGCAACTCCTCGAAGGCGGCGTCGGCCACGATGCCCAGGGGCAGCTCGTAGAACCGCTCGGAACCGAACTCGAGGTGGAACAGCTCCCGGAACTCGCGGTCCTGCCGGCGCGGGCGTCCGAAGAGGTCGAGGCCGAGAGGCGTCTCCGTGGAGTCGCGGCTCACCTCGACGGTTCCCAGGAGCTGTTCGGTGGCCACGCGAATCACCTCCACCTCGCCGATGCGGACTCTCGAGTGGTAGGACTTGTATCCCGCCAGGTTCGGGTCTCCCGCGGTGACCCGGCGCATCCCGAAGGTCTCCACGACCCCATGGATGACGATGTCGGCCTCCAGCAGGCGGCCGGCGGCCACCGCCAGGTCCCGGCCCTCCAGCCCCGAGAGGCCGGGGTCGGCCTGGGCTTCGACCACTCGCTCTGCGGACACCACGTCAAAGGCGTCTTCTCCGTCCAGGTACCGGCCCAGGAACTCGGGAACGTCCCGGGCCAGCTTCCAGCGGCCCTGAAACCCGGCCCGATCCTCGAAGTCGAGCA
>JAJDTN010000416.1 GCA_022827165.1 Candidatus Latescibacterota bacterium
GCCGGCGCGGCTGGCCGCCTCGATGCTGCGCGGCTGGTGAGCCAGGAGGATCCGCACGTCGGCGCCGTCGCTGCCGGCGAGGGCCCCGGCCGGGTCCGACTCGTGGCGGGGGACCATCTCGCCGGCGCTGAAGTCGGTGGCCCCGGCCACGGCGAGCCGTCCGCCGCCGCGGTCGATGTGGCGCACCTCGTTGATCAGGACGTCGAAGCCGAGGCGCCGAGCCTGGGCGGTCCACTCCTCCACGCCCGAGTAGTACTCGTGGTTGCCGGTGCAGGAATAGACCCCGAGGGGGGCGGTGAGCCGGCCCAGGGCCGCCGTGTGCGGGGCGAGCTGTTGGACGGTGCCGTCGGCGAGATCGCCGGTGAAGGCGATCAGGTCCGGCTGCAACTCCTGGACCCTGGAGACGAGGCGCTCCACGAAGGGGCCCTTGATCGTCGGGCCCACGTGGAGATCGCTGATCTGGACGATGCGCAGCCCTTCCAGCGCGGGAGGCAGGTCCGCCACCGGCACATCGATCCGGCGGACCGCCGGAGTGCGCCGGGCCTGGTAGTAGCCAAAGGCCGCCACGCCCAGGGCGAGGGAGAAGGTCGCCAGGTCGATTCCCGCGTTGAGCCCGGGGTCGATGGGGGTGACCAGCCCCAGAAGCAGGCCCCCCAGATCGCGCAGGACCAGCAGCGTCGAGGAGACGATGAAGAAGCCCATGCCCAGGTAGGCGACCCAGGAGAGGGGATCGCTGAGCCAGGCAAGGCGGGCACGGGAGCGCAGGCGGAAGAGCAGAAAGGGCAGGAAGAGGAGGAGGACCAACGCCGATGCCGCTCCGGTCTGAGCGGGGAGAGGCAGATAGGGGATGAGGCGCCAGCCCGAGTAGGCGTAGACGGAGGCGAGCAGCGACAGGAAGAACAGCACCAACATGACAGGGCCTGTCTTCAGGCTCCGGTGGCTGTGGAGGACAGGGGCTCGGTGCCCTCGTCGAGCACGGCGAGGTACTCGCGGTAGACGAAGACCCTGTTGCGGCGGCCGCCGGTAACCTCCGTGGCGATGTCGAGGTCGCACAGCCGCTGAAGCCCGGTCCCGACCGTGGGGGCCGAGAGGCCCGTGCGCTCGACGACCCGCGCCACGTTGACGACGACCAGCTCGGCGAGAGCCTCGTGGATCCGGAGCGCCGAGTTCGCGCCCCGGCCGCTGGCGGCGATTCTCGATCGATCGCCCGAGGCCATGCTCAGCAGGCGCTGGGCGGTCTCGCGGGCGGAGGTGGCTACCGCGGCGACTCCCTCGAGAAAGAACTCGAGCCAGGACTCCCAGTCGCCGGTGCGCCGAACGACGTCGAGCAGCTCGTAGTAGCGGTCGCGGTGCTTCTTGAAGTACAGGCTGAGATACAACGCGGGCGACGAGAGCAGCCCGCGGTCGATCAGCATGAGGATGATCAGCATCCTTCCGGTGCGGCCGTTGCCGTCCATGAAGGGATGGATGGTCTCGAACTGGACGTGCGCCAGGCCGGCGCGCACCAGCGCCGGCAGACCGTCATCGACAGCGTGGACGAAGCGTTCCAGGTCGGACATGGCCGCGGCCGCCTCGCCCGGCGGGGGCGGGACGAAGGCGGCGTTCCCCGGCCGAGTCCCGCCGATCCAGTTCTGGGAGCGGCGGAACTCGCCCGGCCGCATGTGGCCGCCGCGGGCATCGGTGAGAAGGATCTGGTGGGCCTCGCGCAGCAGGCGGTTGCACAAGGGCAGGCCATCCTGGCCGGCGAGCCGGGTGGTGGCGTGGTCGACGGCCGCCACGTAGCGGGACACCTCGCGAAGATCGTCGAGGGGTGCACCCGGAGAACGGGCGGACTCGAAGCGCAGGAGGTCGGACAGGGAGGACTGCGTACCCTCGATCTGGGAGGACAGGACGGCTTCCTTGCGCACGTAGCTGTAGATGAACAGACCGGGGTCGGGCAGGAGGGAGGCCGCACCGTCCAGCCGCCCGAGGGCATGGGTTGCCTCCTCGAGGAGCACCTGCAGAGGCCCCGTCATCCGGAGGGGCGGCTCGGGCGGCAACGGCCGGGGAACGAAGGCTCGCACCTCTTCGTCGCCATGGGATGTGACCAGGTAGTCCCCGGTCGGACCGCGGTTCATGTGTTCCTCGACGGGCGGTCAGGCTCCGTGTGACGTGGGCCGCCCTTGTGAAAGGTTCTTGCGTTCCATGCCACTCAATGTAAATTCAAAGCGCAAATTTACACAAGGCCACCGCCAAGTAAACTAATCTTCGTCGACGAGAGATCAGATGACTCTGCCTCGTGGCGCCACCCTTCGGTTGCTCGCCCTGCTGGCCAGCACCATGCCTGCGGCCGGCCCCCTCGAAGCCCAGCTGCGGCTCACAGCCCACCACGAGTACCAGTTCGGCAACCTTCCCGACGCCGAACCGGCCGACCTGCGGGCCCTGTACCAACAGGTGAACCTCGGCTTCGAGTCCGCGGGATTCCTGGCCAGCGCCCGCAGCGAGGCCTTCCGCTCCAGCGGCGAGGACCGCGACTACCTCCATCTCGCCCAGCGGTCGCTGTCGTACCGGCACGGCGGCCTGGAGGCCACGGCCGGGCACTTCTACGCCCTCGTGGGCCGCGGTGTGCTGCTGCACGCCTTCGAGCTTCCCGGCGTCATCACCGAGGACCGCGTCTCCCGCCGGCGTTACCAGATCGTCCGCGACCTCGACGGCGCGCGGGTGAGCGGCCGGTGGCGGCAGGTGGAGGTGCTGGCCCTGCACGGCGTGCCCGTGAACAGCGAGCTGGCCCCGGGGCTGAAGGGTCTCGACCGGCGCCAGGGCCGGGTCTCCGGGGGGGCCGTCCGGGCCAGGGTGAGCGGTGAGATCGAGGTCGGGGCGGGACTGATCGAGTTCTCCTTCGGCGGGGAGGAGGAGCTCGGCGCCACCACCCACGGGGAGTTGCGCTTCGGATCCCTCCTCGAGAGGCTCGGACTGGGCGGCTGGTACGGGGATCTCTACGGCGAGTATGCCCAGATCGACCCCGCCCCGGACCGCTGGCTGTCGCTGGACCGCGACCGTTCGCGGGCCCTTTACCTGGCCGGCACCCTGACGGGCGGGGCCTGGGGCCTGAGCCTGGAGCTGAAGGACTACGACGACTTCGCCTTCCCGAGCCTCAACAACCCGCCGACGCTGATCCGGGAGCACGAGGCCTTCCTCCTCAACCGGGAGACCCACGCCCTGCTCGCCGACGACGAGACCGGGGTGCAGGCCGAGCTGACCTGGGCCCTGCCCCGCGACATCGGACTGACCGCCGCCTGGAACCTGGCCACCCGCCGGGGACCGGACCCGGGGGACGAGAAGTCCCTGCGCGAGTACTTCGTGCAGCTGGACTCCCCGGTGGGCGAGGCATTCCACGGGCAGCTGTTCCTCGATTACACGCGCAACCGCATCCTCGAGAACGAGCGCCGCCTGACCGCGGGCACGCGCTGGGACTGGTCCGCCGGCGGACGCCACGCCGCCAGCGCCGACCTGCAGGTGCAGGACGTGGACCGGCGCTTCGGCCGCAGCGAGTTCCCCTACGAGAACCTGCTGGGAACGGTGGAGCTCAGCCGCTATCCGGCCTGGACCTGGTCCCTGCAACTGCAGAGGTCGAACGATCCCCTGGAGGCAGGGGCCTCGGAGTCGGGAGCGACGTACTGGTGGGCCCTCGGCGCCAGCTGGCGGTTCCGCGACGCCCACACGCTGGACGTCTTCGGGGGCCGGCGCAGGACGGGGCTGGCCTGCACCGGGGGCAGCTGCTACGAGGTGCTGGGCTTCGAAGGCATCGAGCTGCGCCTCACCAGCGAGGTGCTGTAGGGGCAGGGAGCCAGCCGCGCCCCTTACTTCAGCAGAGTGACCTTGCGGGCGATGGCGGCGCCCCCTTGGCGCGCGGAAGCGAGGTAGACGCCGGTGGCGACCGCTTCACCGCCTTCGTCGCGCCCGTCCCAGGTCAGGGAGTGCGTCCCCGCCGCGTAGTGTCCGGACCAGGCGCGCACTACCTGCCCCCGCAGATCGAATACGGTCAGGGCCACGGGACCTGCCGTGGTCACCGTGAAGGAGAGGGTGGTCTCGGCGTTGAAGGGATTCGGCCAGGCCTCCAGGGCGAAGCCGGCGGGCACCCGGGGGGCGGCTCCCACCGCCGTGCCGATCTCCTCCTCTTCCTCTTCGACCTCCTCCAGGGCGGCGGCCAGATCAGCCAGGGCGGTGTCGATGGCCTCGCGGATCTCGCCATCGTTGTAACGCTGGCCGAGCCTGGCGTCGGGCGACCGGTAGCGGACGACGCCCTCGTGATCGATGACGAAGTAGTAGTCCTGGACCACGCCGTAGTCCCGGGCCACCCCGGAACCGTTGACCAGTATCGGGTAGGTTGCCAGACCGTCGTCTACCCAGATCGACTTGACGCTCGATGCCCGACCGTCCCAGATATCGATTCCGAGGGCGATGAGCTGATCGCCCCCGTAGTCCTGCCAGACTGCCTCGGAACTCGCGGCCTCCGCGACGCAGTACGGTCAGGTGTTCCCGAGGAAGTTGATGTAGACGACCTTCTCGCCGAGGAAGTCGCCCAGCGACACGAGCTCTCCGTCCACGGTCTCGAGCTCGAAGGTGGGGGCCGTGTCGCCGGCCGCCGCCTGGGCCTCGGCCTCCCCGGCTCCGGCCACGTGAAGAGCGGTGAGGGCGACCGCCGCGCAGGCGAACGGTCCCTTCCGCAGGACGCTTCTAGCTCTCATCGGCTTCCCCTTTCGTCGAATCCGGAACGGCCTCACCCAGCAGCTCCACCAGCCTGGCGCGCAGGCGGATCTCGTCTCCCGGCTTGTACCCGAAGTGCTTGTACACCACCTCGCCCTCCGTGGAGAGGAGCAGCGACGCCGGCACCGCGGGCAGCTGGAACTGCTTCATCACCTGCCGCGAGTGGTCGAGGAGGACCGGCAGCTCCAAGCGGTGGCGCTTGAGGAAGGGCCTCACCTTGGGCTGATTGCGCGGACCGTCGACATTGACGGCGTAGACCCCCACTCCGCGGTCCTCGAACTCCCTGGCGATCTTCTGCACCGCGGGCAGCCCCTTGATGCAGGGCTTGCACCAGGTGGCCCAGAAATCGAGGATCACCGGCCCCTCTTCCAGCGCCTTCTGCAGTGAGAACTCCTTGCCGTCGAGGGACGGCAGGGTGAACTGGGACTTGGCCGCCGCCGCGGCAGGCGCCGGAGGAAGGAGCACGAGGCCGAAGGCCGGCAGGATCAGCGCCATTCGGGCCATGGCCGCGAGGGCCTTGCGGTTGCTCCTGCTCATCTTCTCATCCTCCCCGGCTTCTACCTTATTGCCGCGGCGTCGATGCGTGCAAGGCGGCCGCGAAGTCCGACCCCGCCGGCTCCTGGTAGACGCGCAGCCCGAAGCGCGGCACCACCGCCAGCAGATGGTCGAATATGTCGGACTGGATCCCCTCGTAATCGGCCCACACCGTGGTGTTGGTGAAGACGTAGATCTCCAGGGGCAGACCCTGGGCCGCCGGCGCCAGCTGCCGGATCAGGAAGGTCATGTCCTGGCGGATTCGGGGGTGGCTGCGCAGGTAGGCGGCCACGTAGGCCCGGAAGGTGCCCACGTTGGTCAGGCGCCGGCCGTTGACCAGCTCCGAGGCGTCGACCCGCGACTCGGCGTTGTGTTCCTCCACTTCCTTCTGACGGGAGTCCAGGTAGTGGCGGATCAGCTCGAAGCGCTCGAAGCGCTGCAGCATCTCGGCGTCGCAGAACCGGATCGAGTTCATGTCGATGTGGATGGCGCGCTTGATCCGGCGGCCGCCGCTGTCCTGCATGCCGCGCCAGTTCTTGAAGGAGACGTCCACCAGCTTGTGGGTGGGAATGGTGGTGATCGTCTTGTCCCAGTTCTGCACCTTCACCGTGTGCAGGGCGATGTCGATGACGTCGCCGTCGGCTCCGAAAGTGGGGACCTCGATCCAGTCGCCCACCTTGACGAGCCGGTTGGAGGCGATGGTGAAGCTGGCCGTCAGCGACAGCAGGGTGTCGCGGAAGACGAGGATGACCACGGCCATGACCGCGCCGACGCCCGAGAGCAGCACCCAGGGCGAGCGCCCCGTCAGGACCGCCACCGTCATCAGGCCGCCGATGACGTAGAGGACGATCTTGAAGATCTGGGCGTAACTCTTGATCGGAACTTCGGTGCGCGCGTCGTAGTCGGCCGTCGCCTCCTGCAGGGCGCCGACCGCGGCCCCCGCCACGAGCAGGACCACCATGAGCAGCGCGGCGTTCACCACCTGCAGGGCCGTCTCCGTCGAGCCCGGCAAACCCTCGGCGCCGTAGTAGAAGACGAGCACCGGCAGCAGCAGGGCGGCGCGGTTGAGGACGCCCTGGTGCAGCAGCACGTCGTCGAGCTTGGTGCTGCTCGCCTGGATCAGGTGGGACATGGCGCGCAGCAGCACCCTGCGGGCCAGGAGGTGGGCCACCCAGGCGACCAGGAAGAGACCGGCGGTGTAGGCCGCCTGGCCCTTCAAGGGATGCTCGGCGAACCACAGCGTCAGGGCCTCGATGAACTCGTGCATGCCCGAAAGGTACGAAGGCCCCGCCTTTCCCACCGTTTCCGCCGAGCCCGTACCTTCATCGCATGAGCACCGCCGCCCCGCCCGACGTCAGACTCGTCGACCTCGAGAGCAGCCTCGACGGCTGCATGATGTCCGACCGCGTGCGCCTCGGCCGCCGGCTCCGCCGCCTGCGCGAAGCCCTGTCCAGCGGCCGGCCGCCCCGGCGCCTGGTGCAGGACCTCGACCACATCGCCGAGCGCGCCCGCCGCTCGCGGCGGACCCGCGCCCTGCGCCGGCAGGCCCTGGAGGCGATGGACATCAGCTTCCCGGCGGAGCTGCCGGTGAGCCAGCGCGCCGACGAGATCCAGGCCGCCGTCCGCGAGCATCCCGTGGTCATCGTCGCCGGGGACACCGGCTCGGGCAAGACCACCCAGATCCCCAAGATCTGCCTCCTCGCCGGCCGCGGGAGAGACGCCCGCATCGCCGTGACCCAGCCCCGCCGGGTGGCGGCCACCTCCCTGTCGCGGCGGCTGGCGGAGGAACTGGGCGTCGAGTGGGGGCGGCAGGTGGGCGCCAGGATCCGCTTCCAGGACCGGACCTCACCGGAGACGCTGATCAAGTTCGTCACCGACGGTCTGCTGCTGGCCGAGGTCCGCTCCGACCGCGACCTGCTGGAGTACGACACCCTGATCATCGACGAGGCCCACGAGCGCTCCCTGAACATCGACTTCCTCCTGGGGTACGTGCGCACCCTGCGGGCCCGCCGCCCCGACCTGCGGATCGTCGTCACCTCGGCCACCATCGACACCGGGAGGTTCTCCCGCGCCTTCGGCGGCGCGCCGGTCGTCCAGGTGTCGGGGCGCGTCTACCCGGTCGAAGTGAGGCACTGGCCCCTGGAGGAGCTGCTGGAGGGGGAGGAGGGCGGGTTCTCGTACACGGATGGCGCGGTGGCCGCCTGCGAGCGGCTGCTGGCCGCGTCCACCCGCGGCGACGTGCTCGTCTTCATGCCGTCGGAGCGCGACATCCGCGAGACCCGCGACCTGCTGGGCGCCAGGCTGCGGGAGCGGCGGCAGGGCCCGGGCGGCGTGGAGGTCCTGCCCCTGTTCTCGCGCCTGAGCGCCGCCGAGCAGCAGCGCGTCTTCGGACCCCACTCGGGGCGGCGGATCGTCATCGCCACCAACATCGCCGAGACCTCCCTCACCATCCCGGGGATCCGCTACGTGGTGGACACCGGCCTGGCGCGGATCTCGCGCTACAACCCGCGCAGTCAGACCCAGCGGCTGCCGATCGAGGAGATCAGCCGCTCCTCGGCGGAGCAGCGCAAGGGCCGCTGCGGCCGCGTCGAGGACGGGACCTGCGTGCGCCTCTACGGCGAGGAGGACCTGCTGGCGCGGCCGGAGCACACCCAGCCGGAGATGCAGCGCGCCAACCTCGCCGAGGTGATCCTGCGGATGCTGGATCTGGAGCTGGGACGGGTGGAGACCTTCCCCTTCCTCGACCCGCCCTCCGAGGCCGCGGTCCGCGCCGGCTACCAGCTGCTCGAGGAGCTCGGGGCCATCGACGAGAACCGCCGCCTTACCTCCCTGGGGCGGGACATGGCGCGCATGCCGATCTCGCCGGCGGTGTCGCGCATGGTCCTGCAGGCGCGCGCCGAGGGCTCCCTGGCGGAGGTCCTCGTCATCGCCGCCGCCATCTCCGTGCAGGACCCGCGCGAGCGCCCGGCCGAGGAGGAGGAGAAGGCCGATCTGGCCCACCGGCGCTTCGTCCACCCGCGCTCCGACTTCCTCACCCTGCTCAACATCTGGGCCGCCTTCCACGACCGGCTGGAGGAGGGCACGCAGTCGCAGCTGCGCAGGTTCTGCCGTCGGCACTACCTCTCCTACCTGCGCATGCGCGAGTGGCGGGACATCCACGCCCAGCTGCGCGCCAACCTGCGGGAGCTGGGCGGCTTCCGGCTCGAGGAGGACGCCTCCGGGGGGGAGGCCGCGTACGATGCCGTGCACCGCTGCCTGCTCACCGGGCTCTTCAGCCACGTGGGGCGGCGCGAGGACCGCAACCACTACGCGGCGCCCCGCGGCCGGAAGGCGATGCTGTTCCCCGGCTCGGGGCTGTTCCAGCGCACCGAGCCGAGGAAGCGCCGGGCGCCGGCGGCGGCGGCGACGGCGGATGCGCGGGACGGGGCCCCCGCGGCCGAGGGGGAGGGGGCGGAGTGGGTGGTGGCCGCGGAGATGGTGGAGACCAACCGCCTCTACGCGCGCACCTGCGCCGCCATCCGCCCGGAGTGGATCCTGGACCTGGGGAAGCACCTGTGCCGCTCCAGCCACCGGGACCCCCACTGGAGCCGGTCCTCCGGACGCGTCCTCGCCCACGAGACCATCCGCCTCCACGGACTCGTGGTCTCCGAGGGCCGCGTCGGCTACGGCCGCATCGCCCCGCGGGAGGCGCGCGACATCTTCGTGCGCGAAGGCCTGATCGCCGGCGAGATCGACGGCGCCGCCCAGCGCTTCCTCGACCACAACCGCCGCCTGCACCAGCGCCTCGAGGTCTGGCAGAGCCGCCGGCGCGGCGGATCTCCCGTCGACCTGGACGACGCCTTCCACGATTTCTACGCCGGGGTGCTGCCGGAGGGCACGGCCTCGGTCCACGACCTGAACCGCGTCATCGGCGACCACGGGGGCCGCGACGACTTCCTCCTCGCCGACGAGGCCCGGCTTCTGGGAGACGGCGCCGCCGGCGTCGACGCCGAGGCGTTCCCCGAATCCGTCGACATCGGCGGGGTGCAGCTCGGGCTCTCCTACAAGTACGCGCCCGGCCACGAGGCCGACGGCATCACCCTGCAACTGCCCTACCGGCTGGTGGACGCGGTGCGCCCGGAGGTCCTCGACTGGCTGGTTCCGGGGCTCGTCGAAGAGCGGGTCACGGCGCTGCTGAGGTCGCTGCCCAAGGCCGTGCGCAAGCGCTTCGTGCCGGTGCCGGCCACGGCCCGCCGGATCGCCGCCGACCTGAAGCCCACCCACGGGGACGGCACCTTTCTCGACGCCCTGGAGAGCTACATCGAGGAGCACTGGCGGGTGCAGGTGCTCCGCGCCGACTGGGACCTGGAGCAGGTGCCGGAGCACCTGCGTCTGCGCGTGGAGATCGAGGGCGAGGGCGCCACCCTGGCCGCCGGCCGGGACCTGGCGGCCCTTTCGGGACAACTCGACCGGCCGGCCGGTAGCGGGGCCGTCAACCTCGAGGCCTGGGGGGAGGCCGTCCGCCGCTGGGAGCGCGAAGACGTGACCGGCTTCGACTTCGGGGACCTGCCCGAGCGCCTGGAGGTGACCCGCGTCTCGGGGGTGCCAGTCTTCGCCTTCCCGGGGCTGACGTTGGAGGAGAACGCCGTTCACGTGCGCCTCTTCCCCGACCGCGGGGAGGCCCGCGCCGCCACGCCGGCGGGTCTCCAGCGGCTGTGCGAGCTGGCCCTGAAGGACGAGACCGTCTGGCTGCAGCGGGAGCTGAAAGATCTGCGCGCCCTCGCCGCCGGCCGGCTGCCCGGGGACGCCGACGAGATCGAGCGCCAGGCCTACGAGCACCTGGCCCGCCACCTGTTCCTCGAAGGCGATCTCTTCCCACTGACCGGGGAGCGCTTCGAGGCGCGGGTGGCCCGCTCCCGGGAGCGGCTGGAGGGGTTGTCGCGGCGCTTCCTCGACCTGATGGGGGAGATCGTGGAACTGAGATCCGGGCTGGCCGCCCAGCCGCGGCCCTACCCGGGGCTGAAGGAGGATCTGCGGCGCCTGCTGCCGGCGGACTTCCTGGCGGGACTGGAGTTCGACCGCCTGCCGCACCTGGTGCGCTATCTCAAGGCGATGAGCGTGCGCGCCGACCGCTATCTCGCCGACTCGGGCCGGGACGCGGCCAAGGCGGCCCAGGTGGAGCCCTTCGCCAAGGCCTGGGAGCAGGTCCGGGACGGCCTGGCCGATGCTTCAGCGGCGCGGCGCCGGCGGGCCGAGGCGCTGCGCTGGCTGGTGGAGGAGTTCCGCGTCTCGGTCTTCGCCCAGGAGCTTGGAACGGCCGAGCGCGTCTCCGCGGCACGGCTGGACCGGGCGATCGAGGTGGTGGCGAAGGCGGACTGACGCCCTCGCCCCGTTCCTTACCCCGGCACTCTGTCCCGCAGCCAGCGGAAGCACTTCTCGTAGCCGATCCCGCCCTCGCCCTCGGGACCCTCGTACTCCACCGTCCAGGCGCCGGAGTACCCGGCGTCGCGCAGGCAGCGGACGGCGTGGTCCAGGTGGATCTCCCCCTCCCCGAGGGCGGCGCCCTTGTACTCGGAGCGGGAGCCGGTGCCGTCCTTGATGTGGGTGTGGAAGGTGTGGGGGGCGAGGATCTCGTAGAAGTGGTCGATGCGGTCGAGGTCGTGGCCGAACCAGCGGTAGTTCATGGTGTCGAGGTTGACGCCGAGGCGGTCGGAGCCGACGCGCTCGATCAGGTGGAGCTGCCAGTCGCCGTCGTTGGTGGAGACCCCGTGGTTGTCGAGGGCGATGCGCACGTCGAGCTCCTCGAGGAATCCGGCGCAGCGCTGGAAGGCCTCCAGCATCATGCCGTCCCAGCGCTCCCGGGGGACCTTGTCGCCGCGGTCCCAGCCGCCGTCGGAGCGCACGATGTCGGTGCCGGCCTTCGGGATGATCTCGCAGACCCGGCGGTAGCGGCGGATCTGATCCTCGAAGTCGCCGCGGTCGGCCTGGATGAAGTCGTTGCCCGCCGAGACGGCCGAGACCCGCAGGCCGTGGCCCTCGAACAGGGCCCGCACCTCCTCGGCGCGGCGGCCGCCGTCGTCGTCGGCTTCGTCCCAGATGTCGCGGATCTGCAGCTCGCAGGACTGGTAGCCGATCTCGCTCGCCCGGCGGGCGAAGCCCTCGAGGTCGTACCCCGGCCAGTTGTGGTGGATGGCGCCGATCGTGCTCATGGTCAGTGGCTCCGCGCGTAGTGCCGTTGCAGGAGATCTTCGCCGAAGTCGCCGGCGAGATCGCGCCACACGGCGTGGATGTGGTTGGCGTCGTTCTGGGTGTTGTCGTACTCGGCCAGGAAGCCCGGCGCCAGGACCCGGTAGTAGTGGCCCTCGCCGCGCCGGTCCGAGCCCGCCCAGGCGAAGTGGGAGGCCTGCAGGTCCCCTTGGCGCAGCCTCTGCATCTGGCTCTCGGCCAGGGCCTCCGGCTGGCGCTCGACGTAGACGCGCACCAGGGCCTCGAGCAGCTCCCGCTGGCCGGGGCTCATGTCGCCGGCGGCCAGCCCCTCGGGGACGACCTCGCCGCCGACGCGCGGCACGTTGCGGGTGAGGATGTCGTCCGGCGCCTGGTCGGAGATCACCGCCTGCGCCCGCTGCTCCCCGTCGAGCTGGGAGAGCAGGTCGCGGGCCAGGTCCTCCTCGGCGGCCAGGGCCCGCAGGCCCTCGCTCTCGCCGTGGCGGACCTCGGCCGGGTTGGCGCCGAAGAACAGGGGCGCCGCCGAGACCCGGTCCCCCAGGACGGTGTTGTTCAGCGAGATGTGGTGGCCCTCGAAGCGCCAGCCCCAGGGCCCCTCGCCGCCGATCTCGCCGAAGAGGCTCACGTAGTAGAGCTCCTCGTCGCGGGCCCAGCGGCGGCCGCGCCCCTCGACCTCGGCCAGGACCGCCTCCAGGGTCATGATCGTCTGCGCCCGCTGGTGGGCCGGCGCGCTCAGCCCCGTGGCTACGAGGTCCAGGGCCCGGGCCCTCTGGGCGGCGTCCATCTCCTTGATCGGCAGGCCGGCGCGCTCGCGCGGGATGTAGTGCCAGTTGGTGCGCTCGGCGTCGTCGCCGAAGTCGAGGCGCGCCTGGTTGCGCTGGCTCTCGTCGAGGGCGTCGAGGAAGGCGAGGGCGGCGTCGGCCATGCGGCGGGAGGTGTCGGTGGCGCTCGTCATGGGAGGTCTCCGGTGTGCAGATCGATGGTGGTGAAGGCTTTGCCCTTCTCGGTCACGGCGACGCGCACGAAGTCGAGGTGCTCCTCGCAGGGGTTGAGGAGGCCGTGGCCCTCGCCGGGGCGCTGCAGGGTGACGTGGCCGGGACCGATGCGCGTGGTGCGGTCGCCGATCGTCATCTCTCCGGCCCCCGAGAGGACGACGAAGACCTCGTCCATGTGCTCGTGGTAGTGGCGTCCCAGGGAGCTGCCCCGGGAGAGGACGGCATGGTCGACGAAGGTCCAGCTGCTGGCGAAGTCCTCCGGCCCCCACAGGTGCCGGGTGGCGATGCGTCCGCCGCCGCCGTGGATGGCGTCGCGCCAGGGCAGCCGGTCGCGGGTGAAGGGCTCGGTCGAGAACCGTGCGCGCTCCGGATCGGCGCCGCTCACGCCGATGGCGATGAGGCGGGCTCCGCCGGGTCCGGCCGTCAGCCGGTGGTCGGCGCCGACGCCGCACAGGAGCGCCACGGGCGCATCCACGGTCTCCGGCGCGCCCTTGCCGGACGTCACGACCGTCGTCCCGCGCAGCAGCAGGTAGCCGCACTCCACGTCGGGGGAGGGGCGGGCCTGGTGCACGGCCCCGGCCGGCAGGTCGATCAGGTCCAGTTGCGGCCACGGGGTTTGCCGCGGGGTGCCCGGGAACAGGGCCACGGGCTCTCCGGTCGGTCGGGCGACATCTTCGAGGCGCTGGATCATGCGGGGTAAGGTAAGCCCGCGCCCACGACCGGCAACGGAGGTCCTCGGGGGACTCCCGCCGGGTGGCTGCGGTCACCTGCCCTTCGTACTCTTGCCCGCGTTCCGCCTTCCACCACCCCTTCCGCCGAGCACGCCTTCCATGTCCGCCGCCACTCCGCGCCGCCGCACCTCCGGCCCGTTGCGCGTCGGCGTCCTGGGGCAGGGCCGCAGCGGCTACGGCATCCACTGCCGCTGGTTCGAGCAGTCGCCCCGGAAGTACCGCATCGCCGCCGTGGCCGATCTGCTCGCCGACCGCCGCCGGGAGGCCGAGAGCCGCTTCGGCTGCGACAGCTACCGGGAGCACCGCGACCTGTTGTCCCGCGACGACCTCGACCTCGTGGTCAACGCCCTGCCGTCGCACCTGCACCCGCCGGTGACGATCGAGGCCCTGAAGGCCGGCCACCACGTGGTCTGCGAGAAGCCCGCCGCGTGGAACGTGGCCCAGCTCGACCGCATGATCGCCGCCGCCGCCAAGGCCCGTCGCGTCCTGGCCCCCTTCCAGCAGTCCCGCTACCGGGCCCTGTTCCGCAAGAGTCTGGAGGTCATCGACTCCGGCGTGTTGGGGCGCATCCTGCAGGTGCGGATCACGGCCAACGGCTTCGCCCGCCGCTGGGACTGGCAGACCCTGCAGGAGTTCAAGGGCGGCAACCTGCTCAACACCGGGCCTCACTTCCTCGACTGGGCCGTCTGCCTGCAGGGCTTCCGCAAGCCGGACGAGGTGTTCTGCGCCATGGACCGGGCCAACACCTCCGGCGACGCCGAGGACTACGTGAAGGTGGTGCTCCGCAGGAAGGGCGCCCCCGTCATCGACCTGGAGATCTCGAGCTGCGACGCCTACCCGCCGGGGGAGACGATCAACGCCCAGGGGACGAGGGGAGGGCTGAGCGGCGGCAACGGCGGCCTGCGGTGGCGCTGGTACGATGAGAAGCAGACGCCGAGGCAGCGGCTGATCCGCAGCCCCCTGCCCGAGCGGGCCTACTGCCGCGAGGAGCTGGAGTTCACCGAGGAGAGCTGGACGCCGACGGAGGCCGAGACCGACGCCTTCCGGTGGATGTCGCGGCGGTTCTACGATCACCTCCACGAGGTCCTGCGCGGCGGCGCCAAACTCGAGATCACCCCCCGGCAGGTGCGCGTGCAGATGGCGGTGATGGAGGAGTGCCACCGCCAGGCGAAGCTGCCGAAGCTGCCGGCCAAGGGCTGGCCGAAAGGACGATGACCATGACCCCCGACCGGGAGCGCGCCTTCGAGACCGCCCTGGCCGCCCTGCCGCGGGTGCGGCTGGCCTCGGTGCGTCCGACGCCCCTGGAGCCGATGCCCCGCCTCAGCGCCGAGCTCGGCGGCTCGGACATATATATCAAGCGCGACGACCTCACGGGCCTGGCCTTCGGCGGCAACAAGACGCGCATGCTCGAGTTCTCCCTCGCCGACGCCAGGGAGCAGGGCGCCGAGGTGATCGTCACCGGCTCGGCGGTGCAGTCCAACTACTGCCGGCAGATGTCGGCCGCCTGCGCCCGCCTGGGCCTGGAGCTGCACCTGGTCCTGCGGCCGGTGCGCGGCATCGACCACGAGGAGGTGCAGGGCAACCACCTGCTGATGCGCCTCCTCGGCGCCCACGTGACCGTCCACGACGAGTCCGGGCGACAGTCCCACGCCGAGGCGCTCGCGGACAAGGCGGACCAGCTGCGCGCCGAGGGCCGCAAGGTCTACGAGCCGCGCACGGAGGAGACGGTCGACCTCGACGCCTTGGCCTACGCCGAGGCGGCGCTGGAGGTGGTGCGGCAGTCGCGGCAGCTCGGCATCGAGCCCCGGTTCCTCTACGTGGCGGCCCACGACACCACCCAGGCTGGCGTCGTGCTCGGTCTGAAGTACCTGGGCAGCGGCATCCACGTGCGCGGCTTCACGCCCATCGAGGACCGGCCGCGCCGGCAGGAGGAGATGCGCCGCATGGCCCTCCAGGGCGCCCGCCGCATCGGCCTGGAGGTGGAGCTATCCGCCGCGGACTTCGACAACGAGGAGTCCTTCGTCGGCGAGGGATACGGAATCCCCACCGAGGCCTGCCTCGAGGCGGTGCGCACCACCGCCCGCACCGAGGGCGTGCTGCTCGATCCGGTCTACACGGGCAAGGCGATGGCGGCCCTCTTCGCCCACGTGCGCCAGGGCAAGCTGAAGAAGGAGGACGGTCCCGTGGTCTTCCTGCACACCGGCGGCAACCCCGCGCTCTTCGGCTACGCCGGGGAGGTGATCGAGTGAGCCGGGTGGACTACGCGGTGATGGACACGCCCCTGGACCGCCTCGGGGTGGCGTGGTCGGCGGCGGGACTGCGGCGCATCTGGTTCGCCTGTGCCGACGCGGCACCACCGGTGCCGGCGGAGTGGCGCCGGCGGCCCGGGCCCGCCTTCGGCGCCGGCGAGCAGCTGGCCGCCTACTTCGCCGGGGAGCGGCTCGAGTTCGACCTGCCCCTCGATGCCTGCGGCACCCCCTTCCAGCGCCGGGTGTGGCAGGCGTTGACGGAGATCCCCTATGGGGGCACGAGCACCTACGGCGAGATCGCCCGGCGCCTCGGCCGCCCGCGGGCGGCGCGCGCCGTGGGCGGCGCCAACCACCGCAATCCGCTGCCCGTGGTCGTCCCCTGCCACCGCGTCATCGGCGCCGGCGGGTCCCTGACCGGCTATGCGGGGGGCCTCCGGATCAAGCGCTTCCTCCTCGACCTCGAGGCCGGAAGCAGTTCCCGCGCCGCCGCCTGAGAACCCCACCGAGGAGGCCATCCGTGAAGATCACCCGCATCGACCGTTACGTCACCGCCGTCCCTCACATCCCCTCCATCGAGAAGAGCCGCCCCGGCCACTACCGCGACAACCCGATCACCATCGTCGAGGTGCATACCGACGAGGGCCTCACGGGCCTCGGCGAGGGCGGGCGGGGCGACCTGATGGAGGGCGTCGAGGAGGCGTGGGTGGGAAAAGACCCCCTGGCGGTCGAGCTGCCCAACATGGGCGGCGCCATGGCCATGGCCTGCTACGACATCGCCGGGAAGGCATACGGCCTGCCGGCCTGCCGACTCATGGGGGCCCGGCACTGGAGCGCGGTCCCCGTGGGCTGGTGGTCGCCTCCCCTGGAGCCGGCGGAGTTCGCGGCCATGGCGGAGGAGGGCGCGAGGCTTGGCTACAAGACCCACAAGCTCAAGGCGCGCCCCTGGAACATCGTCGAGACCGTCGAGCTCATGACCAGGGCCGCCGGTCCCGACTACGGCATCATCGTCGATCCCAACTTCTCCTTCGGCGACCTGGCCACCTCCCTCCGCCTGGCGCGGCGGCTGGAGGGCTACAACATCCAGGCGTTCGAGGATCCCTTCCGCTACCGGCCCGGCTGGCACCAGTACCACCACTTCCGCCAGCACTCGGCGATCCCCCTGGCGCCGCACCTGCATGACCCCGAGCAGGTCATGAGCGCCATCCGCGCCGACGCCGCCGACGCCTTCAACCTCGGCGGCTCGGTGGAGAGCGCGCAGATCATGGCCGGCATGGCCGGGGCCGCCGGACTGCCGGTGTGGCTGCAGGTCGTCGGACTCGGGCTGGGGGTCTCAGGCGCCTACGGCACCCACGTGCACGCCGTGATCCCCAACGCCACGATTCCCTCCGACTCCCTTCACTTCACCCGGGAGAACGACCTCATCGGCGGCGCCCTGACCCCGAAGGACGGCATGGTGCAGGTGCCGACAGCGCCGGGACTGGGGGTGGACCTGGACAGGGCGGCGGTGGAGAAGTACCGGGTGGGCTGAAGCACCCCCTCCTCTTGTGTGCAGGCGGAGATGTGCCTACATTGCAGGCATGGATAGGAGGCACACCATGCAGTACACCCTTCGCGGCGTTCCCGATCACGTCGACCGCGTCCTGCGCGAGCGGGCGGTGAGCTACGGCTGGAGTCTGAACCGGGTCGCCCTGGAGGCCCTGGAGCAGGGGCTCGGACTGGAGCGGCAGGAGAGACGGTTCCATGATCTCGACCACCTCGCCGGCACCTGGGTCGACGACCCGGGGTTCGACCGCGTGATCGAAGAGATGGACACGATCGACGAAGAACTCTGGTCGTGAGGATCGCCATCGACACCAATCGCTACCGGGACTTCTGCGCCGGCGATGCCGACTGCCTCGATCTAATGCAGCGAGCGGAGCGCGTCTACCTGCCCTTCATCGCTCTCGGGGAGTTGCGCGCCGGATTCCTGGCCGGTTCGCGGACCGGGCCCAACGAGCGGGTGCTGGATCGGTTCCTCTCATCGCCGAGAGTCGAGGTCCTCTTCCCCACGGCGGCCACGACGCGCCAGTACGCCCAGTTGTACCTGCAGTTGCGCACCCAGGGGACCCCGATCCCCGCCAACGACCTGTGGATCGCCGCCCTGGTCCTGGAGAACGACGTGCACCTGTTCTCCCGCGACGCCCACTTCGACCGGCTGCCCCAGCTGCCGCGGGCGGCCTGAAGGCCCCGACATGGTCCCGGATCTCGACACCTACCTCTTCGACCTGCGCGGCTACATCCACCTGCGCGGCGCCCTGTCGCCGGCGGAGGTCGCTGCCTGCAACGCCGGTCTCGACGCCATCCCGCGCCTGGAGCCGGGCCAGTGGTACGGCCACGTGCAGGGCCACACCTACGGCACCCTGGACGGCCTCAACTACCAGCAGATCTACGAGGCGGGAGAGCCCTTCGAGCGGCTCATCGACCACCCCTCGTGGATCGAGCACGTCAAGCTCTTCGTCGGCGGCGAGGGCACCTTCGACTACCACCACGGACCGCTGTTCATCGACGAGTGCTTCGCCAGTTTCCGCGGGCCCGGCGAGGCGATCGGACTCCACTCGGGCGGGTACCCGCCCATCCACCGCAACCAGTTCCGCTACCACGGCGGGCGCTTCATGTGCGGCCAGGTGAACGTGCTGATGGCCCTCACCGACATCGGGGCCGGCGACGGCTGCACCATGGTGATCCCCGGCAGCCACAAGTCGAACTTCCAGCACCCGGAGTACCACCGGAAACACATGAGGCCGGGGGGCGCCACCGTCGAGGGGACCGAAGGCGCCGTGGAGGTGCACATCGCCGCCGGCGACGCCCTGGTCTTCGTGGACGGCATCTCCCATGGCTCGGCCCGCCGCAGCAACCCCGGCGAGCGGCGGGTGTGCGTCTACCGCTACGGCCCGTCGTGGGGGAACTTCCGGCTCGGGTACGCGCCCTCGCCGGAGCTGCTGGCGCGGCTGACGCCGGAGCGCCGCCGGATCGTGCAGCCCCTGGAGTTGCTGCCCCGGGAGCCGCAGGTCAAGCCGCCGGCCGCCGTCTCCGACGGAGGCGCAACATGATCAGGCGTGCCGCCGCGGGTAACGCGGCCTCTGGCTGTCGCCGAGGGAGGTGTGCCGCCACAGGTGCGCGGGACCGGCTGCAGGGTCCCCGGGCCCGGGACGGGCGCCATGAGTGACCCCGCCCTCCATCTGCCGCTGGACGACTCCCGGGCGCCGCCCGGGGGGCCGGCCAAAGCGCGCCGCTTCGACGGCGGCGAGGGCCTGACCCTGCCGGCGGCGGACACCCCGGCCCTCGGCACGGGGGACTTCACCATCGACCTGTGGCTGAATCCCGACGCCGACGGCGGCACCGTGGGCGACCTGGTTTCGCGCTTCGACCCCGTGTCGCGCCGCGGCTTCGCCCTCTCCTGCGTCAGCCACAGCGGCGTCACCTCCACGAGCCAGGCGAACCTGCGGGGCCTGCAGTTCGGCATCGACGAGGGGCGGCTGCCCGACGCGGCCGACCCGTGCGCCGACCCGCTCCTGCAACCGACGCCGTGGGTCGACCGGGGCCGCCCGGGCGCCGCCATGCACGTGGCCGCCCTGCACACCTCGGGCGGCGACCTGTTCGCCGGCACCTTCGAGATGGAAGCCGACGAGCGCGGCCACCTGTGGCGCTACGGCGGCGGCGACCTCTGGCACGACCTCGGCGGGGCGCCGGACGGCTCCAGCGTCGTCGACGCCATTGCCCGTTTCGACGGCGACCTCTACTGCGGCACCGGGCGCTACATGCCGCAAGGTTCCGCCCTAGGGCCGGTGCGCAACAACCGGCCGGGGGGCACGGTGTGGCGCGTCGACGGCGACGGCGCCTGGGTCGACTGCGGGCGGCCTGGGGAGGAAGACGCCACACCCGAGGAGGTGGAGGTGTCCGGCTACGCCACGGGCAAGGCCGACCAGGCCTCGGCTCTCACCGAGTTCGAGGGGCGCCTCTACTGCACCAGCTTCCACCGCCGCGGCGCCTTCGTGTACGAGGGCGGCCGGGACTGGCGCTACGTGGGGCCCGACGAGCGGCTGATCGCCTTCGCCGTCTTCGAGGGGAACCTGCTGGCCCTGGTCAACGGCGGGCCGGTGCTGCGCTACGCCGGCGGCGAGAGCTGGGAGGACTGGGGCCATCCGCAGGGCTCGACCCAGACCTACTCGGCCGCGGTCTACGGCGGCCGCCTGCACGTAGGCACCTGGCCCTGCGGCACCGTGCACCGCCGCGGCGAGGACGGCCGCTGGACGGAGCTGACCCGCCCGGGGTACGAGCGCGAGATCATGGCCATGGCCGTCTTCAACCAGAAGCTCTACGTCGGCGGCCTGCCCATGGGCATCGTCTACCGCCACGACCCCGCCGACGGAGGGGGGGATGCCTTCTCCTACGTGGGCACCCTGGACGCCACTCCCGGAGTGGTCCTGCGGCGGGTGTGGTCCATGTCCGTGTTCGACGGCCAGCTCTTTGCCGGCACCCTGCCCTCGGGCCGGGTGTGGAGCCTGCGCGCCGGTGCCCTGGCCACCTTCGACGACGTCCTGAGCCCCGGCTGGCACCACGTGGCGGCGGTGCGCCGCTCGGGGCGGCTGGAGCTGTTCGTCGACGGGAGGCCCGCCGGCCGCTCGGCGGCCTTCGCCCCGGAGGACTACGACGTCGACGCCGGGGTGCCGCTGCGCGTAGGCGCCGGGTGCCATGCCGGCCTGCGGGGGTGGCTGGCCGATGTGCGCGTCCACGGCCGCGCCCTGTCGGCGGACGAGGTGGCCGCGGCCCGCGGCCAAGCCGGTGGTCTCGCCGGGTAGCCCCGGACGAGGCGGGTCCCTCGGCTGGCGATCGCTGCCGTGGGCCCGAGGTGCCGCCGGGTTCGCGCAGACCCTGGCTCGCCGGTAGCGGCGGCGGACGGGGGTGTCCCTCGGGCAGGGTCGCTGCCGTGGGTTCGCAACCACCGGCTCGCACCCGCTCTTCCGCTTCACCCGGAGATCCCTGCCGTGACCAGGCGCATCCGCTCCCCCGAACCGCAGCTCTCGCCCTCTCTATACCACCGCTGGCTGATGGACCACACGGAGCCCGCCCTGGCGTGGGACGGGGGCGACCTGACGGCCTGGCAGCGCCGGCTGCGCCGCCGGGTGCGCGAGCGCATCGGACTGCCGTCGGGGGAGCGTGAGCCCCTGCGGGTGCGCTCCCTGTGGAAGCGGCCGCACGAGCTGGGCACGATCGAGAAGATCCTCTTCCGCGCCGAGCCGCGGGCCGACGTGATGGCCTACATCTGCCTGCCGGCGGGCGTGGAAGGGCCGCTCCCGTGGTTCGTCTGCGTGCAGGGGCATACGACGGGGGCCCACTGCTCGATCGCGGTGGAGCGGGAGGACGAGACCCGGGAGATGGAGGTCGACGGAGACCGCGACTTCGGCCTGGGCTGCATGCGCCGCGGCATCGCCGCCCTGTGCATCGAGCAGCGCTCCTTCGGCGAGCGCCGCGAGCAGCACCAGGAGAGGGTATCCCAGCACGGCTGCCACGACGCGGCCATGCACGCCATCATGCTGGGCCGGACGCTGATCGGCGAGCGCGTCTTCGACGTCGACCGGGGGCTGGACTACCTCAAGACGCGGTCCGACGTCGACTGGAAGCGCGTCGGTGTCATGGGCAACTCAGGGGGCGGGACGATCAGCCTCTTCGCGGCCGCCACCCTGCCGCGCCTGCGCTTCGCCATGCCCTCCTGCTACTTCTGCACCTTCCGCGACTCGATCATGTCGATCTACCACTGCGCCGACAACTACGTGCCAGGGCTGCTGCAGGACGCGGAGATGGCCGACGTGATGGGCCTGTTCGCGCCGCGGCCGGTGGTCTGCGTGGCCGGGCGGGAGGACCCCATCTTCCCCATCAAGGGGGTGCGCAAGGCCTTCCGCCGTCTGAAGGAGATCTACCGGGCCGCCGGCGCCGAGGACCGCTGCCGCCTCGTGGTGGGCGGCGAGGGGCATCGGTTCTACGCCGACCCGGCGTGGAAGAAGATGCTGCCGATGGTGGAGCGGGGGTGAGGCGCGGAGGACGGGTCCGGGCGGGCGCCCGGACTCTAGTTGACGGGTTCGCTCTCCAACTCGGCGAGGATCTCGTCCATGGACCAAAGCCGCTCGGAGTCCTGGATCAGGACCTCGATGATGAAGGGATGGGCCTTCACCGTTCGGCTGTCGATGAACTGGAAACCCGGCGACCAGTTGCCGTCGCCGTCCTTGACGAACATGCTCTTGTCCTCGATGACGGTGATCTCGTCGTCGCTGCCGTCGGCGCCCATGTAGCGATAGTTCGACATCGCTTCCTCCCCTTGCTGCCGTCCCACTTCGTCGTCTCGCGGAAAAACACATACAAATTCCGTGCCATCGTGCATCGGGCCCCTGATCCCCGGCGATCCGGTCTCGATGGCAGGCCGGAGGGGCCCCCGGTCTCCTTCTCGGGCCCCCGCCGGAGGTGTCCGCTGCCCCTGAGCACCCCTCGGGCTCCCAGCCGGTCCTCCGCCGATCGGCTTCAACTTGTTCATAATCAATCACATAAGAGTAAACGAACGGGATTCTCCCGACTCTTCGAGGTTGATCGGCGGCATGAGTTGCGCCGTGGGCAATTCCTGATACCAGTCTCAGATTTCCAGGGCGCCCGGGTCGGCCGCCGGGCGGGCCGGTGAGGATCCACCGGGCACGGCCGAGCCTGTTCACTACCGGACACGTGGTGTGTGCAGGCGTGCACGGGGGGCCAGAGTGCACTATTTGCACCGGAGGTCCATGTTGAGCGTGACGCCCTGCGTTCTCTTCTTTCTCACCGGCCATGACGATTCCGGTACGACCCTATCGCCCCGACGACCTGAAGGGCGTCCTCGACCTCTACAACGACCTGCTCGTGGGCCGCGTCCCCCACTGCTGGCCGGTGGCGGCCTCGGCCCTGGGCGGGATCCTGGGTTCAGCGGAGGCCGAGCACGACGGGGTCCGGCTGCTGGAGCAGGCGGTGCTCGTGGCGGGATCAGCCGACGGGTTCGTCCACGTCGGCCGCCAGGCGGTCCACAAGTGGCAGGACCACGAGGTCGGCGTGATCCGCTTTCTCGCCTGCCGCCGCGGCCAGCGCCCCGTGGGCGACGCCCTGCTGGAGGCGGCCGAATCCTGGATGGGTGAGCGAGGCCTGGGGCACAGCACGGTCATGCCGCAGGTGTGGCGCTACCCGTTCTACGGCTTCCCCCACGCCTATCTGTCCGACCATCTGGATCACGTGCAGGCCCTGGTGCGGTTCCGCGGCTACACCCGGAGCGGCGGCGAGGTCTTCCTCGACTGGCCGGAGATGCAGCCGGAGCCGGGGGTCCAACCCGAGGGCCTGGACTTCGACCTGAGCCTGGAGGACCGCCCGGGGGAGGGCCGGCTGCCGGGGCTGAGGCTTCGGGCTCTCCAGGGCGACGAGATCATCGGCACCTGCGTCCTGGTGAGCGGCGCCGACTCCTCCCCGTCGGCCGACGAGGCCCACGACTTCGCCTTCTGCGACTGGCTCGGCGTGACAGAGGAGCACCAGGGCAACGGCCTCGGACGGTTCCTGCTGGCGCAGGCCATGTTCCTGGCGCGAGAGCGCGGCTATCGCCACGGCGCCATCAGCACCGCCCTGAGCAACGACCGCGCCTTCCTGTTCTATACCAATCACGGCTTTCGGGTCGTCGACTGGACCTACGAGTTCTCGCGGGAGCTGTCGTGACCGTCATCGATTCCCACGCCTACTGCTTTCCGCCCGGGGATTCCCCCGCCGGCCACGCCACCGCCGCCGACCACCTGAAGTGGGTCCAGGGCGGCCAGGCCTCCCACCACCAGCCGGCCTGGCGCATCCGCGACCGCGCTCCCGCCTCCTCCGAGGTGCTGGCCGCCCCCGGCGGGGCGATGGACTTCGACAACCTGCCCGATGTCGACTTCCGCGTCGATCACGACAAGGGGCGGGTCGTGTGGACCATCGACGGCGAGGACTACACCAAGCAGTTCTACCCGCCCAACCTGGCGCACCTGCGGTACACGCCCCACAACCTGATCGCCGAGATGGACTACGCCGGCGTCGACAAGGCCCTGCTCCACGTGGACGCCATGCTCGGCCGCGATCCGGCCTTCCAGGCCGAGGCGGTCGCCGCCGACCCGGGGCGCATCTTCTCCATGGCCCCCGTCGACGAGTGGAGGCTCGCCGGCGAGCTGGACGCGGTCACCGCCGAGACTGTGGCCGCCGTGAAGGAGCACGGCCTGCACGCGATCAAGTTCAACCCGCCCCACGCCTACTACTACCGCTCCGACCCGTGGGACGGGGAGCACCTCCGTCCCTTCTGGGAGGCCGTGGCGGGACTGGGCGTGCCCGTGTTCTTCACCCTCGGCACCGGCCCCGGCGAGGCCTCGGTGACCCAGGGCCTGGAGAGCCGGCGCCGCGGCTACCTGGCCGAGCTGGAGGTCCTGGCGCGCTGGATGGAGCGCTGGCCGGAGGTCCCGTGCAGCCTCACCCACGGCTTCCCGTGGCG